>JALUKS010000040.1 GCA_027056465.1 Sulfurimonas sp.
TTACAGCTTGTGCAAAAAAAGTTATCTCTGTTCTACTCTGAGTAGCTCTGCGTTTCACTGCTTTCATATCGCGTTTATCAAACGCAACTAGCATCTCATACTCTTCCCCACTACAAGCCATACTCTTGGGCAGTCGCTTGAAAAATCTCAACCCTACTCTATTTAATGAAGTAAGTTTCTCTAAATCACTAAAAAGACCATCTGAAATATCCATACCAGCTTGTAAGATACGCTCACTCTTTTGTACAAAATCTTGCCGAAGTTTTATATCTATAAATTTTGAGTGTTTATGAATTTGACCTAAATTAAAAAGCTTTTTGAGTGCATAGGCTGATTTACCTAGTTCTCCAGTAAAGCCTAAAATATATCCACTACGTATCTTTGAACGCAGAAGTGGTCGTGAAGTTTTAGAGATAATAGTGATAGTAATATCGAGTTTACTATTAGATATAGTATCACCACCGATAATCTCTATACTATATTTATTCGCTATATCTTGAAACCCATGAGCTAATTCACTCATATCTTTTTTACTCATACTCTTTGGCATAGCGACACTCAGAAGTGCATACTTAGGTATCGCATTCATAGCAACAGCATCTGAAATGTTTACAAGCATAGCACGTTGGGCTATCTGATAGTAACTCAACCACTCTTTTTTATAATGAACATTTTCAAAAAAAGCATCTTTAGAATAGACATATTTACCGATGAGAGCGCCATCATCACCAATATATTTACTTTTAAAATGCGATATAAAATAATTTTCTAAATTCAAATGGACTTCTTTAAGCATATATTAATTACGGTCGATATAAAATAACGGGTTATTATAACATTATTAGGAAAAATAAACATGAAACACTCTATAAAAAAAATATTTATGAATTTAAACACTTACCTCTTTTTTGTTTTACTCATAGCTTTTGTCTCAATGATGCTAACTTTAGAGCAACAACTCTCTTTTGACAAAATCAACAACTTGAATCAACAAAAAAAGATTCTAAAATCACTTACTATGCTAGATAAAGGTGATAGAGAAGTAGCTCTTATTCAGTTTAATGGAAAGAGTGTGCAACTCCATCAAAAAATTGACACACTTAAAAGTTTAGATAAATATGATTACTCAGGAAAATATATATTTTCTCATGAAGATGTATACCTCAATGACTTAAATGAGCTCTCTAATCTCACAACAAAGTTCAATGATGCGGCACATCAGTTTTATATAGAAGGAAGTAATAAAGGGGCAAAAGATTTAGCAGAAAAAAACCTTCACAAGATGTTTACTATTATTACAGATAAGATAAATAGTATTCTTTTAAAAAACATAGAGTATAACCAAGAGAAATATAATATAATTAAGATAGTAACTATCGCTATATTTATCATCGTACTTTTTGCAACACTCTGGTATAGAAAAAAAATATTCTCTATTTATAAAGATATAGAGTATCTTTACCAGATAGAAAAATCTAAAAAAGATTATACCATCTATACTATTGAAGCAGATGCGATAGCAATGAGAATGAATAGAAAAAATATAACAAATGATAATCCAACAATGCTAGACCCAGTAACAGGGATAAATAACCATAAAGGAATGATTAACTCTTACTCCAATAAAAAGAATCTCAAAGATAGTAATTTTACCGCAATCATTATCTTAGAAATAGATAACTTTTCTAAAAGAAAACATACATTTTCTCAAGAGATGACACAATCTATACTCAAAAAAATTGCTTACACTATATCACTTTATGAACAGCCAATTGATGTGATAGCTAGAACAGACTACAATCAGTTTACACTTATCTTATCTCGTGCGAGTAAAGAGCAAGCATTTAAAGATACTGAACTTATCCGCCAAAGTATAGAAGAACTGAAGTTTAATATACCTGAAAAAGGTCCAGTAGTTATCACAGTAAGTGGTGGTTTTATAATAAAACCAAACAATACGAGCCTTGAAGAAGTTATACGACAAGCAAAAGAGATTTTACAATATGCTAAAAGTACAGGGACAAACAGAATCCTTCAAACAAGAGATATGGCTGAAAAAGAGATATAGGAGAGAGTTCCTATGTGTCCATAATTGTAACATACAAGCACTTCACACTTTTTCACTCTAAATTTAACCTCCCCTAAGTCTTTTCACGATATAATAGTTCTTATTATATTAGTTTTATTATAAGGAAATTTAATGAGTATTCCTATTTATACTTACGATGCTATCGTTGTTGGTGCCGGCCTTGCAGGTTGTGCAGCAGCAAGAGAGTTACAAAATGCAGGTAAAAAAGTTGCTGTTATTACGAAGCTACACCCACTAAGAAGTCATTCTGGTGCGGCACAAGGTGGAATTAATGCGGCGTTTAGTGATGAAGACAGTGTTGAGCTTCATGAGTTTGATACAGTAAAAGGTTCTGACTATCTTGCTGATCAAGATGCTGTTGAGTTTATGTGTCAAAAAGCTCCTGAGACTATTCGCTGGGCTGAAAGAATGGGTGCTGCGTTTAGCAGAACTCCAGATGGTAAAATTGCACAACGCCCTTTTGGTGGGCAGTCTTCTCCTCGTGCATGTTACGCAAAAGATAGAACAGGTCTTACACTTCTTCAAACTATCTACGAGCAAGCTGATCGTGCTGGTGTAAAGTTTTGGGATGAGTGGTATGCTGCTGATATTATCTACAAAGATGGTAAAGTATCTGGTGTTATCGCGTTTAATATCCGTGATATGCAGATGGCGATTTTCAATGCAAAATCTGTAATGTTTGCAACAGGTGGTTATGCTCGTTCATTCAAAATCAACTCAAATGCTCATGCAAATACAGGTGATGGTCTCTCTATCGTTGCTCGTCATGGTCTTCCTCTTGAAGATATGGAGTTTGTACAGTTTCACCCATCAGGTCTTTCAGGAAATGGTGTTCTCATCTCTGAAGCTGCTCGTGGTGAGGGTGGACGTCTTTTTAACTCTAAGGGTGAAAGATTTATGGAGAAATATGCTCCAAACGCGATGGAACTTGCATCTCGTGATGTAGTATCTCGTGCTATCATCAACGAAATCCGTGAGGGTCGTGGTGTAGGTCCAAGAAAAGATGCTGTTTTCATTGATGTTACACACTTAGGAAAAGATCTTATTATGGAGAGACTACCAGAGCTTCGTGATTTAGCCATCACATTCTTAGGTCTTGACATGATTAAAGAGCCTATCCTTATCTCTGCAACTGCACACTACTCTATGGGTGGTATTCCAGTAAATATCGCTGGTAATGTTCGTATGAATAATGATGAACTTATAGAAGGTTTTTATGCTGCTGGTGAGTGTTCATGTGTATCTGTTCACGGTGCAAACCGTCTTGGTGCAAACTCCGTTCTCGAAGCACTTCTTTTTGGTCGTTTTGTTGGTAAAACAATGGTTGAAGAGATTGACAAAATCGAGCTTCGCACCGCTACGCAAGAAGATGCATCTACTGCTATTGCAGAAGTTGAGTGGGTACTCTCTAACAATGGGGATGAAAGTATTACAGAACTTAGAGAAGAGTTACAACAGAGTATGACAGCAAATGCGGGTGCATTTAGAACAGAAGAGACGCTGAAAATAGTCGTTGCAAAAGTACAAGAACTTCGTGGACGTTTTAAAAATATTCGTATCAAAGATAAGTCTAAAGTATTTAACACTGAACTTCAAGAGGCTATTGAGTTTGGTCATATGCTGGACTACTCTGCGTTTATCGTTGAGTCTGCAATAGCAAGAAAAGAGAGCCGTGGTGCGCACTTTAGAGAGGATTTTGACACTCGTAATGATGAAGAATTTCTCAAACATACGATGAGTTATATGGATGAAGATGGTAACATCAAACTAGACTACATGGATGTTGTATTAGGCAAACATGAACTAAAAGCTAGAACTTACTAAAAGGAAGAGAGAACTTATGAGTACACATAAAATAACTACAACAAAAGTAGATTTCAAAGTATTTCGTTTTAATGCTGATGAAGATTATCTTCCATATTATGAAAACTATGAAATGGATGTAACTTCTGAAGAGGTTGTTTTAGACATCCTCAACAGAATCAAATGGGATCATGACGGAAGCTTCTCCTACAGAAGATCATGTCGTCACGGTATCTGTGGTGCTTGTGCTATCAAAGTAAATGGTCGTTCAACTCTTGCTTGTAAAGAGTCTATGACTAAAATGATAGAGTTCTGGGGCGACGAGATGACTATCGAGCCTTTGAGTATTAAACGTGCTGTTAAAGATATGATTATCGATAAGGGTGACTTTTGGGAAAAACACTCAGCTGTTAAACCTTATCTTATTTCAGATGTAGAAGAACATCCAGAGCATGAGCATTTAGTAACACCACAAGAGTCTGAAGCGCTTAATGATGCTGACTTATGTATCCAGTGTGGTGCTTGTCACTATGCTTGTCCAGTTGTTGAGATAAACGAAGATTTCTTTGGTCCTGCTGCATTTGCTAAGGCATATAGATTTGAGGCTGATGTTCGTGATGATGCACACACACAAAGACTTGAAGAGTTACACAAAGAGAAACAAGGTCTTTGGGATTGTGTCAAGTGTATGGAGTGTGCAGAAGTATGTCCTAAAGATGTAAATCCTATCGAAAAGATAACATCCCTTCACAATATGCTCTTCAAAGAGGGTGTTGCTACAAGCAATGTCGCTACACGCCATGCTGTTGGATTTAAACACTCTATAGAAAAAAATGGTGTTCTTGATGAGGGTGGTTTAGTCCTCTACTCTGAAATGGCTGGCATCGTAAAACATGTACCAGTAGCGCTAAAAATGTTCACAAAAGGCAAGATTGTTCCACCATGGGGCATCGTAAAATCAGAAAATCTTGATGAAATTCAAAAACTTGTAAAATCATCATCGACTGCAAAGTTCTAGGGAGTAGATAAATGAAAGAATTAAAATATGCACTTTTTACAGGATGTAC
>JALUKS010000041.1 GCA_027056465.1 Sulfurimonas sp.
CAGTACACAATTGGAGTCAAACTATTTCGCAATTAGCCATCTTTTTTGAGGGCAGACTGGATGAGTACTTGGAGCTGTAACTAGGTGTTACTTTTGGTAGCTGACACAGAATTTTTTACGGTCTCTTGAGTTTTGCAAGAAGTCTACTATAATTTATCGTCTTCTATATGACAGAGCTTCCATCAGATGCTCTTTCTCTATACTCTCACTCTTAGCCAAATCTGCAATAGTCCTTGCAACTTTTTGTACCTTTTTTATACTACGAAAAGAGAGAGTGAAACGTGGTATTGCCATATCTAAAATAGCTTGTACCTCTTCATTCAAAGCACAATACTCTTCTATCTCTTTATCACTTAGATTTGCATTGAACTCTTTTTGTCCTCGCTTCTTTGCTCTCATGTGTGCTTTTACTACCATCTCATGCATTTCCAAAGAACTCAAACTTGGTTTATCTGTACTACTCACATTCTGCATCACTACATTTAAGTCAATCCTATCCAAAAAAGGATCACTCAGTCGATTTTTGTACTTTTGAATCTCGAGTTCATTACATCGGCACTCTTTTCTCTCATCTAAAAGATTACCACAAGGGCAAGGATTCATGGCACCTATAAAAAGAAATTTTGCAGGGTAAGAGACTTTAGAATTGACACGAGATATGCGAATCTTTTTATCTTGCATTGGCTCACGAAGAGACTCTAAAACATTTTTAGAAAAGTGTGGAAGTTCATCGAAAAAAAGTATACCATTATGAGCAAGACCAACCTCTCCAATCTTTGCCTTATGGCTTCCACCACCAAAGACAGAGGCACTTGTAGAGGTGTGATGTACAGCTTGCATCGCTCGCCTTGGCTGAAAGCTCGGTTCTACTCCATCGAGTATCTCTAACTTTGCTTTTTCAAGAATATCTGAATTACTCATAGGTGGCAGGATGTAGCGAAGTCGTGAAGCTATCATACTCTTACCACAACCCGGACTTCCTTCAAGTATGATGTTATGAAAACCAGCGGCAGCGATAAGTGCAGCTCTCTTTGCTACCTCCTGCCCCTTTACATCTAAAAAATCCTCTTCGTACTCTTTGATATAATAATATTTCTCCCCATCCATCTCATAAAATAGTGCTTCTATACTACTCTGCTCCATACTGAGTGAAAGAGTCTCTTGATTTTTCAGAGCATCTACGGCTTCATTAAGAGTTTTTACACCATAAAATGAGACATCAGGAATCTTTGAGAGTTTTTCTAAGGATTCAAAAGGGACTATCGCTTTTGTTATTAGTTTCTGATTTGCTAGCGAAAGAATGAGAGGATAGAGTTGCACATTTTCTTTTACTCTCCCATCTAGTCCCAACTCACCAAACACAAACCAATCTGATAAATCAGACTCATCTCCATGAAGAAGTATCAGTGTCGCCATTGAGAGATCAAACTGTGAGCCAGATTTTGAGAGTTCTGATGGTGCTAGTGAAAAGGTGATTCGCTTAGGAGGAAAAGAAAAATCATTTGAGAGTAGTGCAGACTTCACTCTCTCTTTTGACTCAGTAATAGCAGTACTTGCCATCCCAACGATAGAAAAAGAGGGAAGTCCTTTTGTGAGAGTAGATTCTACTTCTATGACTTTTGCATCCAGACCTTCATAAGTCGCACAGAGTAATTTTTTCATAAGAGCTACCTTTTCATATAGATAGTAAATAATAGCTTGATTTTTTAGAAGTGGGGGAAAATATGACAAATTGTCATATTTATGAGGCTTTTCTCTCTTTTTGCATGCGTTTATACTCTTTTTCAAACTTTTTGCGGCGTGAATAGGAGAGTTTATCTATAAAAAGAATTCCCTCTAGGTGATCTATCTCATGCTGAATTGCTATCGCCAAAAGACCATCTGCTTCAAGCATTTTCTCATTACCATTGCGATCTTGGTAGTGAAGAGTAAGTCTGTCATTGCGTTTTATATCTTCATAAAACTGAGGTACACTAAGACATCCCTCTTGATATACAGTCTCCCCTGCACGTTGAGACATCACAGGATTTATAATCTCTAAAAGGTTTTCTTGATGCTGTTCACCCTCTTCATCAGGGATATTTAATATAAGTACACGAATAGCTTGTGCAACTTGAATAGCAGCTAGTCCTATTCCATTTGTATTCATCATTATTGGGTACATACTATCTAATAAATCATGAAGTTTTTTATCAAAGTTCTTCACTTCTTTAGACTTCAAACGCAATCTTTTATCTGGGTATTCTACTATATTTAATTTCATTTATACTCTTTACTTAGTGCCTACTGCATAATCAACATTTTTATTTGTATATGCTATCTCTATGCCATTTAATGCATTCACAACAATCTCTTCTACGGAATAATTTATATCAATACCTATCACACCAATAGAAATTTTTAGCTGAATCTCACGGTCTGCTAAGAAAAAGTTAGAGTTTGACACAAGATCAATAAGTCGCTCACTCGCTTTTTTTGCAGCATCTATATCTGTATGTTTTAAAAGCATAGAAAATATACCACTACCATAATAAGCGACAATGTCACTTCTTCGTGAAGTTTTAAGAAGAAGTCTTGCAATAGTTCTTGTCATCAGTAGCACAGCTTTTTCATTGTTCACACTTTTTTTAAGATCACGAGATAACTCAATCATAATAAGAGAACTATTATGCTTAAACTCTTTAATAAGACCTATCTCTTGCTCTATCTTTGTTAAGAGGTAGCGTTTGTTATATACACCAAATTGATTATCAAATATCGTCTCATTCTCAACATTTTTAATTATTTTTGCTGTATCATCATAGATGTTTTTCATCTGAGAACTCTGTGATTTAAGAATAGAATTGAGTTTACTTACATCACCTTCAAGTGTTGCAACTATACTTATAGCCTCTTTTATCTCAGGGTGTGTGCTCAGTTCTTTTTTTCTTTTATCTAATATTTTTGACATAAGAGACATATTTTTATAAAGAGTAGCAGTCGTTGCGAGTAGACTCTTAATAGAGCTAAAACCTTTTTTCAAACTCTGTTCCAACAGGATCGTATTCTCAGCTTCATTACTCTCTTCTAATTCGAGCATTGAATGAATCTGCTTACGAAGTGTCTCGCTCTTATCTTCTAAAAGCCTATCAAAATAAAGAGAAAAGTTGTTGGGAGTAGGAGGAAGATTATCTGCAATAAGAGAATGAAGCACTTCTTTAGAATATATTTCTATATCACTTGAAGGATTCTCCATCTTAAGATCTTTCATAGCAGGTTTAGGGGTATCTGAATCTGATGTAACTTCTGAAGTATCATCTATATTTCTACGTGCTCTACCTCTAAGTGATCCTGCCATAATCTTTCTCCTTACTTTTTGTCGTTTTTTTGTAGTACTTCATCAATCATACCATACTCTTGAGACTCTTGAGCACTCATAAAGTTATCTCTATCTGTATCTTTTTCAATTTGTTTGATGGTTTGACCTGTATTTTTTGCAAGGATTCCGTTTAGTTCAGCTTTCATACGAAGAATCTCTTCTGCTTGAATCTGAATATCCGTAGCCTGACCCTGCGCACCACCTAAAGGTTGGTGAATCATAATACGAGCATGAGGAAGAGCATAACGCTTCCCTTTCTCTCCACTACTTAAAAGGAATGCACCCATAGAAGCTGCCTGACCTATGCAGATAGTAGCAACATTCGGGCGAATATAGTTCATAGTATCAAAAATAGCCATACCTGCCGTGACAACACCACCTGGGGAGTTGATATAGAAGTAAATATCTTTTTCTGGATCTTCTGCTTCAAGAAATAAAAACTGTGCAACGATAGTGGAAGCAACAGCATCATTTACCTCGCCACTAAGCATCACAATCCTATCTTTAAGTAAGCGAGAGAAGATGTCATAAGAACGCTCACCACGTCCAGATTTTTCAACTACATAAGGAATGTAAGACATAATTTATGCTATCTTTTCGTTAAGAAGACCAGAAAGAACTCTATCTTCAACCATTGACATTTGGATAGCTGGTAGGTATCCTGCATCTTTATACTGATCATAAGCTTTTTGAGGATCTTGACCTTGTTGCATCGCTTCAAAGTAGATAGTCTGCATAACTTCTTGCTCTTCAATCTTTACACCTTTTTCAAGTGCGATAGAATCGATGATGAAAGTAGCTCTTACACTTCTTACAGCTTCCTCACGGAAAGTCTCACGAAGTTCAGTTAACTTCTCTTCATTTTCACGAAGCTCTTTAATCTCATCTTCACTCATAGTTCCAGCTTTCTTGTTAAGAGCCATATCAATCTCTTGCTCAACGACAAACGCAGGGAGATCAAAAATCAAAGTATCAACTAATGTCTCAAGAAGTTTTGGTTTTAAATCTTCATTGTAAAGTTTACTAAGTGCTTCATTCTCTAACTGCTCTTTTACCTGTTTTTTAAGTTCTTCTAAAGTAGCATTTTCTTCACCTGGAAGCATTTTAGCTGCTAACTCATCGTTAATCTCTACCTTAGTTTTCTCTTGAATAGCCGTTACTGTTACTTTAAACTCTGCATCTTTACCTGCTAAACTTTCAGCATAGTTTTCAGGGAAAGTTACTTTGATAGTTACCTCTTCATTTGGCTTCACATCAACAAGTTGCTCTTCAAAACCTGGAATAAACTGACCAGAACCAAGCTCTAGTGCATGCCCTTCAGCTTTTCCACCCTCAAACGCAACACCATCAACAAAACCTTCAAAGTTGATAACAGCAGTATCACCAAGCTTCAGTGCTCTCTCTTCTTTAATATCTACTAATGGAGATTGAGACTCTGCTAAAGTTTTGATACGTGCATCAATATCTGCATCACTAATCTCTGGTTTTGTAAACTCAGGAACAGATGCAGCAATATCACCAAGCTCTATAGTTGGACGCATAGCAACTTTTACTGCTACTTCTATCTTATCATCACTCTTATCAAACTTAGTAATGTTTGGCTCACCGATTAAAGACTCATTTACTATCTCTAACTCTTCTAAACCTTTAGCAAGTACACCACGAAGTGCTTCAGCTTCTGCATCTTCTACCAGTTTTTGACCATATTGCTTTTTAATGATAGCCATTGGTACTTTACCCTTACGAAAACCTTGAACATTTGCAGTCTTACTAAGTTGCTTAGCGATCTTTTCAATGTTAGTGTTTACCTCATCCATAGAGATTGTAGCAGTAATTTCTGCGTTAGCAGTGTCGATTTTTGTTGATTTGATTTCCATCAATTTCCTTTATTAATATTGTTAATTATAGTCATAAAACTATTTTTATTTTGCTTATGTTAGCAAAAAACTGCTTTTATCTAGCTTTTACAGAGTTGTGGTCTGAAATTTAACACCAATAGCCATATAACTGCTACATCTATCATCACATCTGCGAAGTTAAACACAGCAAAACCACTCTCTCCTAAGATAGGATAAGGCCAAGCATGATAGTAGAACATATCAACCACACCCTCATGAATAAATCTATCATAAACATTTGAGAATGCTCCCCCGAGCAAAATACCAACAGGAAGAGCATAGCAAAGTTTTTTAAGATAGAAAACATATCCTAATACACCCACAACTAGGAGTAATTGTATATACTTTAAATACTCAGCAAGAAAGCTAAACATAGAAAACGCCACACCTCTATTGTAAACAAGTATAAAATCCATATATTCACTATAATATCTATAGCCATCCACAAAAAGTGACTTTATATTTTGGTCTATTATAAAAACACCGGCAAGTGTAAAAAGTAAAACTGCCGAAAAACGCAGAGTATGATTTGAACTAGGCATTGAGATCTTTACTAAAAAAATCACTGAGTTCTTTCATGCGTATTTCCATAAGCTTTGCATCCTTAGCTTCTAAAAGTATTCGGAGCTTGTTTTCAGTCCCAGAGTAACGGACAAGTTGTCTCACCCCCTCCTCTTCAAGAGCTTGAAGTCTCTCACTCAAACCCTCTATCTCTTCTAATGGTCGCTTTGTTTTTACATGAAGATTTACTAACTTTTGTGGATAGAGAGAAAAAGGACGAAGTACCTTTGAAGCCGATTGTTTCTTATCTAAAAGAAGTGCAAGTACCTGAAGCGCACTTACAAGTCCATCTCCAGTTTTTGCAAAATCATGCATAATAATATGCCCACTCTGTTCTCCACCGAAATTAATACCTTCTTTTTTCATAATCTCAAGTACATGCTTATCTCCAACATTTGAACGCCAGAGCTTGAGACTATTTGCATGCATATAATCATCTAAACCTTGATTACTCATAACAGTAGCGACAATACCTCCACCTTTTAAGATACCAAGTTTACTCAAATGTACGCCGAGTGCGCCCAGAAGCTGATCTCCATCAACAACTTCACCCTTCTCATCTACTACTACAAGTCTATCAGCATCCCCATCCAGTGCTATACCTAAATCTGCTCTATACTGTATAACTGCATCACTAACATTTTGAGGATGCAAAGCGCCACACCCCTCATTTATGTTAAAGCCATCAGGTTTATCATGCATCACAATAACATCAGCCCCAAGCTCTTCAAGTACAGTTGGACCTACCTTATAAGCAGCACCATTTGCCGTATCTAAAACTATTCGCATTCCTTGAAGTGTAAGACGGCGTGGAAAAGAGTTTTTGAGTTGAACAATATATCGCCCAATAACATCATCTATACGTTTAGCTTTTCCAATAGCTTTTGCCGTGACTTGTGCCTCAAGAATTTTCTCATCATCAAAGTAGATACTTTCTATCTCCTCTTCAACTTCACAAGGAAATTTATCTCCATGCCCATCAAAAAACTTTATCCCGTTATCCTCAAAAGAGTTATGCGAAGCGCTTATCATAATTCCCGCATCACAACGCATATCTTCAGTGATAAATGCGATAGCGGGGGTAGGCATAGGACCAATCTCAACAACATCAAAACCAACAGCAGTAAGACCACAAACTATGGCATTTTCTATCATATAACCACTTCGGCGTGTATCTTTACCAATAAGAATCTTATTTGTTTTTGCAGTTCTTTTTAAATAAATTCCAGCAGCCATTGCTACTCTCATCGCCACTTGGGCACTTAAAAAAGTACCTGCTTCGCCTCTTACACCATCTGTACCAAATAGTTTCATCTTTTTTTCATCCCTTTTCTCAAATAAATTTATATTAAAGGTATTCTAGCACCCTTTAACTTAATTTTAATTATCTTTAAGCTATTATTGCGCACTTAAATTCCAAAAAGGACTCATAATGGCAAATCACAAGTCATCAATCAAGAGAATTCGTCAAACACTCGTTCGTACAGAACGTAACCGTTTTTATAGAACTCGTCTTAAAAATATCGTTAAAGACGTTAATACAGCAGTTGAAGCTGGTAACAAAGAAGAAGCACAAGCTGCATTCAAAGTTGCTAACCAACAAATTCATAAATTTGTAAGCAAAGGTGTTCTTAAAAAAGAGACTGCTGCTAGAAAAGTAAGTCGTCTACACAAATCTGTAAACGCACTATAATCAGAGCATAAATTATGCTCGCAGATAAACTCACTCCGTTTATCAACCGCTATAATGAACTCGGCGAATTGCTGAGTTCACCTGACATCACCTCTGACATCAAACACATGACAGACCTCTCAAGAGAACAATCAAACCTTTTACCTATCGTTGAAAAAGCAAAAGAGTACCAAGCCTTAGTTGCAGATATTGCAGATACTAAAGATATGCTCGGCGATGCTGAAATGGGTGAGATGGCGAAAGAGGAACTTAAAGAACTTGAACCTCGTAAGCCAGAACTCGAAGAGGAGATAAAAGTACTACTCCTACCAAAGGATCCAAATGATGATAGAAATATCATCGTGGAGCTTCGTGCTGGTGCTGGTGGTGATGAAGCAGCTATCTTTGTAGGTGATCTTTTCGATGCCTACACTCGCTATGCAGATCTGAGAGAGTGGAAGATAGAGCTTATCTCTAGCTCCCCATCTGATGCAGGTGGATATAAAGAGGTTACTGCTCTTATCAAGGGTGAACAGGTTTATAGTCGGTTGAAGTATGAGGGTGGAACACACCGTGTACAGCGTGTTCCTCAAACAGAATCTCAAGGGCGTGTTCATACATCCGCAATTACAGTCGCAGTTATGGCTGAAGTTGATGATGTTGAAGTAGTCATTGAAGATAAAGACCTAAAGATAGATGTTATGCGTTCTTCTGGATGTGGTGGTCAGTCAGTAAATACGACCGACTCCGCAGTACGTATAACACACTTACCTTCTGGCTTAGTTGTAACCAACCAAGACCAAAAGTCACAACACAAAAACCGCGAAAAAGCGATGAAAGTTCTTAAAGCAAGA
This sequence comes from Sulfurimonas sp., assembly GCA_027056465.1. GTDB lineage: Bacteria > Campylobacterota > Campylobacteria > Campylobacterales > Sulfurimonadaceae > Sulfurimonas. The sequence goes on from JALUKS010000041.1 coordinate 8,344, forward strand.
CTTTTTGACCTAGAAATGCAAGAGCAACAGTCTGAAAATGCAGCTGAACGTGCAGCACAAGTAGGAACAGGGGATAGATCTGGACGTATTCGTACATATAACTATCCACAAAACCGTATGAGTGACCATAGAATAAACCTCACACTCTATCGCTTAAATGAGATTATGAATGGTGGACTTCTTGATGAAGTCATAGAACCACTTATAGCTGACAATCAAGCAAAGATAGTTGAGGCTGCTGGACTCTAGTTGTATTATTTCTCTTTTTGAGATATAATTTCAATGTTTTATGAGCATAAGACTCTCGACTAGAAGTGATGAGCTAGTCATTTTCGCCGAAGGGGAAGTAGGATTTATTCTTACTTCCCCTTTTTTTTGTGGGTAGTGTTGGGCGGGAGCGAAAATCAAGGAGAGAGTTCATCACTCTCTTCTTGTAGTACACCTAACTCCAAATCGTATTAAAAGTATTCACAACGCGACCTTCAAAAGTGATACTTCTCTCATTTACCCCAAGATAAAGAGTTTCGCCACTTGTTGGATAGACCTCTATGCTCTCACTCACTGCACCCTCTTGTAAAGCTCTGTAAAAACAAGCTGCCATTCCAGTACCACAAGCAAGTGTCTCATCTTCGACACCGCGTTCATAGGTACGAACTTGCAGATTTTCGCCAACAATGCAACAGATATTTACATTTGCATTATACTTAAAACGCAACTCTCTTGCCTCATCAAGGTCAAAGCTATTGACACTCTCTTGAATACAGACTAAATGAGGAACGCCGGTATTGAGTAACCACCAGCTTTTGCTATTAAATTCAATATTTTTATCAAGTATCTCAGGTGGTGTAAGCTCGCTCATCACCATACCACTCTTTGGAGTACTCTCTTTCACCTCAGCATTTATCACACCTGCACCAGTTAAAAAGCTCATCTTCTCTTTTGCTAGACCATGAGTAAACGCGAAGTGAGCGCAAGCACGAGAGCCATTGCCACACATATCTGCATGACTACCATCAGCATTATAAAATTGCCACTCAAAATCAAGTGTCTCATGAGGAAGAACGACAATAAGCCCATCAGCCCCTATACCCTCTTGACGATGGCATAACTCTTTTGCTAACTCTCCCCTATCCTCTTTACTCTCGCTAGAAAAGAGAACAAAATCATTTCCACTTGCACTATATTTTGCTATTTCCATCTTCTCTCCTACTTTAAATATTTTTTCTTAATAATTGCTACAAAATCCTCACACTCTTGCTGTAGGTGTTTGAGGTTTTTGGAGTTATCTATCACCCATGTCGCTCGCTCTCTCTTCTCTTCTATGGGAAGTTGTGTAGCGATTCTTTTGAGGGACTCTTCTTCTGAGTAGCCATTACGTTTCATAAAACGCTCAAGCTGTAGCTCTGCTGGGGTAAATACGACAACACTATCTTCTATATTGTAGGAGTTGTTCTCAAAAAAGAGTGGAATATCTATAAGATAGGGGAACTTTAATCTATCCTGCTTCTCACTGCGTTTGAGTATTTCAGCACGGATTTTAGGATGTAAAAAATCTTCTAAAATAGTTTTTGCTGCATCATTTGAAAAAACAAAACTTCCAAGTTTCGCTCTATCAACCTTGCCTAAACGCAGATATTCAGAGCCATAAGTCTCCTCTACCCAAGATGCAGAAGCATCAAGAATCTCATGACTTATAGTATCAGCGTCAATAACACGCATACCATTAAGTGCTAAGAGTGAGGCAACTGTACTCTTACCTGTAGCGATACTCCCCGTAAGAGCAATAGCATACTCATAAGCCATTAGTTTTTAATAATCCCTAAATACTCTTTTCTTATATGATTACCCATAGCAAACGCAGCCACATGCACATCACAGTTATAGTACTCTAAACCATCAAGCATATCTGCTCTTTGCAAAATAATATCAGCAGTTGGATGGTACTCTTTAGAAGCTAAAAGTGATAACTTCTCTCCTCCAACACGAAATGGCATAATAATTTTTGTATATTTACCAAGCACTTCCATAATCTGCTTGTTTACTTGTGTCTCATCAAGCGAAGGAGTAGTAGTGACTAAAAGTCCATCCTCTTTAAGTACACGATTAAAGTGTGCAAGAACAGCTGCATCAGCATCCATCTCACTAATCACAACATCATAAGTTGCATCTTTTGCATCACGCAGAAGATTTATGTTTGTAGAGATAACATCACAACTCACATTCTCATGTCTCTGTACTTCACAAACAAGCCCTGTTGCATCATCGCTAATTATCAAAACATTTTCAGGATTTTTGTTTGTACAAACACCAACATGAACCATCATTTCATTATATATAAACTCTTTCATTAATTTTCCTTATTTCTTAGTGCGATTTTAACCACTTTTGGATTAATTTTACTTAATTATAGATATAATTGCGACAAATTAATATAAAACTAAAGGTAAATCGGTGAATTACAATAAAATAAGAAAAATATGTAGGCCAATTAGAATCGTTTTAGGGTTAGCTCTTATCGCTACTGGTGTTATTACTGGTAATGCTCTTTTCTATCTCGGTGTTATACCTCTTATAGCAGGAGTGATAAATTTCTGCCCTCTTTGTATCATCACAAAAAAGTGTGACTTACCTGAACCAAAGGAAAACTAATGAGCCAAATTTCATATAAAGATGCCGGTGTAGATATAGATGCTGGAAATAGCTTCGTAGAAAATATCAAACCTCTAGTAAAAGCGACAAAGATTCCAGGTGTAATGGGTGGAATAGGCTCATTTGCTGGTGCATTTGAACTTCCAAAAGGTTTTAAAGAGCCTGTAATGCTCGCTGCGACTGATGGTGTTGGTACAAAACTTAAACTCGCTATAGATAGTGGCATACACAACACTGTAGGTATCGACCTAGTCGCTATGTGTGTAAACGATTTACTCTGTAACTTCGGAACGCCATCTTTCTTTCTTGACTACTATGCAACTGGTAAACTTGATGTCATAAACGCGACAAATGTTGTAGCTGGAATAGCTGAGGGTTGTAAGCTCTCCGAGTGTGCTCTTATAGGTGGGGAAACTGCTGAGATGCCAGGTATGTACTCTGAAGATGATTACGATTTAGCTGGTTTTGCAGTAGGTGTCGCTGAAAAATCAGAGATGGATAGAGTTAGTCTTGTTCGTGCTGGTCACAAACTCATAGCACTTCCATCTTCTGGTCTTCACTCAAACGGTTTTTCACTAGCTCGTAAAGTTCTTTTTGAAAAAATGGATATGAAGTTTGAAGATGATTTTAATGGTAAGAGTCTCATAGAGACACTTTTAACACCGACAAACATCTATGTAAAAACTTTTAAAGCACTAAAAGAAGAGATAGTAGCTATGGCACATATCACAGGTGGTGGTATCGTTGAAAACCTTCCTCGTGTTCTTCCTGAGAACTTAATGGCAGAGGTAAAAGAGGATGCTATCCGTGTTCTTCCTATCTTCGAGCTTATGAGTAAGCATGTCGAGCGTTCAGAGATGTTTAGAGCTTTTAATATGGGTGTCGGAATGATACTCGTAGTTGAAGATAAAAATGTAGACACAGTACTTGCTAAGGCTGAGGGTTCTTACCTTATTGGTGAGATTAAAGAGGGTAAACGCGAAGCGAAGATGATTTAGTGCATAAGAGGATATTTTATCCTCTTATCGTTTACTTAAAAGTTAAAGTTTACTGCTGCACTTAGAGCTGTTTGTGAGTGTTTCGTAGAAATGTGACCTGTTCTACTCATACCAGTATTGGCATATGTATCTGTTACTTCAGGAGAATATACATAAGCTAAATCAAAAGAAGTTTGCTTAGTTACATTATATGTTCCACCAAGAGTATAATGAGACTCAACTATACCAGGAAAACCTAAGAGATTAAGTGTATTTTTTAATGGACTTGTACTTTCTGAAATTGGACTAGAAGCATAGTTATAACCAACACGTGCCGCCCATGTTTTTGCACTATACTCATAACCTAGAGAATAAACATCCTGATCATCCCAACCAAAATCTTTGTATCCATCTGCATCAGTCCATTTGATTTGTTTGTAGTCTAATGCGATAGTATATGAACCATAAGCATAAGATATACCTAAACCTAACTCAGCTGGTGTTGATAATGTGTCTGAAAATTCAGAGGCAGGATAACCTGTAAAATCATGCATAGCTTGACTAATTTGACCTTTATACTCCATATCAATCTGAGATTTATAAACTGCACCAATAGTAAATCCAGAGACCTCATAAGAAAGACCTAGGTTATAACCGAATTCTAAATCTTGTGCTACACCTTGAGTACTAGAAGTACCAACTCTAGCACCAGTATTTTGGTTATAAGTACCATAATTAATATCTAAAGCACCATATTGAAGTAATGGAGTAATTGCAGCTGAAAATCCAGCTACTTTGTAAGCTACAGGAACACCGAATTGCATAAGTTGTAAGTTTGTAACCATATTCATATTTGCAGCAGAATCTCTATAATCAACACCCATACCAGCAGTTCCCCACATACCAACACCTACAAATAAATTATCATTTACTTTAGTTGTAGTTGCAACCATAGGAACAACACTTAAGTCTGCATCACTTTTAACATAACCAGCTCCATTACCAGTATCTGAAGAAACATCTGGCATAAAGAAAGTACCACCAAAAGAGACTTCAGTACCTTCAACAGAAGTAATAAGAGCAGGATTCACTAGAGCCGACTCAGCACCATGACTCATACCAATACCAGTTCCAGCCATACCAGTTGCTTTTGCACCAGTACCTATCATAACTGAACCATTTGTTGCGAATGCAGATGTTGCACCTAAAGCTAATACAGCTACTACTGCTAATTTAATTGTTTTTTTCATTTTCTCTCCTAAGAGTAATTTAAATTTATTGAAATAGATCTTGTCTATCTCGACTACAGGTATTATAAGAGAGTTATTTTAAAAGGAAACTTAAAGTAAATTTCATACACATAAGTATTAGTAATAAGAAAAATAGGTATAGATAGTTAAAAGCCTATTTTATGGGATTTTCTTTCATAAAAAGCATTTATTTGACTCTTTTCATTAAAATAAACATAATAAAAAACAATATCTTATTTATTTACTCTATGTTGTTCAAAAGTATAAAATATATATATAATCATAAATGTGTAGAAAAGTAACATATTTGTTGTGTTATTAACATGAATTTATTTATGTTTGAAGAATATTGTTATTATAAAAATAAATATAAAGGATATAAAAAAGTAAAGACAGAGGAAAAGAGAAAGAGCCAGTTAAAACCCGTGTTATAACTCAGACAACACACCAACAGTAACACCGACTTCAGCCAGTAAAAACCCCATAAACAGAGTAAAAAAGTAATGAGAACTGCAAAGTCAAAAACAGTAAATAATAAAAGCTAAGTAAGTAAGAAAATAATTGTAATAATAAAGTAAGGGGGAAAAGTTAAAATAAACAACCAACTAGGCAACGACCTACATTTCCAATCCTGAAAGGATAAGTATTATCAGCGATGAGGGGCTTAGCTTCTGGGTTCGGAATGGGACCAGGCATTTCCCCCTCTCTATAGTCACCTAGACAAGTTGGGTTTAAATACACTAATATGTACTTAAACCCAACTTGTGAAGTTGTTTGAGGGTAATGATGAGTTATCATCAAATATCAATTGTTAAAGTCAACAAACTTTCTAAATAACCGTAAACGAATCTCTTATTTATTGTACTGCCTATTGGCATTGTGCACTAAATAAGGTAGTGAACGAATTGTACTCATTTAAGAGTTTATAAAAAAGACAAACGTACTATTAGTACTGGTCAGCTAAACAGATTACTCTGCGTACACATCCAGCCTATCAAGCTTGTAGTCTTCAAGCGTACTTCAGGGATTGTTCATCTTGGAGTTGGCTTCCC
>JALUKS010000042.1 GCA_027056465.1 Sulfurimonas sp.
TAGGGCATATCTTCAAACTTGGGACTACTTACTCTAAAGCACTTAAAGCTGAGTATCTTGATGAAAATGGAAAAGCACAACCTTTTATCATGGGAACTTACGGTATGGGTATCTCGCGTTTAGTAGCATCTGTGATAGAGCAACATCATGATGAGAACGGTTGTATCTGGACAAAAGCAACTGCACCCTATATGATAAGTATTATGGTAAGCAATATCAAAGATGCAGAGCAGATGGCGTTAGGCGAAAAGCTTTATAGTGAGCTTCAAGAAGCAAATGTAGAAGTGATGCTAGATGATAGAAAAGAGCGTTTTGGATTTAAGATGAAAGATGCAGAGCTTATAGGTTTTCCTTACACTATCATTATCGGTAAAGAGCTTGTAAATGGTAATGTTCAGGTTTATGAGCGTTCTACTACCGAAAAAACAACAGTAGGTGTAGAAAATATTTTGAGTGAGATTATGGAACGTGTAGGGTCATGATTTACTTTTTAGTATATCTTTTTTTAGAGGTACTTATCAGTGTACAAATTTCTTCGGCTATTGGAGGACTTGCCACTTTTTTTGAGATAATAACAAGTGCTTTTTTAGGTGTAGCTATACTGCTTAACTTTCGTAAAACACTTTTTGAAAATATGGCTGCCGTTTCATATAGTTGTATAGACCTTGAGCAGTTCCAGCGTCTAAATCTTTTTACACTTTTTGGTGCTATTTTTCTTATAGTTCCAGGATTTTTAACAGATATATTAGGCATTTTATTACAGTTTAGTGTCTTTACGAGTATGTTGGTTAACCGTTATAATGTAAAATCAGGAAATTGTAATACAAATTACAATAATCAAAACAATATTAAAAAGGATTCAGATGTCATTGATGTGGAAATTATTAGCGACAACACTACTATTAAGTAGTTTTGCCCATGCAGGTACAACACGAGAAAACATTGAAGAGTATTTAGAAAATAAGTTTGTAGATAATCCAAAGATAAGTGATTTAGATGCAAAAGTAATCAGTGTAAAACCACTGAAACAGCTTCAAGGATGGAAGAGTTATATAGTTAACATACATGCTGTTTTAAAGGGCAAATCAAAAAAAGAAATCAATCAAAAAATGATTTTATTTTCAAATGGACAAGTCATTTCTCAAGAGCTTGTTGATATAAAAAATGGTAAGAGATTTACAACAATGGTAGCACCAGATTTTCAGAAAAAGTACTATAGAAAAGAGAATCTAATTTATGGTCATGCAGATGCAAAACATCGTGTAGCTATCTTTTCAGACCCACTCTGTCCATTTTGTAAAGAGTTTGCACCAGTTGCACTCCCTTATATGAAAAAATATCCTGAGACTTTTGCTGTTTACTACTACCATCTTCCACTTCTGCGTCTTCATCCAGCTTCTAAAACTGTTGTACGTGCAGCAGTTGTCGCAGAGCATCAAGGTGTTAAAGATGTAATTATCAATATGTATAAGATGAAAATCTCTTCTCGTGAAAAAAATGTTAAAAAAATTCTTCATGAGTTTAATAGAGTTACAGGTGCAAAGGTAACAGAAAAAGAGTTGACATCTCCGTATGTAGAAGAGACTCTTAAAGCTGATAATAGTATAGCAGAAAATATGATGGTGCGTGGTACACCAACTGTTTATTTTGATGGAAAGAAAGATAATAGTAGAAAACTCTATAGGAGTTATAAGTAGTATGAAAGTGACTATCGCAACTCGTGTTTCAGACTTAGCACTCTGGCAAGCATACCATATAAAAGAGAGAATTGAGAGTAGTTTTCCTGAAGTGGAGGTAACTCTCAATAAGATAGTGAGTAATGGCGATAAAGTCCTCGATAAACCACTAGCTCTTATCGGTGGTAAGGGTCACTTTACTAAAGAGTTAGAGGATGAAATGCTTGCAGGAAATGCAGATATAGCAGTGCATAGTCTTAAAGATGTTCCGACATATATTCCTGAGGGTTTAGAACTTATTGCAGTTACGAAACGCCAAGATCAGAGTGATGTTTTTCTCTCTCATAAGTACAAAAGCATTGAGGATTTACCTCAAAGTGCAGTTGTCGGGACTACATCTCTTCGACGCCGTATGCAACTCTTACAAGTTCGCCCTGATTTGATAGTCAAAGATTTACGTGGCAATGTGAACACGAGACTTAGAAAACTCTCCGAAGGGCAGTACGATGCAATAATTCTTGCTTGGATAGGGCTTCACCGTCTTGATCTACTTAAAGATATTCCATTTACTGATAAACTCTCTCTTGATATGATGATACCACCTATGGGTCAAGCTGCTTTAGGGATAGAGATAGTAAAAGGTAATGATAAAATTAGAGAAATAGCTGAGAGTTTAAAAGATGAAAACACTTTTATAGCTACTCAAATAGAGCGTGACTTTATCTCAAAAATAGGAGCAGGCTGTTCAGCTCCTGTTGCTTGTAATGCTGTGATAGATGGGGATGAAGTGATATTTCGAGTAATGCTTGGTTTTCCTGATGGAACGAATGTTATGCAAGAAAAATTAGTTGTTAAAGTAGCAGAGTCAAAAAACATAGGCTCAGAACTCGCTCAAAAAATGATAAAAAATGGTGCGCTTGAGCTTCTTAAAGATGCAGAAAAAATAGCATTTAAAGATGAAATGCCACAAAGGCTTTAAGAGATGCAAAAAACAATACAACTCCTTAAAAAACATGATGAAATTCGGGTAATAGATACTCCCTTAGATATTTATTTAGAAATTCCACATTTGGCTTATGCAGAAGTAAAAAAGCAAGATGGTGGGAAAGCTATTTTATTTACCAATGTAGTTGATAGCAAGTTAGATAAAAAGTTTGATGTACCTGTACTTATGAATGTATTTGGTTCCTACAAACGTTGTGAACTTCTTTTTGGTCGTACTATAGGGTCCGTAGCTGATGAGATTACAAATCTTCTTCATATGAAACCACCAGCAGGATTTATGGATAAGGTAACTATGGCAAAAGAGCTTTTCTCCCTTAAAAATATCTTTCCAAAGAGACTCAAAGGTGAGGGTGAATGTCAAGCTATTAAATATCTTGAAGATGATATTGACCTTGCAAAACTCCCTGTACTTACAACTTGGGAACAAGATGGTGGTCCTTTTATCACGATGGGGCAGGTCTATACACAGAGTCTTGATGGCGAAATGGTTAATCTTGGTATGTATAGATTACAAGTTTATGATAAAAATCATTTAGGTATGCACTGGCAGATACATAAAGATAGTTCTCACTTCTTTGATCAGTACCAAAAAGCTGGTAAAAAAATGCCTGTAAGTGTAGCTATAGGTGGTGACCCTCTCTATACTTGGTGTGCTACAGCTCCACTTCCTTATGGTGTGAATGAACTACTTATGTATGGACTTATCACAAAAAAACCAGCACAACTTGTGAAGTCTTTGACAAATGATCTCTATATTCCAAAAGATGTTGATTATGTTATAGAGGGTTGGGTTGATACGGATATAACAAAAGTAGAAGGTCCTTTTGGTGACCATACGGGTTACTACACTTTAGAAGAGCCTTACCCTGTAATGGAAGTGAGTGCTATTACAACAAAAAATGAGCCTACATTCCTAGCAACTGTTGTTGGTAAACCACCACTTGAAGATAAGTATATGGGTTGGGCGACTGGAAAGATATTTTTTCCACTACTCAAGACTACTGTTCCTGATTTACTCGATTATCATATGCCAGAAAACGCAGGCTTTCATAACCTCATACTAGCAAAGATGCAACCTCTCTATAAAGGACATGCAAAACAGTTTATGCATGCATTTTGGGGAGCAGGGCAGATGAGCTTTGTAAAACATGCTATTTTTGTGGATGAAAAAGCACCGAGTTTAGATAACTATGAGGCATTTGCTACGTATGTTCTCAACCGTTTTACTCCAAAATCTATGTTTATTACAGAGGGAATTTTAGATGCGCTTGATCACTCTTCTGATGAGAGTTTAGTAGGTGGAAAACTCGGCATTGATGCAACTGTAGCAAATAGTGTGGAAGCTCCAAATCTTTTAGGAGATGAAGAACTTTTGAAGCGGGTACAAGCACTTATTCCTGATGCAAAAGAGTTGCAGCAGTATATGAAAAGAACAAAAAATCCTATAACTGTTATTACGGTAGAAAAAACAAAAAATGCTAAAGAGTACTTTGATGCACTTGTCTCTTTGAGTCCGAATATTAGAATAGTAGTTTTTGTGGATGCAAAAGCAAATGATGTGAATAATGCTTATATGCTTATTTGGCGTGTGACAAATAATATGGATGCACAGAGAGATGTATTTATATCAGGACTTATGGTCGGTATAGATGGAACAAATAAGTCACAGATAGATGGATTTACACGAGAGTGGCCAGATGATGTAAAGTGTACAGCTATTGTTGTAGAAACACTAAAAGCTAAATTAGTGTGGGATTTAGAGGCAAGTTTAAACAATAAGTATCAACTTTAATCTATATAAGGATTCTATAATAAATTCTAATGTATTATAAGTCTATAATTTCAAGGGTTATCAATGAACAAATTTATTTTAATCGTCCTCTCGTTAACTATTTTTTCTCTCTCTTCAGCTGATGCTGCTATTTACAAAGGGCAAAGGATATTTGTAAAAAAATGTTTAAAATGTCATAAAGAGGGTCAAAATTTTATCAACAAGTATACGATGAAACAATGGAAAAAGTTAATGAAGAAAGAAGGGAAACCTTTGGCTGATCTTCACATTAAGAGTAAAAAAGCGAAAAAATCTTGGAAATATTTCAAGAGTAAAAAATATTTTAAAAAATCAAAACATCTTAGAGAATTTCTTGTTGAGTATGCAAAAGATAGCGGGAATATTCCTGCTTGTAAC
>JALUKS010000043.1:0-2689 GCA_027056465.1 Sulfurimonas sp.
CTAAAAAATGGTTTAAAATAACAGACTCCCCAACACTACAAACTAATAAACCAATTATTGTTATAAATGAGTGGATTGATGCAGTTTATGATAAGAATAACGATATTTTATACTTTAAGGATATTGTTAAAATCAAGCAAATGTTTAGAGGTATTGAAGTATTGTATAGAACAGCTACTCAAACGGAAGTAAATACCTTTCTAACTAAGAGCTTTATTTCACTAGGTGCAGATTTTACAAGAGATAGTGTTAAAACTGCTAATAGAAGAAGAATAGCTATGGCACTTGATACATTAAATAGTTTTAGTTCAACTGAAATAACACAAGTTGTAACTTATACTAAATTTTATTGTACAGATGTATCCACAGATGGGGATAAATTTATAATTGAAACAGAAGAACATTTAAAGCTAGTACTATTTGGTATCGAGCAACGATATTATACTACCCCTATTCATCCTGAAAAAAGACTGGCTAATTCGATTATGGAAATATAAAAAAAATGACTAAAATTACAGAAAATGAAATAGAACTCTTCGCCATTGAACTTTTAGAAAAACAAGGCTATAACTATATCTATGCACCAAATATAGCACCTGATAGTGATACTCCTATGAGAGAATCTTTTGAAGATGTCATACTCAAAGAAAAACTACAGAACTCACTTACTGCTATCAACCCCACCTTAGAATATGACCAAATAGAATATGCAGTTAAACAGATAGAGCGACTAAAAAGTACAGAACTTTTAATAGATAATGAAGCTTTTCATAAAATGATTACAGAGGGCATAACTGTTGAAGTGCAAAAAGATGGGGCATCTCGTGGAGAAATAATTAAACTTATAGATTTTGATGATATATCTAATAATGATTTTGTAGTAACCAATCAATTTACAGTTATTGAAAATGGTATCAATAAACGACCTGACTTAATCCTCTTTGTAAATGGCTTACCGCTTGTAGTGGTGGAACTTAAAAACCCAGTAGATGAAAATGCAACTATTGGTTCTGCATACAAACAAATACAGACTTACAAAAGTGTTATCCCATCTCTTTTTACATACAATGCTTTTTGTATCATAAGTGATGGACTAGAAGCAAAAGCAGGAACTATTTCAGCAGGTCTTACGAGGTTTATGAGTTGGAAGAGTAGCGATGGCAAAAGTGAAGCTAGTAAGTTAATCTCTCAAGTTGAAACTATGATAACTGGTATGTTAAATCCAGTAACTCTTTTAGATTTAATCCGCAACTTTATCGTTTATGAAAAAAGCACTAAAGAAGATAGCAAAACAGGTATAACAATCATAGAGACTGTTAAAAAATTAGCAGCTTATCATCAGTACTATGCAGTAAACAAAGCAGTTGAGAGAACTACAAAAGCAAGTGCAGTTGATGGGGATAAAAAAGGTGGTGTTGTTTGGCATACACAAGGGAGTGGAAAATCACTCTCTATGGTGTTTTATACTGGAAAGATAGTCTTAGCCCTAAACAACCCTACTATCCTTGTTATTACAGATAGAAATGATTTAGATGACCAACTCTTTGATACATTTGCAAGTTCTGCTTCACTCCTGAGACAAGAACCTATACAAGCAGATGATAGAGAGCATTTAAAGAAACTTTTGAAAGTGGCTTCAGGTGGAGTTATATTTGCCACTATTCAAAAGTTTTCACCCCAAGAGGGAAATATTTATGATGAGCTATCGACAAGAAGAAATATTATTGTTCTAGCAGATGAAGCACACCGTACACAGTATGGATTTAAACCTAAAACTGTCGATGAAAAAGATAAAGATGGTAATGTTATAGGTAAAAAAATTGTATATGGATTTGCTAAATACCTCAGAGATGCCTTGCCAAATGCTACTTACCTTGGATTTACTGGTACACCTATTGAAAGTTCAGATGTAAATACTCCTGCTGTATTTGGTGATTATGTAGATATTTACGATATTTCACAAGCTGTTGAAGATGGGGCTACTATTAAGATTTATTATGAGAGTAGGCTTGCTAAGATTACTTTGAGTGATGAGGGGAAAGAACTTGTAAAAGAGTTAGATAACGAACTTGGAGCTGATGACCTAAGCGAAACTCAAAAGACAAAAGCAAAGTGGACTCAACTTGAAGCACTTATAGGAAGTGAAAATAGAGTTAAGGAAGTAGCACAAGATATAGTCTCTCACTTTGAAAAACGACAAGAAGTTTTTGATGGTAAGGGTATGATAGTTGCCATGAGTAGAAGAATTGTTTCCGAACTATATAAAGAGATAATTAAACTTAAACCAGAATGGCATAGTGATGACTTAACTAAGGGTGTTATAAAAGTAGTTATGACTGCAAGTTCTAGTGATGGTCCAGAGTTGGCGAAACATCATACAACCAAGCAACAAAGAAGAGATTTAGCAAACCGTATGAAAGATGTTAATGATGAACTTCAACTTGTCATAGTTAGAGATATGTGGCTAACTGGATTTGATGCCCCATCTATGCACACACTCTACATAGATAAACCTATGAAAGGTCATAATCTTATGCAAGCAATAGCAAGGGTTAATCGTGTTTACAAAGATAAACCTGCTGGACTTGTTGTTGATTATCTTGGTATTGCTAGTGATTTGAAAAAGGCTCTCTCTTTTTATAGTGATAGTGGAGGAAAAGGTGATCCTGCTTTAGCACAAGAACAAGCA
>JALUKS010000043.1:2699-4807 GCA_027056465.1 Sulfurimonas sp.
CTGAAGAACATATCTTAGGGCTTGAAGATGGTAAAAAAAGATACATTGATGAAGTAACTGCATTGTCACAAGCTTTTGCAATAGCAGTTCCTTACGATGAAGCGATGGATGTAAAAGATGAAATCTCTTTTTTCCAAGCAGTAAAAGCACGACTTGTTAAGTTTGACAGCACAGGTAGTGGCAGAACTGATGAAGAGTTAGAAACAACTATACGACAAGTTATAGATAAAGCACTTGTTACTGAACAAGTGATAGATATTTTTGATGCCTCTGGAATTAAGAAGCCTGATATTTCCATACTCTCTGAAGAGTTTTTAATGGAAGTTGCAGGGATGAAACATAAAAACATAGCCCTTGAAGTTCTCAAAAAGTTACTCAATGATGAGATAAAAACAAGACAAAAAACAAATTTAGTACAGAGTAAATCTCTTATGGAAATGTTAGAAAACTCAATTAAAAAATACCACAATAAGATAATAACTGCGGCTGAAGTTATAGAAGAACTCATTAACCTTAGTAAAGATATTCATCGTATGGATGAAGAACCAAAAGAGATGGGATTGACTGATTTTGAGTATGCTTTTTATAGTGCTATTGCTAACAATGATAGTGCTAAAGAGGTAATGGAAAAAGAAGTGCTTCGTGAACTTGCTGTTGTTTTAACTGAGAGGGTAAGAGCGAATGCTTCGATAGACTGGACTATAAAAGAGAGTGTTCGCTCTAAACTTAAAGTTATTGTGAAACGAACTCTTAGACAATTTGGTTATCCACCTGATATGCAAAAGTTGGCTACTGAAACTGTGTTGAAACAGGCTGAAATGATTGCTCAGGAGTTGACAGAGACAGCTTAATAAAGAGAGTAGTATTTTATGCTCCCTCTCTTTTCCTCTCTTCCTCATCGATAAAATGCTTAACATACTTTTTAAAAGTATCAATTTTATCAAAATCATCTTTTCTGATTTCTCCACTTTCTTCGTAGTTCTCGATAACTGAGAATAAGTCCTTTAATTTGATATGCAGTTTATCTCTTAAACTCGCATTTTGCTGTATCTCTTCTGATTTTTTTATAAATGTGTTTAATGTCATTTTTACTCTCCTCTTGCTTTAAATTCTTGTTTAATTATTTTGTGTTTATCTCTATTTTCACTTTTGACATAATCCTGAAAGTAGTCTTTGTACTCTTTCTTAGAAAAGTCATACTGGCTTAAAAACCTGTCTAACGAGAAGTTGTCAATGATAAGTTTAATAGTTTGTAAGGTGGTGTACTTATCCCAGTCGCTTACGAAAATATCTTCTGATACGATGATGGCTTCGAGAGTGTTGTTTAGTATTTTGTTCTTATACATTTTATGCTCCATTTTTTAGTTTATACTTTTTTTAAAAGATGGAGAGAAACTAACCTTTGGTATCTGTCTTGAACCAATGCTCCATTCTTTACCAAAACTCTTACCACTTTTTGCACTTACAAGTTGTGTTCTAAATGTTATAAAACCTTTTAGTATTACCTTGCCTCTGTTTTGTAGTGTCTCTTTGATAGTCTCGATAAAAATATCGATAACCTCTCCAACCTCTTTTTTAGATAAATTATTTTGTAGTTTGTTTGCTACAACTGTTGTTATTTCGCCTTTGTTCATATGAACTCTCCTTATGTTTTATTTGTTACATTTTTATTTATACGGCTATACGGTTATTTTTGATTAATAACTTTGTGGGTGGGTAGTCTTTGCAAATTTCATAGGTATAGTAGATAAAAGTGGTGTATATTTTGGCGACACGAGCCTTATTGTCAAATGTGAGTATTGATATGAGGGAATGATTTTTATATCACTAAGTAGTCTTATTGTAGAGAATAAAGTATATTTCCGTCACAGATGACGGAACAAAGTGGAAAAAATAAAACAAGTGTATAAATAATAGTGAAATTAGCATTTCCACAGAACGACCAGTCACCTTTTCTACCAAATGAGGTGGCTACTCTATTAGAGTAAAAAACTTAATCCCAAATCTTTTAATTCTTCCCTTTTTCAAAGAAATTCAAAATTTATCAGATAACTAAAAGTCCTATATTAAATTGATACTTTCTAAAGATTAGCCCATATCTCGTATAT
>JALUKS010000044.1 GCA_027056465.1 Sulfurimonas sp.
AGCATATATCATAAAAGGTGATTTTTCTTTATATAGTTTATAACTATCTTTATAATCAAGTTCAAATAGTTTTAGATATTTATCACTTATCTCTTTTGAAGCTACTTTTAAAAATGCCATGTTTTCTTTATGTTCAATAACAGCTTCTATAAGTTTCTCATACTCTTTATGATATTCTTCAATTCTTTTTTTTAAATTATCATCGTTAATATCAAAAATTTTAAGAGACTTGTTTCTATTTTCTTGAAATTCAAGTGAATATATACTTTCCATTATCTCTTTATTATCTTTTTGTATATCAAAAATTTTGATAAGTTCAACTATAATAGAACTCTCTTTTTTAATATTTTCTACTTTTGCCAAATGCTCATCAAAGCCACGAACTTTTAACCACTTTTGAAGTAACCCATTTTCATAAACTTCTAGTATATCATCTATGCAAAAGTTATTTTGTAAACTTTTTATATCTCTTACTGGATTATCATCCAATAAAAGATTAAATTTTATTGTTTTAGCCATCTTATTTTATCCTTATTTTAAAATCCAAAAAATGAAGCAACACTACTACAAGCTGAACTTATAGCACTACCTACACTTTTTACTACTGATTTAGCACTACTTATTACACTACTAGCAACAGATTTTGCAACACTTGCTACTTTTTTAACACCTTTGTTAATTAGTCCACCAATCTTATTACCTGCAAATTTACCTACTACTGTTCCGATTGCTGTACCTGCTATCGTTCCAGCTGGTCCAAAAATACTACCAACAAATCCACCAACTTTACCACCAATTATACTACCATATTTTGTTGTAGCTGTAACTATAGCAGAGTTTAAAATAGCTGTATTTCTATCTATTGTGTATTCTACTGCATCCATAGCATTCAGTTCACCATTTGCTAATTTATAAGCAACTTTTGCAGATGTTACACCTTTATCAACAATCATACTTATCTCTTCTGGAGTTTTATCTTTTAAAGATGGTGGTAGTAAATCTTTATTTTTAGCTATTTCTGTAGCAACAGAAATAGCTGTTTTAAATTGCTTGTCATAATCAGAATCAAGTTTTACTTCAAAATACTCTTTGACAGCTTTTATCTCTTTATGTTTTGTATCAATTTCAAATTTGCCATTTTCATTGATTATAGCACCTAAAACAGTATTGTCTTTTAGTTGTCTACTCAAATCTTCTATGATAACTTTTTTATTTAAATCTTCATATTTAGTGTTAGGTAGTTTTTTTGATAAATTTACACTTTCATCAAATACATCTAAAATCATGTTATTGTTTGAAATATCTAGATTTGTTTTAATCTCATCAACAAATTTATTTTTAACATCACTTGATAAATCTTTAACAACTGTATCAACTTTACCTTGCAACCATTGTATTCTTGTTTTACCATCTTCTTTAGCTTTTTGCAAATTTTTATAATTTTTATCAACTAATTCTATTGTATTTGTAATATCATTAACTAATTGTTGTGATTTTTGCAAATCTAAGTTTGTATTATCTTCTATAGTTTTAGCTAAATTTTCTTTTAGATTATTACTAGATAAAACATCAACACTCTCATTAACTATATCTTTAAATTCAGTCTTATTGTTATTCATTATTTTCCTTTTGTGATTGACCCTGCATACAACGGTTGAAGATAGCCAATAAATTGCCGCTAGGTAATTTATTGGTTACTCTGTTTTGTTAGTCTAAAATATCAATCTCTTTTTAAATCTATATCTTCCATCATGCTTAAATGATTTTTTGCTTCTTGATATTTACTATCAAGTGTGCTAAGTTTATCTTTTAATACCTGTATTTCATTTTCAAGTTTATAAACCTCATTCTTTGCTTTTTGAAACATTTCTTCATGTCTATTGTCTTGAGCAATACTTCCCATTTTTTCTCCTTTTGATTAAATTTTATTTACATTACCATGATATATGATTATTGCACATTTTGATTTATCAGTTTTGTAACTATCCAAAGTTTTTAGTTGTGAAGTGATTGTTAAACTTGGCTTTATACCAAGAAATGTTTGTGTATTTATTTCACTGTATCCATTACTTTCTAAAACTACCTTAGCCTCATTTATAAATCCAGTATCTTTTTTATTTGTAATTGTTATTACGTATGCCATATCATTTCCTTTTAATGCACATTATAGTCAATAGAGACTAACGGCTAAGTACAAAAATATGTTACCCATCTTTGTACTCTTTTAAGTTCTACAATGGTAGCGAAATTTCTCTAGTTTTAAAAGCTTTTTTCGGCTAGGGTAACATATTTTTGTTGCTACGATTTGTTAGAAGATTGGTTGATGTCTTTGATATATATTTGTTCTATATCTCCACTACAAGTATCAACTTTAAAAAGTTGACCATTTTTTTCTTGTATTTCAATACAACCTTTTCTATCAAATAAATGCCCATCCCATTTTGTAGCAACGGCAACAACAAACATAAATATTGCTATACCAATAAAATACCCCATTTGACTGTGTGCAATTTCTGCAACTGCTTCAGCAAGTCGGTTCTCTCTTTTTTCTTTTTTATCTGACATATTGCTCCTGTCTTCTAACGATTGTCGTGAGCAATAATTTTCCGCTAGGGAAATTATTGGTCTCCTCGTACTTGTTATATCTTTGCCGCCGTACACCTTAAAAGTGGAGATTCATTCACAGGGGTGTAATTAAATGGAACTAAAAATGTGTTTAGATTATCGGTTATACCTTTAATTGAACATATTAAAATAGTAGCTACAGCTAATCCATTTAATAGAGATGATGATTTATATTTTACTAAGCGATATACTACTTCAAAACTTCGCAATAAATTTAGTTATTAATGCTTGAGCCGTGTGCCGTGAAAGTGGCAAGCACGGTTCTTAGGAGAGGGGATGGCTGTGAGGCTGTCTCCTTATCCGACATTCTTGATGAAAACAATAATATGCTTAGAGTGAAGGAACATCCATATTTAAGAGAGCTTCTCGTCCAGCTTCTGTATTTGAACTATAACACTAAATTTGGAACTTGGGAATATGATCCTAGCGATGGAGATATTCGCTTGGCAATTGAAATACCACTTGAAGATGCAAAAATGACTCAAAAACAATTTGACAGAATTGCAGGGTATATGTTTGGAACTGCTGATAATGATGCAGAGGGGATTATGGAAATTCTTGAAACAGGAGAGGTTTCAAGAGATGATGATGAAGAGATACTCAAAGCAATGCTGGCATTACTTGAAGGGGAGAGTTCTTCGACTGGTATTGACGGCATCTAATTATTCCTAGCTACATCTTTACTATTTGCATATTTTTCAAAAGCCTGCACTTGAAGTATGTCGTAGCTATACATTGGCTCTTTAGTATCATAAATGATCAAAGCCGTGAGTTTACCACCATAGACACATCCTGTGTCTATTCCAAAAGCATGCCTGTTGATCTTTATTTTATCTAGATTATGCACTTCGTGGCCATATACAATAATCCCTTGATTACCATCATAACAATCAGCCCAGTACTGAGAGTGGAAACTCTCCTGTCCTAGTGGTAATGGTTTCTCCTCACTGTCTAGCTTACGAATCCTTGTTAAGAGTTCGAGTTCTTTTTTTGAGGGATTATCCAGATCTATTCTGTTTGTTATGCCTGCATGCACTACAGTGACATTGTCTATCTTCAGAAAAAATGGTGCGTTCATAAGATACCGCATATCTGCATCAGTAATGTTGTTATAGATGGTAAGTTTATCCTCATTGAAATGCATAGGATTTTTTCTGCCGGTTTGCTCTTCAGCCAAATGGTGCTTGTGATAGCGAATATACTTATACTCGTGATTACCAAGAACTAACTGTAGGTTATTTTTTCTTGCATAAGTTAAAACTTCATTAGAGTATGGACCACGGTCTAAAAGGTCGCCGACAAGAATCTCAGTGTCTTTTGGTGTGATTTGAAGTTCATCACGAAGCATTTTAAACTCATCAAAACAGCCGTGTATATCGCCGTAAATTATTACTCTGTTCATGTGAGCTCCTCATATTTAAGATATATGAAATATTAACACTTTCTAATGACAAGTTATGTCGCAAAAGAGTTTAATAATATTTTTCATTTTAGTTATGTAGAATACACAAGCAACAACTGGAAATGTTGTTTTAGAAAGGAAAAAATGAAAACTCTATTTTTAATAGCTAAATACTATGCTTCTACTGAATCTACAGACAGTATTGGTCTTCAACATATAAAACAGGCATTGAAACATGTAAATATTTTAGATCAAGAGGCATGGGAAATATTTCATTCAGTACTATTTAAAGAGACTCCCTTAATGATCCAAGATGAATGTTTAGAAGAATCTCAACATTTGATTTCCCTGCTGCCTAAGATAGAGAAAGAACCGATTATACAGTTTGATGCAGAGGTAAAAGAGTTAATTAAACAGCTTAAAGAAAAGGGCATTGTACTTTCATCTGAAATTTCTGCAATTGATGGAGTAGACATCTTTAAAGAGCGAGCAGAGTATCTATATGATAGCCAAAAACCTGCAGATAGGTTAGGGCTTCCGATTGATTTAGTTCAGGAGTTCGTTGGAGATTTTTTGCAGAAAGCAAAAGATGTAGAGGATGAACTTTATAGTGTTTGTTTAGCAGAAGGTACAGAATCTTACACGATAGAGAAAAAAGAACTAGAAAAATTTTACGCAGAAATTTCGAATTTATTGGGTGCTGCTGTTAATCTTGATATTGAAAACATCGTAGAAGTACTTCGTATCCTTGAAAGAACATCTACTCCAATTCAGATAAA
>JALUKS010000045.1 GCA_027056465.1 Sulfurimonas sp.
GTTTTCGTTTTTTGGGCTGATTCGACAAGTTTTGCTCGGATGTGTTCTGGAGTATCTCCATCAGGATTTCCCATAGAAAAGTCAATAACATCTTTTCCAGCATGACGCTCACGCATCTTAATCTCATTTACCTCAGCAAATACATACTTCGGTAACCTCTCAACTCTATTAAACTTTATCTCATCAAACATATTTTTAGCCTCTGAATTTAGTACTGACATTTTAGCTAAAAAAGTTTAGAATAAGATAATAGTATCTTATCAATGCTCTAAAAATTATTTATCACCGCTTGGAGAGAGTGTTAACTCATCACGTATATTTTTCAAAGAATAGCGATCAGAGAGTTTCATATATTTGGCATTTTGAGGAATACTCAAAGTAACTGAGTGATAGATTTTACTCTTTTTCACAACTTTTAAAAGGTGCAAAGATGCATCATAATAAGCGATATATGGATACCATCGATTATCCCTGCTACTCTTTATCTTTAGATTCTTAACCTGAGAGACATTAAACCAGTGAGCATACAGCGAACGCTTAAGTATACGCTTTTGATCCACCTTGAGAACTGGAACATTAAGGTAGGCAGTTGACATATCTATAACATAGGTCCACTCTGTTTTTGATTTTCTCTCTATATCTATCACATGACAGCCACTTTTAAGTAACTCATCCTCTAAGACTAAAGGATCAGTTGCATACTCTGAACGTAGAGAGATATTCCAAGTAAACTCTGCTACATTTAAATTTGACGCGGTAGTAACATAGCGGTAATAACCTATATTTCTCAAAGTATCGCCCATTATTTTCACAAAGAAGAGAGGAGAGCCACTTGTTTTGAAGTTAAGATGTAACTCTTTAGGTTTTTTAAAGTAGAGCTTTAAAAGTCCATTTTCTTTAAGTGTTTGTACCAATTTAACAACATCTACTCGATTATTTTTATAAAAGTCTGATTTTGGTTCAAAGATAACATTAATAAACTCAGCATTATTTGCATAAGTCTCATCATCCATGAAACCTTTTATCTTTGATAGAAGAGGATCTTCAGAGATTTGAACCTCGATATTATGAGGAATTTCTAAAGCATAAGAGAAACTAACAAGTAACAAGAAGCCAAGAAAAAATTTTACCATTTGTGCCCTCTATTAAGGTTTCGAAATTCTTCGCGAGTAATAGATTTAAGAACACCATCCTTATAGTAGAAACATACAGGATGTGAGGAAAACTGTTGAAGTTTTCCATCTGTATACATTTGTATATATCCATGTCCAAACAGAAAAAGCCATGTTTTGTTTGGGTCTAACTCTAGTTCACCTTGAAATGTTTTTTGATACTTTTTTCCTGTTGCGACATCTATATAGCCAAACCACACTTTAGACTTAGTTATAATTTTCAAAGGTTTAAGTACTACAGGAGTGGGCTTAGGAAGCTCTTTTATTTTAAGTTTTTTAGTATTATTTATATCCACTTTAGATGTCACTTGTACTACTTTTTCTTTAAGTTTTTCTATCTGTGTGCTATCTTCTATCTTCACTATTTTATTCTCATTTGGTATAGAAAATTTATAAGCTACTGCAAATATAAAGATAAGAAGTGCTAAAAGTAAAAAATAGCTCTTTTTCGACTTCTTTTTAGGTGCAATAAAAACACCAACTGTTTCTTCAGACCCTTTGTTGTCCGTCTCAAAATATGTAAGTCCAGTTGCTTTCATCTCTGTAAGTTCTAACTTATACTCGCGTTCTAAAATAGAGACAAATCCTAAAAAATGTACACGAGTAAAACTCTCATAACTACCATCAAGCAGTGCTTGAACATTCTGAAGAGGGATATGTGTCTGTTCATGTATTTTTTTTGCACCAATTTCTTGCAGTTGTTCAAGTTCTTCATTCATTATCGCATCCTATCCATTAAAATTGCGCCTGCTACACTTACATTAAGCGAGTCAAACTCATGCTTCATCTTGATACTCACGGCACAGTCAAGTTTTGAGACTACACGAGAGGTAAGACCTTCGCCCTCACTTCCAAGCACAAGCACTTTTTTTCTATCTATACGAGTTTCACGGATGTCCATACCACTCATATCTGCGCCATAAGTAGTAAATCCAGACATTTTGAAGTCATTTAATACATCATGAATGTTATGCTCGATAGCAAAAGGCATATCATAAAGCGCCCCTGTACTTGTACGGATGATAGTCTCAAGTGGTAGCTGTTTCACACCACAAGCGACAATAGCATCGACACCTAGAGCATAAGCACTACGCACTAATGCACCGATATTTCCAACATCTGTAACACCTGAAAGTATAAGCACAAACTTCTTCTCTAAAAAGAAATCATAGGGTTGCAGATGCACATCCTCAACCTCAGCTAAAAAACCTTGGTGCGAAGCATTTTTACACATCTTTTGTGCCGCTTCATTAGGAATGCGTTTGACCTCAAAGCCCATTTTCATAAGGCGTGAGTACTCTTTTTTCTCTAGCTCTTTTGCAAGGTAGAGAGTCTTTATCTTTTGTGGGTAATTATCTATTAAGTAATAGATTGGTTGTTTTGCATATATTAACATAAGGGTATTTTATCTAAATAAGCTTTAAGCTAGTTATAAATCCAGTAGTCTCTGATAACAAGCTTTGGTATTTTCACCTGTAATTTTAGAGATAAGCTTTGCTTGAACCTTTTTAGGGAGGTCAAGAGCAAGTATATCTTTTTGTGTGATAGCAGAGTCTGCTTGAGCCTCAGCACTTGAGAGAACGACTACCCACTCCCCTCGAAAGTTACCCTCCAAAGAGTCAAGTGCTTCTTTAGCAGTACCTCTAAAATAGTTCTGATACTTCTTTGTAAGCTCTTTTGCCAAAAAAAGTTCTCGTGTTGGCTCTTCTGTGTCTATCTCTAAGAGAAGTTTTTCTATACGGTGTGGGGATTCATAAAGAACAGTTGTGAAACCATTGTAAAGAGCCTTTTGTAGTCCTGCTTGGCGAGAACTTCCCTTATGATCTAAAAATCCTAAAAAGAGCATCTTTGTCTCTTCAAATCCACTCGCAACAAACGCAGTAAGTACGGCATTTGCACCAGGGAGGACATCAAACGCTACATCATGAGCTAAACAGTAAGCTACAAGAGCCTGTCCAGGATCACTGACCCCTGGCATACCTGCATCACTCGCATAGACAACATTCTGTTCAAAAAAAGAGGGTTCTAGTTTTTCAACAAAAGCTTGTTCATTATGCGAGTGTAGAGAGATAAACTCTTGATTTTCTTTAAAAACAGTGTTGTAACGAGTTTTTAAGATATTGATGAGTTTTTTTGTAACACGAGTATCTTCGCAGAGGAGTATATCAGCCCCACTCAGAAGCTCAATGCTTCTAAGTGAGATGTCGCCTATGTTACCAATAGGGGTAGGAACTAGACTAAGCAAGAAGAACTCTTACTATTTTTTAGCGTAACGAGCGTTAAACTTCTCGATTCTACCAGCTGTATCTACCATTCTCTCAGAACCTGTGAAGAATGGGTGACACTCATTACAGATGTCAATTTTAAGTGTATCTTGAACAGCTCTGTTCTCGAAAGTGTTTCCACATGCACATGTTACAGTACAAGTTACTAAGTTAGGGTGTAAATCTTTTTTCATCGTTTTGCCTTTTGTTTCACGTCTAATGTACGTAAAACTATATATTTTTTAAATCCGTATGGGGACAGATTTCGTGGTACCCCTTGAGGGTATGAAATCGCATTATACCTAAATAATTCTTAATAATAAAACTATAGTAATATTTTACTCGCCACAGCCATAACAGCAGACTCAGAACGTAGTACCATTGGGGAGTCTAGTCGAAAAACCTCTTGAGAAGATAGTAACTCTTTTTCAGATGGAGAGAAACCACCCTCGCACCCTATAAGGACTCTTTTAAAATCGCTACTCTCAGAGAGGACTTTTTCTGTAAAGTCAAAGACCTTTGTATCGGGGAACTCCTCTATAAAACTTGCTATATTTTTATAGCTATCAAATGCCATGAGTGAAGTTCTTCCACTCTGTTGCATGGAAGCTTCTACTATTCTCTCGTAGCGTTTAAAATCTTGCTTGAAATTTTTCTGACTTCTATCACAGCCTATAAAAGAGATACGACTCACCCCTATCTCACACAGAGAGGCTAAAACTTTCTCTACTGACTTACTATCTATAACACACCAAGCGACATGCAGTTCTCTCTTACTTTTTACTATTACTTCTTCTGAATTCATAAGTTCAAGCTCTAAAAAACGCGGTGCAACTTGCACAACCTTATAGGAGTGAAGAGTCTCTATCTGCTCTTTACTTCGTACACTTAGCATGTCACCCTCGATATGTCGGCGAACTTTTACGAGATACTTATACATCTCCCCTCTGATTTTCAGACTCTCTACCCCTGCATTCTCATCGAAGAAATAAATCATAGATACCACATAGCTAAGCTAAGGAGTAAAATCATAACAAATTCAACTTGTAAAATCGTTCTTGCTATTGGCTTATAGGCATTAAATGCATGCTCTTTTTTCGTACTAAGATATTTAAGTGCTTTGACACGTTTCGCTTCTAAAACAATGTAAATTAGAGAGATAATTATCATAATGATATTTGCAAAACTAAAGTCCAAATGTTTGGCTGCCATCATAACAACACCAGTAAAAAGCACTAAACCTAAAGTACTAAAAGTTAATGGCCAAAGGACTATACTATTCAATCTTTTATACTTTTTCAAATCATTCATACTTATTAGAAAGTAAAGATTTAGAACAATAACCGCTAAAACAGCAACACCACCGACACTATGTAGGCTTAAGCCCATATTATACATTTCATTCATAACGAAATTATACTATAATAAGGTCAACTATTTATTTTATAAGGCATCTATCATGGCAGTAACTGTTGAACAAGCTCTCGAACTTATCTATACAAATATTAAAAAGACTTCTTTGAAGATTCTTCCTATTGAGGAGGCTTTAGGGTTTGTACTCGCGCAAGATGTGGTGGCGACTCATAATCTCCCTCCTTTTGACAATTCGGCTATGGATGGTTATGCTGTCAAACTGGAAGACTCGGCTAAAAGTGTGAAGGTGGAGTGTACTATTTTTGCAGGTGATGATTTTCATGGGGAACTTGAAGCAGGATATGGCATAAAGATTATGACTGGGGCGAAAATTCCCTTGGGGACACAGTGTATAGTTCCTATGGAAGATACGACTCAAACACCAGAGGGGGTAGAACTTCCAGCAAATCTCGTTATAAGCAAACATATCCGCCTTGCTGGTGAAGATATAAAAAAAGAGAGACTTCTTTTAGAGTCTGGTTCTGTATTAAATGCACATCAGATCTCTCTTCTTGCTTCACAAGGTATCAGCCATATTAAGGTACATAAACGCCCGCGAGTAGCACTTTTCGCCTCTGGAAATGAGCTGAAGATGCACTTTGAACAGGTAGAGAGCTATCAGTTGTACAATACAAACTCACCTACTCTGCTCGCACGTGCAAAAGAGTTAGGATGTGAAGTGGAGTTTATAGGAACAGCTCAGGACACTCTTGAAGATATAGAAGCACATATAAAAAGTGCTTTAGAGTGTGACTTAGTCATTACAAGTGGTGGGGTAAGTGTCGGAGATGCAGACTTTACCAAAGAGGCATTTGGAGCCTTTGAGTACAAGATACTCTTTGATAAGATAGAGATAAAACCTGGCAAACCAACAACCTTTGGAAAAGTAGGAGAGACTTTAGTGCTAAATCTCCCTGGAAACCCCATGGCAGCAGCTCTTAACTTCGAGCTTTTTGGAACAAGCATTATCTATGCACTAAGTGGTATGCAAAGTAAGTTTATCAACAGCATAAACGCGAAAATGAAAAATGAATATACACAAAGAGCAGGTCGCCGCTCTTTAGTACCTGGGTATTTTGATGGAGAGTTTTTTTCACCTAGTAAGCACTTCGCACCAGGAATGGTATCACCTCTTGCCTATGCAAATGGGTTCATTATGATAGATGAGAAAATTGCAACTTTACAAGAGGATAAAGAGGTGAAGTTTATTAGCACGAAGTTTAGTTTTACTTCTAGTAAGTATAGTTCTTTAGTAACGGAGTAAAACTCTCAGGAGTATATTTACACTGCCTTTGGATTTATAAATGGAACTTTTGCTATCATTTTTTCTAAAAGTTCTACATCATTAAAATCTCTCTTCACTTCCTCAGAGAAAATTATATCTTCAAGCTCTATCTTACCCATAGCTATTGAGTAAGCATCTTCATTAAAACATTGTGCATAGCCTGTTGCTGTCTCATGAACTATTACAGAGTTGAGTTTTACCTCTTTTTCGCCATTTTGTGTTGATGTAAGCTGTATCAATTTATCTATCATCACAAAAATAACTCGTGAGAACTGCTCTGCTGAGGGGGAAACTGGAAGCTCTACCCATCTATCGGAGTGGCGTTTCATATCTTCTACATAGCTTTTATCATCCCCACTCCAAAGAGTAACAGCATGGTCAAAAGAGTCCACTAAATCTTTCATATTTTGCTTCATAAGTCCAAAGTCATAGACCATCTGCCCGTTATCTAAGAAGTTTGACTCAAAAAGGAGTTCTACTCTATAGGAGTGACCATGAAGGGAACTACGGCATTTGACACTTGAGCAACCACGAACTATATGGGCATTTTCAAATTTAAACTCTTTCCTGATAATCATACTAAACTCCCTTGTTGGCATCCCAAATTCTGATATGCAATCTATCGCTATAATTATACCCTTTTGCCTTACAAAACTCTATGAGAGGCTCACTATTTTTTTCGACTTCCTCTTGAGTTCCTCCTACTGGCATACAGTAAACTTTTGTTTTTGGTGAGTGAAGTAAAATTTCACTCAGTTCCTCTTCAAGTCCTATGGTGATAGATTCAGCATCTATACTGAACTTAAAAAAAGCATCTTTGGCGTTTGAAGCGATGTTGTAGATAATATCGCCACGAACTCTTTTTGCTAAAGGCTCACCAGAGTTACTTAGCTTCACAGAAAGTGCAAAATAACACTCTTTGTAAACGCTATACTTCTCAAAATCAACACTCATGGAGGCATTTGTCTCAAATGTTATCTGATGTCCTCGTGCAACAAGAGCCTCTAAAAACGCTACAAAGAGAGGCTCATTTGCATAGATAAGTGGCTCACCACCAGTAAGAACAACATCTACACCATCAGGGAGTTCATAGAGTTCTAAAACTGCTAACAACTCCTCTGCTCTGCTGATAGGTATCCAGTTATGAGAGAAGTGTTCTCTGTTTACTGCATAGACGGTATCGCAACCTAAAACCTCTGCTCCATCCTCTGCTCTCTCTTCACAACCAAATCCCTCACATCGCATATTGCATCCACCAAAACGAAAGAAGAGAGAGGGAGTTCCTACATACTTTCCCTCGCCTTGAATAGAGTAAAAATATTCAACTAAATAGACCATCTATCAACCACCAGTCTCATAAAAAGCACGAGTTGAGACCTCTGCATCCTCTCCACCCCAACGATTTTTCTCTGGTTTTGTTCGTACTACTTCTTTAAGAACGGCAGCAGCACCTTTTATATCTCCGCGTTTTACAGACTCAGCTATACTCATCGCCTCATCAAAGTAGAGACACGGAATAAGATTACCCTCTGCTGTAAGGCGAATACGATTACACTGCTTACAAAAATCATCACCATAAGGCTCGATAATACCAAATCTATATCCATCATCTAGTCTATAATATTTTGCTGGAGAAGCACCATCATACCCCTCTGAAGTAAAATTATATTTTTCTCCTAAGGCTTTTAAAACCTCTTGACCACTTAACTTTGCAATGCCTGCTTTAGCATAAGCGTTTTCCATATACTCTATAAAACGCACAGTGATATTTCGCTCTCTACAGTACTCAAGCACATCAAATATATCATCGGCATTCATCCCTTTCATAGGAACCATATTTGCCTTGACTTTGAGACCAACTTTAAGAGCCTCTTCGACACCCTCTAGGACATTTTTCAGCACATCTTTTCCTGCTATAGCTTGTGCTACTTCAGGTTTCAGAGTATCTATACTGACATTGATACGTTTAAGACCAGCATCTTTTAATCTTTGGGCAGTCCCTTTAAGTAAAAAAGCATTTGTTGTCATTGCTAAATCAACTTCAGGAGCATAATCAGAAATCATCTTGATAAAACTATCTAAATCTTCACGTAGAAGTGGCTCTCCACCAGTAATACGAATCTTCTTTACACCCTCATCAATAGCCACTTTCATAAACTCAAAGAGCTCTTCAAAAGTGAGTAAGTTCTCTTTTGGAACCCATGAAAAAGGTTTTTCTGGCATACAGTATTGGCATCTAAAATTACATCTCTCAGTTACTGAGATACGTAAATAATCTACTACTCTATCATAACTATCTATTAGCATCTAAATTCCTTGTAACTGTAATTATAGCACTCTGAGTTGAATATAGTATTAGAAGATTTTGTAAGTAAAAAGTGTCAAAAATATATTGGAGGGAAAATAGATATAAAAAGGCTAAGGGATGGCTAGTCCCTTAGTGGTTGGCTTACTGTTTTAGAGCAAAAAAAACCCAAACACTCAATAAAAAGTGTTTGGGCTATAACTGTAAGTACCAATGTCGCAAAAGACTTACACACACAAAGCCGCCAAGCTTTGATAACAGAATTGTATCATAAATTCCTTTTATTTCTCTACTTCTATCTCTACACTATTACAAATGATATCATGAATAAACTTTCTATCTTTTCTAAAGAACGGGAATAAGAGTCCTACAAGAAGAGTCGCTGAGACTAAAAAGATAAAGTATCTAAAAAGTGCTCTAAAAAATGAGAGATTTTTTAATGTTTTCTCATCAACTACTTTAATATTATAGGCTTTTTTCCCTGGCGTTTGAGCGAACTTAGCGAGTAGTATAGCATAGATGATGGCATAGAGTGTTACACCCACAAAAGGAGCGATATTTGATGCTTGAAATGCATCTTTGCCACCCATAACTACATAAGTTATGATATAAAGGATAGGGGTATATATCATAAACATATCCGTAATAAATGCTTTTATCTTATCTGTCATTCTTGCGAAAGGAAGAGTGAGTGGTTTTTTTTGAGTGTCTCTATGTTTCTGTTTTGATTGTTTTTTTAGGTTTCTAAATCTCATAAATGAATTATACCTAAGAGTAGGTAAAAATTTGGCATAAAAAAAGGGAGTCAAGAGAAAAACTCTCAACTCCCTTTCTATTTAAGCTTAGAGTTACTAGTGTAGCTCTTTCCAAACTTGTTTCTTCCAAAGGATTGCGAAGATAGCAAAGATTATGATATAAATCATAACATTTTTACCAACACTCTCTCTTTTGTGACGCTTAGAATCACCAACATCTTGAAGGTGTGTTATAACTTTCTCAGCAGCTTCTGCAGTTACACCAACACGTGGCATTGCTGTTCCTTTAAGGTACTGTTGAGGGTTTTCAACAAAAGTTGAGATAAAATGCTCCCCACGAGAACGAATATACATACTTAAATCTGGTGGTAATTTACCAAGATATTTAATCAATGAGTCGTTATAGTTTGCAACATTCATCTCAAACGCTAACTTATCTTGTGTATGTTTAAACTTAGGTGTTTCACCAATCTGTGTCCAAGCTGGGTGCATTTTTCCATTAAGATTATACTCATAATGAATAGCATGACATCTACCACAAGCAGTTTCAAATGCCATATTTGGAGTTAATTTCTCTTCAGGTACAGCTATTGATTGTAAGTAAGCAACCATATCTGCAACTTCTTGTGATTTATCTCCACCTGCTCCATAGAACTGAGGCATAGGGAAAGTTTTTCCACTTTTTGCATTGTACTTATGTTCAAGCATTAAAGCATGTGCTGGGTTATTAATAACTGATGCTAAAAATTTAGGATCAAAAACAACACCAACATTTGATAAATCTGGTGGATTAACACCATAAGCAGCTGCTGAACTTACAGCATCCATAGGAGCAGAAAGACCTGCAACTTTAATACCATGACAACCAGTACAAGCACCAGCTCCCATAACTAAATCTTTACCACGAGCAACATCACCTTTTTTAGTAAGTGCTGGTAAATCTTTATATGCAAAATGCTCACTCTCGTGATGCTTGTGCATATGACTATGAGCAAAAGGCTCAACCAAATAGTAAGTTACAAGAGTAAATGTAGTTACAATTGCTAATATAAATAATTCTTTCACTTTTTACTCCTTAAACTTTTTTTTCAAATTTTGTGATAAATGGAAGTGCAATCCATAGACCAATAAATGTAAGTGCCGCATAGAAACCAATAGTTCCAAATGGCTCAATTGGAGGTACTTTACCCATAGCTGTTAATACTATCATGTCAATAAGCATTGCCCAGAACCAGTACTTAAACAGACCACGACGAGATGCAGGAACAGTGTTCGGACTTCTATCTAGGAATGGAAGCATTACAAAGATAACTTGTGCAAATGCAAACGCTATTAGCCCAACATTTGTTGAGAATGGACGTAAAATCTCATAAGACCATAAGAAATACCACTCAGGGTAGATATGTGTAGGTGTTTTTAATCCATCAGCAGGGTCAAAGTTTACAGGATCCATCGCAAAATCATAGTGAAAAAATACAAGATAGAAGAAGAAAACAAGATAAATTCCAACAACCATCATATCTTTTGCTAGGAAATCATTCATAAATCTAATAACTTTAGAATTTTTTGTATCACCAGCTAAATATTTTTTAGACTCAACATCAAAATCAATCTCTTCACCATCTTGGTTGTTTACGTGAGGAAT
This sequence comes from Sulfurimonas sp., assembly GCA_027056465.1. Taxonomy (GTDB): domain Bacteria; phylum Campylobacterota; class Campylobacteria; order Campylobacterales; family Sulfurimonadaceae; genus Sulfurimonas. The sequence continues at coordinate 10,840 of JALUKS010000045.1, forward strand.
ACGAAGTGCACCGAAGTGAAGTCCGATAAGACCCATAATAGCAACTGGAATGAGAAGTACGTGAAGCATAAAGAAACGATTTAAGTATGCTTGTGCAGGAACATAATCCCCACGAATCCACTCAACTAAACCATCAGCATGAAGACTACCACCACTAAATAGGTTTGTAATAACCATACCAGCCCAGTAAGACATTTGACCCCATGGAAGCATATAACCTGAGAATGCTTCAGCAGAAAATGCAACAAAAAGAAGCATACCAGAGATCCAAATCATCTCACGACCCTTCTTGTAAGAACCGTAGTAGATACCAGTAAACATATGGATATAGATGATTAAGAAAACAACAGATGCCGCAACACCATGTACATGTCTCCATAACCAACCATAACCAACTTCTTGCATAATCGTGTAGTTTACACTATCAAATGCTAAGTTTACATTTGGTTGGTAATACATCAATAAGAAGATACCTGATACTAACAATATACCAAATGTAATTGCAAGAATCATACCCATCGCCCATAAAAAGTTAATATTTTTAGGGATCCAATATTCTGTTGCTAAAACACGATTTAAAGTATCAACACCAAGGCGTTGATTTAACCAATCATGCATACTTGTAGCTTTTGTAAAATGTGCCATTTTTTTCCTTTTACCTATACTTTAAGTGTTACGCCATCAGCGAGCATTTTTTCATATTCAGGTGATGATTCACCTAAGACCAACTTCATACCATCTATTTTAAATGGAGGAATATCAAGACCACGTGGTGGTGGAGATTTCGTTACCATACCTGTATCATCATACATACCACCATGGCAAGCACATAAAAAGTTCTTCTTATCTGGACGGTATCCTGGAATACAACCAAGGTGTGTACAGAGTCCAACACAAACTAGGTAATGCGCATCACCTATTTTAAGAAGTCTCTTCTTATCCATCTCTGATGTTGTTTTTCCAGTGAGTTTACTCATATTTTTGCCTTCGCTGTCTAACATCTCTTTAGACTGCTTCAGAACAAAAATAGGCTTTCCTCTCCATTTTTCCACTACTAATTCATTCTCTTTATATGCGGACATATCAAGAGTGGTAAATCCCGCTGCTTTTACACTTGGAAGTGGGTCCCAAGATCTCTTCATCGCAAAGAGTGAAGCTACTGCTCCAACTCCTGCAACAGCACCAAATGCTTTTCCCATAAAACCTCTACGGCTACTATTTTTCATGTTTACTCACTTATGTGTGAAATTTGAGTTTCAAGTATATAACAAATCTCTTTTAGTTTAATTTAAATTGAGCTTTTCTTTTAGATTTTTCTTTGTAATCCTACTTTTATGTGTTAAATCGCTATACTTTCTTTCAAAAATAGTCTCAAATATCACTTTTAAATCACTTTTGTTATAATTTAGGATAATAGGAATGTTAAATTCCTTAAATAATTTGTCCATATCATGAATATAATCTTCACGCTTTACATAAATAGGTCTTCCCCCACTTGCCAGTGAATCTAAAACTGCTTGGGGAGAACAAGTGATAAGAACTTCGGTCTCTAAAATCATCTCCTCATACTCATCAAACTCATAACAGTGTTCAAACTTCTCTCGTAAACTATCTTCATAATCTAAAAAGTAATAAAATCCAAGTTGCAAATGAGGCTTTAGATCGGCAATAAACGCAATATGCTTCTCTAAATCTTTTTCATAATCATCATCACCAAAAAAGTAAGTGAGTTTTACAGTTTTTTTATTTTTAGCATTAAGAAACTGCTCATCTACTGCTACAGTCTCATTACGAAGATGTATAAATGTAGAGAAATATTGCTTCATGTCTTCCAGCATTAGTGGATTTGCTTCATCTGAGTCTAAGATGAGTTTATCTCCATTTTTTGCAATTTGTGGAATATTTCTCACCACATCAACACCGACTGCTTTTTCTATACCATATTTATGTGCAATCTGTGCAATTCTATAATCTGATGAGAGTAGAGTTATGTCAGCATCTAAACTTTTTAAGATAGCTGATGCACGACGAAATCTATCTAACCCTATTCTGTGTCCTGTATGTACATAGTAGTAAGTTTTACTGTACTCATTTCCTTGATAATTCACTGTTTTTTCTCTCTCTTCGCCATTTTTATATAGATATGTAAGATTTCAATTGCTGCTGGGGTAATCCCACTAATATTCATCGCTGCTTGAAGAGTAGGTGGAGCAAAACTTTTGAGTTTCTCTTGCACCTCTTTTGAGAGACCACTCACACCAGTAAAGTCAAAGCCCTCAGGAATCTTAATCTTAAGGTACTTTTTCATTCGCTCTATCTCTTCACTCTGCTTATCTATATAACGAGCATATTTTCCCTCAACTAAAATCTCCTCTTTGATGTAGTCGTCAAACTTCGCTAATTCTGGAACTATTTTGAGCATTTTCTCTACATCAAAACTCTTACGAGCTACAAGCTGTTGGGCTGTTGAGACATCTTTTAAAGGTTGCTCATCCATCTCGGCAAGAAGTGCATTAAACTCTTTGTTTGGAGTGAACTTTATCTCTTCTAAAAGGTTTGCACCATAGCGAATCTCTTCATCTTTTTTCTTTACTCTTTCATACTCTGCATCGCTTATGAGACCAAGCTCATGACCATACTTTCCAAGGCGAGTATCTGCTGACTCTTCACGTAAAAGTAGTCTATACTCGGCACGTGAAGTGAACATTCTATAGGGTTCATTTGTCCCTTTTGTCACAAGGTCATCTATCAAAACGCCGATGTATGCCTCATCACGTCGTAATATAAGAGGCTCTTTACCTTGCAGTGAGAGAGCCGCGTTTATACCTGCCATAATCCCCTGTGCTGCTGCTTCTTCATACCCAGTTGTCCCGTTTATCTGCCCTGCACAATAGAGTCCACTTATCTTTTTTGTCTCAAGCGAATGCCTAAGCTCACGAGGATCTACAAAGTCATACTCTATGGCATACCCATAACGCACTATCTTCGCGTTTTGCATTCCCTCAACAGAGTGAATCATCTCACGTTGTACCTCTGGTGGAAGAGAAGTTGAGAGTCCATTTATATAGCACTCTGTATTGTCCATTGTTTGTGGTTCTATAAAGAGATGGTGCCTATCTTTCTC
>JALUKS010000046.1 GCA_027056465.1 Sulfurimonas sp.
TTTATAATTTAGCTATCTGACTTGGGGACAGACTCAAATAATTGGTCTCAGGGCAGATTCGATATGCTAAAACTCTTCTTATTTTAATTATAGCCTTTTTTAGGCATTTGGTATTATATGAGAGGGAAATATCTATGATGAACTCTCACCTAGAAGAAACATCATAGTTCTAGCAGATGAAGCACACCGAACGCAGTATGGATTTAAACCAAAAACTGTTGATGAAAAAGATAAAGATGGTAATGTTATAGGTAAAAAAATTGTCTATGGATTTGCTAAATACCTTAGAGATGCCTTGCCAAACGCTACTTACCTTGGATTTACTGGTACACCTATTGAAAGTTCAGATGTAAATACTCCTGCTGTATTTGGTGACTATGTAGATATTTACGATATTTCACAAGCTGTTGAAGATGGTGCGACTGTTAAGATTTACTATGAGAGTAGGCTTGCTAAGATTACTTTGAGTGATGAGGGAAAAGAGCTAGTAAAAGAGCTAGATAGTGAACTTGGAGCTGATGATTTAAGCGAAACTCAAAAGACAAAATCAAAATGGACAAAGCTTGAAGCACTTATAGGCAGTGAAAATAGAGTTAAAGAGGTTGCACAAGATATAGTATCTCACTTTGAAAAAAGACAAGAAGTTTTTGATGGTAAGGGTATGATAGTTGCCATGAGTAGAAGAATAGCCGCAGAACTCTATCATGAGATAATCTCCCTTAAACCTGAATGGCATAGTGATGATTTAGCTAAGGGTGTTATAAAAGTTGTGATGACATCAAATAGTAGCGATGGAGCAGAGATAGAAAAACATCATACTACAAAACAACAACGAAGAGATTTAGCAAACCGTATGAAAGATGTTAATGATGAACTGCAACTTGTCATAGTGAGAGATATGTGGCTAACTGGATTTGATGCCCCATCTATGCACACACTCTACATAGATAAGCCTATGAAAGGGCATAATCTGATGCAAGCCATAGCAAGGGTTAATCGTGTTTACAAAGATAAACCTGCTGGACTTGTTGTTGATTATCTTGGTATTGCTAGTGATTTGAAAAAGGCTCTCTCTTTTTATAGTGATAGTGGAGGAAAAGGAGACCCTGCACTTGCACAAGAACAAGCAGTTGCACTTATGCTTGAAAAACTCGAAGTTGTATCTCAAATGTATCATGGGTTTGAGTATGAAAACTATTTTGAGTCAGATACAAGAGAGAAATTATCTCTAATCCTTGAAGCTGAGGAGCATATCTTAGCTCTTGAAGATGGTAAGAAAAGATATATTGATGAAGTTACTGCATTGTCACAAGCTTTTGCAATAGCAGTTCCTCACGATGAAGCGATGGATGTAAAAGATGAAATCTCTTTTTTTCAAGCAGTAAAAGCACGACTTGTTAAGTTTGAAGTCACAGGGGATGGTAGAACTGATGAGGAGTTAGAGACAACCATACGACAAGTTATAGATAAAGCACTTGTAGCTGAGTCAGTAATAGATATTTTTGATGCCTCGGGAATTAAGAAGCCTGATATTTCCATACTCTCAGAAGAGTTTTTAATGGAAGTTGCAGGGATGAAACATAAAAATATAGCTCTTGAAGTTCTTAAAAAATTACTGGGTGATGAGATAAAAACAAGACAAAAAACAAATCTTGTACAGAGTAAATCTCTTATGGAGATGTTGGAGAACTCTATCAAAAAGTATCACAATAAGATTATTACTGCTGTAGAAGTGATAGATGAGTTAATCTCTTTGAGTAAAGATATTCATAAGATGGATGCTGAGCCAAAAGAGATGGGATTGACAGATTTTGAGTATGCTTTTTATAGTGCTATTGCAAATAATAAGAGTGCTAAAGATGTTATGGAAAAAGAGGTTCTTCGTGAACTGGCTGTTGTCTTGACCGAACGAGTAAAGGCAAATGCTTCTATTGATTGGACGATTAAAGAGAGTGTTAGAGCTAAACTCAAAGTTATCGTAAAACGAACCTTACGACAGTTTGGCTATCCACCAGATATGCAAAAACTAGCAACAGAAACAGTACTTAAACAAGCTGAGTTGATTGCTAATGAGCTTACCTCTTAGCGTTTATTAGGGTGTAACTTCTTCTCTTTATGCACAGAGTGTTTCCAGAAGTGGGTGACTGCCCAGTGGGCGAGGGAGGCACTGCTTATGGAGTAGAAGAGCGCTCCTGTGTAGAGTGGGATGAAGATATTGTTTATATTTTCTTGAAACCATGCAAGAGACATCTGTACATCTGTTATCTCTGTTCCAAGGAAAAAAGAGCCAGTGTAATACTCTACGACATAGATAGGTGGCATAGTAAAGGGGTTTGTTATCCAGACCATTGCGATGGCTATAGGGACATTGAAACGAAAAAATGGCATGAAGAGAAGTACGGCAGCCATCTGCATAGGCATCGGAATAAACGCGATAAAAAGTCCTAAAACAACACCTCTACTAATCATCTTTCTCGTAGGAGAGAGAAACTCTTTTGGTACTTTAGATTTCTCTATAAAGGCTTTGAGTTTTTCATTTTTTGTGGTGTTTTTGAGTTTTCTTCTTATCATTTATCATTTCCATTTATATTTCGATGTGAATTATATCGCAAAAGAGTCAATTACATAAGAAAGATATGGTAAAATTCCACCTATATAAAGTAAAAGGGTTAAAATGTCATTTGAAAAACTAGGAATTATAAAGCCGCTGCTAAGTGCAATAGCTGATTTAGGGTACGAACACCCGACTACTGTACAAACGCGAGCTATTCCTTTGGTTTTAGCTAAGAGTGATGTTTTTGCTACTGCCCAAACAGGAACTGGAAAAACTGCTGCGTTTGGTCTACCACTTCTACAACGTCTTCGTAAACCACAAGAGGGGAAGGGTGTCCGTGTAGTTATCCTCTCGCCGACTCGTGAACTGAGCATACAGATCTATGAAGATTTAGAGAAGTATGCGAAAAATATGAAGATAAATATTATGATTTTAGTTGGTGGCAAAGATTTAGAAAAACAGCGCCAAAAACTCAAAGAGGGTGTGGAGATAATCATAGCAACCCCAGGGCGTTTGATGGAGCATACTGAGAGTGGGCTGAGTCTTAAAGATGTAGAAGCATTTGTGCTTGATGAAGCAGATAGAATGTTGGATATGGGATTTACCAAAGATATACGAAAAATTCATCCACTTTTACCTAAACGCCACCAGACACTTCTCTTCTCTGCGACCTATAGCGAAAAGGTGCGTAAACTCTCTAAGCTTGTGCTCAATAAGCCTGCGTTTATCGAGACAGGCAAGAAAAACAGTACAGTTGATACTATCAACCAAAAAGCTTACTTAGTAGATACTGCGAAAAAAGCAGCGCTTTTAGCTTACCTTATAGGTTCAAGAAACTATCCTCAGGTTTTAGTCTTTACGAGAACAAAAAAGAGTGCTGATATGCTTGCGATAGAGCTTAAAAAAGATGGACTGAAGTGTGGTATTTTACACGGGGACAAAACAAAAGCAAATCGCCTTAAAACGCTGACTCAGTTTAAAGAGGGACATTTTAAAGTACTAGTTGCTACTGACATAGCCTCTCGTGGACTAGACATAGAACACCTACCTTATGTTATAAACTACGAGCTTCCATCTATTCCTGAAGATTATGTGCATCGTGTTGGTCGTACTGGTCGTGCTGGTCGTGAGGGTGAGGCTATAAGTCTTATAGATATTTATGAGAAGTATGACATTCGAGATATTGAGAAGCTTATCGGGCAGAAGATACCTCAAGAGAGAGTGGAGGGCTTCGAGCCTGATCCTACTATTCGCCGTAAAGATGTAGATGAAGTAAAACTCAAAGCTGAACATAAACGGACTTCAGACAAGAGAGAACGTAAGTACAATAAAAACACTTCTAATGTTCCAACAACAAAAAAACAGATGAAAGCGACTAAAAAGAAAAGAAAAACTACCAAACGCGATGGCTAATGTTCGCTAACTATGAGCTAGAAATTCTCTACCAAGATGAGTATCTTGTAGCCATCACTAAACCCTCTGGGCTTCTCGTGCATAAGTCGATGATAGATAGGCACGAGATTTACTTCGCTATGAAGATATTGAGTGAGCAGATTGGGCAGTGGGTCTATCCTGTGCATAGGCTTGACAAAGCAACATCTGGCGTTTTACTTTTTGCTTTGGACTCTCACACGGCAAAGCTACTCAGTGAGCAGTTTGCATCGCATAGTATAGAGAAAACCTATATCGCAGTTGCTCGTGGCTATGTGGCTGAGTCTGGCACTATCAACCATCCACTCACAAGAAAACTCGATAAGATTAGCGATAGAGACAAAGATGTGAGCAGAGAGCCACAAGAGGCACTTACCCATTTTAAATGTTTAGCACAAGTAGAGATAGATGCTAAAGTTGGCAGATACGACACTGTTCGTTACTCCCTAGTAGAACTCAAACCACAAACAGGGCGAAAGCATCAACTTAGACGCCATATGAAACATATAAACCATCATCTTTTAGGCGATACAAAGTACGGAAGAGGGGAGCATAATAAGTTTATAAGGGCAGAGTATGGAGTGCATAGGCTTCTACTTCATGCTGTAAGTTTACGAGTGAAACACCCTTATAGAGAAGAGGAGTTACTCTTTCGTGCAGGTTTGGATAGGACTTTTGAAATGATGTTGCATGAATTTGGATGGGATTATTAAAAGGTTGATGAAAATATGAAAAATTATGATAAATGGAATGAGATAAAAAAAGAGATGCTTCATCAAGAAAAAAAGCATATTTTTAAAGTACGAGAGATTTTTTGGCTGAAAGTTGGGCAAAATGTTGGATATGAAACAGATGGTAAAGGTGAAAGCTTTTTAAGACCAGTTTTAATACTGAGAAAATTTAGCAAAGATACTTTTTTAGGTTTGCCATTAACAACTTCTCCAAAAGATGATATGTTTCATTATAAATTTACACTGACGAGTAACAAAAAAGTAAATTATGCAAATTTATCACAGATAAAGCTTTTTGATGTCAGACGAGTAAAAAATAAACTTGGAGTAATTTCAAAAGATGATTTCGAAAAATTGAAAGATAAGTTGAAGAAGTTAATGTTTGAGTAATATCCCCCAACAAAGAAAAGAGGGGGTACTTGCTAAGCAAGTTGGTTTAAGTTATGATTATAGCATAAAAAGAAAATAATTGAAAGGAAAAAGTAATGAAAGCGATATATTTAAGAGATTATAAAAAACCATACTTTAGTATAGAGAGTGTACATCTTACATTTGAGTTGGGTGAAGAGGAAACTGTTGTGACAAATGTTATGCAGATTCATAAAGAGGAGGGGAGTGAGAAACATCTGCGTTTGGATAGTGTAGATTTGGAGCTTCTTGAGCTTTATCTGAATGATTTGCAACTTGATGATAGTCGTTATATCATAGAGAATGAGAGTTTAACAGTTCTAAATGTGCCAGAGAATTTTAGACTCAAAGTAGTCAATAAAATCTATCCTCAAAACAATACTGAACTCGAGGGACTCTACAGGTCGGGGAGTATTTTTTGTACTCAAAACGAGCCAGAGGGTTTTCGCCGTATAACTCCATATCTTGATCGTCCTGATGTGATGAGTGTTTTTACTACGACTGTAGTGGCAGATAAAAAACGCTACCCTATACTTTTGAGTAATGGAAACAAGGCAGAGTCTCATGATAGTTCTGATAAATGCCACGGTGTGACTTGGGTTGATCCTCATAAAAAGCCTTCGTATCTTTTTGCTCTTGTGGCTGGAGATTTGGGGAGTATTAGTGATGAATTTGTTACTGCTAGTGGCGAGAGAGTGGTGCTCAATATCTACTGTGATTTAGGCAATGAGTCGAAGTGTTATCATGCGATGAAGTCTCTCAAAGAGGCGATGGCTTGGGATGAAGAGAAGTATGGCCGTGAGTATGACCTAGAGATTTACAATATCGTAGCCGTAGATAGCTTCAATATGGGAGCGATGGAGAACAAGGGTCTAAACATTTTTAACTCTGCCTATGTTTTAGCCGATACAGATACAGCAAGTGATGCAAACTTTATGGGGATTCAGTCTGTGATAGCGCATGAGTACTTTCATAACTGGACGGGTAATCGTATCACTTGTCGTGATTGGTTTCAACTGACACTCAAAGAGGGGCTTACTGTCTTTCGTGATCAGTCCTTTTCGGCTGATTTAAACTCGGCAGAGGTGCAACGCATAGAGGATGTTAAGGCTCTTCGAGAACGCCAGTTCGTAGAGGATGCTTCGCCAACTGCACACCCAATTCAGCCAAAATCTTACATCAGTATGAACAACTTTTATACTTCTACAGTTTATGAAAAGGGTGCTGAAGTCATTCGTATGATTCACACACTTCTAGGTGAAAAGAACTACCGTAAGGCTACAGACCTTTATTTTGAGAGTTTTGATGGGCAAGCTGTAACAACAGATGACTTTCTCTGGGCTATGAGCGAGGCAAGTGGAGAAGATTTATCTCAGTTCAAAAACTGGTATCATCAGAGTGGAACACCAAGACTCAAAGTAGAAGAGAGTTTTAAGGATGGCGTTTATAGTTTAACCTTGACGCAGGGTATTCCAAATGCAGTTGATGGTTCTAAGCAAGAGCCTTTCTACTATCCTTTAAAGATAGCGCTTCTTAGTGCGAATGGTAAGATAGTCGTAGAGGAGATGCTTATCATCTCTAAAGAGCATGAGACTTTTGTGTATGAGGGGCTAAATGAAAAACCTATCTTATCGATAAACAGAGACTTTTCTGCTCCTATCATAATAGAACAAGCAAATGTTGACTTTGCATTTTTGATGAAGCATGATACAAATAGTTTTATTAAGTATGAAGCAGCACAGAGTTTTGCTATAGAGACACTTGAGGCGATGATGCAAGGAGAGGAGATAAATCCTCTTTTTATCGACTCATTTGGGCATCTACTTGATGTTAAAGCTGACCTCTCTTATAAGGCACTTCTTTTAGAACTTCCATCAGTTGCAACACTTATGCAGCGCCAAGATGAGGTGGATTTTGAGCCTATCTATGAGGCGAAAGAGAAGTTATGTGTGACAATAGCATCAAAATTTAGAGAGAAACTTTTAGAGATTTATAGGGTAAATCACTCTAATAGTATAGAGATTGAGAGTGAAAGTATAGGCAAACGCGCACTTAAAAATAGAGTCTTAAAGATACTCTCCTCTTTAGAGTCTGATGCAATTGTATCGCTTGCAGTCACTCAATATAACGACTCTTTCAATATGACAGATAGAGTTGCTGCACTCGATATAGTAGAAAATTGTGATGCGAAACGCTCAGAAGTAGCACTGAAAGATTTTTATAATAGATATAAGAGTCAAACGCTAGTGATGAATAAGTACTTCTCCATTTTAGCCTCTTCTCAGCGAGAGGGTACTCTCAAAAGGGTAGTTGCTCTTCAAGATGATGAGGTCTATGATGCAAAAGTGCCAAATCTTGTTCGCTCACTTGTTGGTGCATTTGCTAGAAATGCTAAATATTTTCATGCTAAAGATGGTTTAGGGTATAGATTTATCGCAGATAAAATCATAGAGATAGATAAAATCAATCCTCAAATAGCGTCAGGATTAGCAGGGGCATTTAAAATCTATAGTCGTATAAATAGAAAAAACAGAGAGATGATGCAAGAGGAGTTACAGCGAATAGTCTCTACAGAGGGATTATCAAAAAATAGTATGGAAATTATCGAGAAGATACTGAAGTAGAGGGAAGAGTACTCAAAAAGAGTACTCTTTTAAAAAAAATTAGCAAGAAGGAACATTACCACTATCACTTGCGAAATCATGGAAGAAATCATAATAATTTTTCATATATTTTGATTTGAGTGCTTTATCTTTTGCTTTTGGACAGATAGTTTTAATCTCTGCTTTTAGCTTTCCAGCATTTTCAATAGCTGTCCACTCATCTTGTGTATGTTTCCCAGCAATTACACCACCATTAGCACCACAAGCTCTTTTAAGCTTTTTAGCAAATAACTTTTGACCTTTTGCAGCATCAGCACTTGCAGCAGTTGCACCTAAACTTAACATTAAAGTTGCACCAAGTGCAATTTTTGCGATTTTATTCATAATCTTTTCTCCTTGAATATTTGAGCTATTATATACATATTTATATAAAACTAATATTTATTATAAAAGTAATTCATATAATTATCTTTATAGTGTAACAATTTGTTATAATATCAATAAATTTTCAGGAGAGAGTGAATGCAAGAGCAGATTAAAAATATATTAAGTAAAGTTGTCTATCCTGGCTTTTCAAAAAATATTGTAGAGTTTCATTTTGTAAAAGATATTCAGGTAGATGGAGAGAAGATAGTTGTTTATTTAGAGATACCATCAGCATCTAGTGAGATAGCACAACAGTTAAAAGAGGAGATAGGTAAACGTCTAAGTGCCTTTGATTTGAAAGTTGTAGTAGAGATAGTACAACCTAATATGCCTAAAGAAACAAGCTCTCATGGTAAAAATGTTTTGCCAAAAATTCAAAACTTTGTGATGGTAAGTAGTGGAAAAGGTGGTGTTGGCAAATCTACAACTACTGTAAATCTTGCACTTGCATTGGCACAACAAGGAAAAAGAGTAGGGCTTTTAGATGCTGATATCTATGGTCCAAATATTCCTCGTATGATGGGTATAGCAGATGTGCAACCTGTTTTTTTAGGAAAAACCATCAAGCCAATTCCTGCACATGGTATAAAAGTAATGTCAATTGGCTCACTTGTAGAGAGAGGGGCTTCCCTTATTTGGAAAGGTGCTATGGTTACTCAGGCGATTGAGCAGATGCTTGAAGATATAGAGTGGGGAGAGCTTGATGTTTTACTCTTTGATATGCCTCCTGGAACTGGAGATGCACAACTCGCACTTGCTCAGAGTCTCCCTGTAACGGCAGGTGTATGCGTGACAACACCACAAAAAGTTTCACTTGATGACACCATAAGAAGTATGGATATGTTTACACAACTTCACATTCCAATAGCGGGTGTAGTTGAAAATATGAGTGGATTTATCTGCCCATCATGTAATACGGAGCATGATATATTTGGCAAGGGGACAACACAACCACTGATAGATGCTTATAAAACGCAACTCCTCGGTGAAGTACCGATAGAACCAGCAATTCGTGAGGGTGGAGATAGTGGACAACCTATCACTGTCATAGCACCAAACTGTGAAACTGCTAAACGCTATCAGCAGATAGCTACGAAACTTTGGGAGTATCTACAAGAGGTAAATGAGGGGGAGGGAGTAGATAACTCCTCTATTCAGCCTACTATTTTTTAGAGTTTACTCAAGATAAAAGAGTTTAGGCTTTGTTTTATGCTCTGGCTTTAAGGTAAAGTGCTTTCTTGATGCAAGCACTTGGCTTATCTCACTTGTAGGGTCATCCAAATCACCAAAATATCTTAGTTTTGCAGGGCATGTTATCTGACATGCTGTTGTTGTCTCTCCACGAGCAAGACGAGTATCTGCACAAAATATACACTTATCTGTCACATGGTTTTTTTCATCAACATATCTTGCATCATAAGGACAAGCACTCATACAGGCTCTTGTCAAATCACAAAGATTTTTATGGAGTCTTACTATGCCGTTGTCATCTCTATAGATTGCACCATTTGGACATGCTGCCATACATGGAGCATCTTGACACTCTTGACACTGCATCTGCGTAAACTCTACTTTGTCTCTCTCTAAGTTCCAAAAATCTCCAGAAACTGCGGCATCCTCTTGAATCCAAAGGCGATGATTTTTGGCCCCTAAATCTATGCCATTCTCCTCTTTACAAGCCACTTCACAAGCATGGCAGTTTATGCAAAGCTTATAATCAAACGCCATTCCATAGTTTGCCATTTTTTAATTCTCTACTCTTTTAGAAGCTTCTTTATAAACCTCTTTATCTTCTCTTTTTCCCACTACTACAACTTCAACTATTTTCACTTGATTCTCTTCAATTTTTGAAATAATTCTGTATTTTGCATCGGCTACATAGGTCTTTCTATATCCTTGTAAATTCAAGCCACCTTGATTATATAATGGTTTTGTATATTTGTATGGGTCTGTTTGGAATTTGTGTAAATACACCAATACTTCTTTGAGAATTTCTTCAGGTAAAACAAATAAGTCATCTTCAACTTCAGGAAAAGGGATAACCTTATACATTTTTTCCTCTTTTTCTTAAGTTTTCTTCTAATTCATTTAAAGTTAAATATTTCACAGGTTCTTTACGCTTGGTTACCCTTTCTTCAATTATTTTAGCTATTTGCATATCTTCTAACATATCAGATGCTTCTTTCATATATTCATACTCTTTAATTGGTATAATCACTGCTTCTGGTTCATTTCTTCTTATAATTGCTATTTTATTAAATGAATTTGACACCACTTTATCAAGATATTTCCCTAGTGATTTACTAAGCTCTGTTATCCCTACCATCTCATCTCTTGCATAAGCTACCATTTTAAATCCTTGTTTTTAATAGTATTTTAACATATATTCAAATATATGTCAAAAATTATATTTTTCTAAGTACAACATTCGTCTCATGCATCGTAGCACAGCCATAAATCTTCTCAAATTTATCTTCTATGATCATATTATCACTTGCTCCTTTTGCATAGGCATTGGTCATCTCTTGTGACTCTATGCCAAAACCGTGTGGTATCCAAACAACATTGGGGGCTATTTTATTTGTAGGGTTTGCTTTGATAACTAGGCTAGAGATACTACTCATCACTACGACACTATCCCCCTGTTTAATGCCTAAGTTTTTTGCATTGTTGCTGTTTATCCAGAGATAATTCTCTTCTTCAAAATCTTTGAGCATGGCATTGTTTGCTGTTGCACTTTGCGTTGTTGTGACATATCGACCAGTAATTACACGAAACTCATCTTTTTTTAGTTTGAAGTCGTAACGATTATGCCAAGTTGGCATAGCATCAAATCCTGCTTTTTCTAACTTCTTGAGATAGGATTTAACTCTATACTTTTTCTCTACACTATAGTGGCGTTTATCTTCAGGATAATACTCATAGAAGTTATTAAAAAGCTCTTTTTGCTCTTGCATATATGGATACCAAACACCTTTTTCTTTGAGTGAGCTATAGACATTTTTGCCAAATTGTTTTGTGATGAGCTTTTTGTTTCTTTGTGCTATAGTATCACGGTAGAGTTCATTCATATCATAGCCACCCTCTACAAATGCCTTGTGCAGACCATCTTCTGCTATACTCTCTTGCAAATCTTCATCATATTTGGCACTGATGGTAAAGAGAGGAACAGAGAGTTTTTTGCCAAGACCTTTTAAAATATCTTGCATACTTCTACTCTCATAGAGTGGTTTTATTACTCTATTTCGTAGGGCTAAAGATGGCTCAAGTCTGTTAAAACTTACCACCATATCTTCACGTTCTAAGTAGGTACACTCTGGGAGTATAACATCTGCCATCATTGCTGTATCACTCGGCATGGTATCAAGAACAACAACTAGCTCCATCATCTCTAACATCTGCTTTGTTTTAGCGATATTTGGTATATTTTGCATAAGGTTATGTTTTCTGATAAACATCGCTTTTACAGGGTAGGGGGCAGTTTTGTTTACAACTTTATCTCTAAAGTTTAACCAACTGCCACCCTTTTGTGAGCCATAGACTATGCCATCTAAATCAAATCGTCCCTCAGCATTGTTGTAGAGTGGCTCATTTATCTCCTCTGCATCAAGCTTGATTGGCTTACCAAAGATAATGCCACCTTTTCTGTTGACACTTCCTGCAAGTGCATTGATGAGTACCATGGCACGGCGAAGTTGGAAATCGTTTTGACTCCAGACACTTCTTCGCCCTAGATAGTAGAGAGGATTAGAGGCACTAAAGAACTCCCGTGTCACTTTTTCTATTCTTTTAGCGGGAATATGTGTTTTACTCTCTGCCCACTCTGGAGTATATTTTTCACTTAAAATATGTTTTTTAAGTCGCTCAAAATCATCAAACTGCTCTTTGACATACTTTTTATCATAAAGTTCTTCACTAAGTGCAAGATAAATCATACTTAGACAAAACGCCAAGTCTGTTCCTGGGTAGAGTGGGAGATACTCATCTGCTTTTGTAGCTGTAACTGTGCAACGTGGGTCAAGCACTATGAGTTTTTGTTTGGCGTGTATCATATCGACACTATCGGGAGTGATAAGAGACTCATATCTGTTCGCACCACTGATAATCATATAGTCACTTCCTGCTACATCCATCTCACCGACATCACCGATAGTGAGTTGTGTCGCTCCGAGTTTGGTATTTAAACAGATACTTCCCTCATCTAAAAAGTTTGCACTTCCAAGTTTAGAGCCAAAGAACTTGATGTACTCATCTTTGTTAAAACCCTCTCCATTGCAGTAGGCAACTGTGGAACGGTTATCTTTTTGTTCCTCTAGGATTTTGACTAAGCTGTTTTTGATATACTCATAAGCTTCATCCCAAGTGACTTTTTTATATCTCCCATCGCCACGGTTTCCAATTCTAATGAGTGGATATTTAAGTCTATCTTTGTCATAAACGGCATCTATTCCAGCATTACCTTTTGGGCAGAGCATATTGCGACTTTTTGGAAAGTATTGGTTTGGATTGAGTTTTGTGATGATTCCCTCTTCAACTCTTGCAAATCCTGCACACTTATTTCTGCACATATTACAAAGATAGGGAGTGTTCGTTGTTTTCTTGTTAGATGTTTTTGTGAGAGTCCAAGGAGAAGAGAGAGCAGAAGAGGCATAGATACAGAGAGATACACTACTCTGTAAAAATGTTCTTCTTGAAGTTTCTATAATTTTCATAGAGATATTATAGCATAATTTAGAAGTCTCAAAAGATGAGACTTCTAAAAGTAGTGATTAGTGATTACCACCCTCTAAATCAAACATTTTTTGACCGAAATAGTAGAGCATAAAGAAGATACCAATTGCACCAAATCCAATTGCAAATTCTGCAGCACTAGGGAAGTATTCTATCCATTCTGGAGGAAGTTGATACTCTGTGATTTTCATCATTTGAAGAGGTTTCATTTGTGTGTCATGAACTAAATCATATCTCATAAAGAAGATACCAATCATCCCAATAAAAGAAGTAAATACATACAAATTAATTGCTTTCCATTTAGTTACTAACATAATGACAAATGGAATAACCATACCACAAAGAACTTCACCATAGAGAAATTCACCACTATGTAAAATATGTTCAGCTACATCTGCACGCCCTGGCATACCACCATAGATACCTGTTAAAAGTTTCCATGTTTCAAAGAACATCAAAATAGCTAAAAGAAGTGCTTGAATTTTAGCAAGACCTAAAAGCCCTTTTTGAATATCTTCTGGAATTTTCATTTTATATCTAAATCCATACATTAAATATGTTAGGTAGATACCTGTAATAAATGCAGTTAAGATGAAATATGTTGGATAAAAAACACCATTTGCAATAGTTCTAGAATTTAAAAATCCAAAAACACTACCAAGATTTGAGTGAGCTGCAAGACCTACTAGAAGACCTGTTAGACCAAAAATTCTTGCACTTTTCATATCATTACGCATTAAAAAGATAAACTCAATAATCATAAATGTAAGATAGACTCCATAGAGTGTACCCATCCACCAGATAGCTGATGTAAGACCTGGACTCAGAACATTGTAGATTAGCATAGTGACTGGGTGTCCAATCTCAAATGCAATAACAGCAAATCCAGCTAATATAGTTACGATAGAACCTAGAATAGCTCTTTTACTCATCGCGATATAATCTTTAAAACCAAAGACATCACCTAAAGAACCGACGATACAAAGACCTGTAGAGCTTACAACAAAGAAGATATACATTGCAATAAGTAATCCCCATGGATGTTGTCTTGTGACATTGTATGCATGGTGTGAATG
>JALUKS010000047.1 GCA_027056465.1 Sulfurimonas sp.
TCACAACCAAAGACTGCATCACTAAAACTAATGTGCATATCGACATTCATATCGAGTGGGTATTTGTCCATATCGGCAGGGTTTTGACGTCTTCGTCCACCACCTGAACCACCGAAACCATTGAACATATCTTCAAACATAGAACCAAGGTCATCAAACCCACCAGAAGAGCGACGACCACCGCCACCCATACCTTGAAGTCCCTCTTTCCCATAACGGTCATAGATGCTTTTTTGTTGCTCATCACTTAGACATTGGTAGGCTTCATTACAGAGTTTGAACTTGTGTTCTGCTGCTTCATCTCCAGGGTTTTTATCTGGGTGATACTTTTTAGCCATTGCTCTATATGCTTTTTTTATTGTTGTCTTATCAGCACTTTGTGATACTTCTAAAATTTCGTAATAACTCAAGTCTTCCATTTCTTCCCCATAGTCTGTAAAAATATTTTTGGAATTATACCCATAAAAAATAAATAGTTTAAATGGTATAATCGCTTTATGAAATTAAGCCTTACTCTTTTACTTATTATACTCATTTTTCTAAGCTATTTTTTTACTCATAAGCAAAAAAATCAAGCAGAAATTTTATTTAATGCTCTCCCAAACACCTATTTGTTAAAAAGTTCTTTTAACAAACTTCCACGATTTCAAGAAGAAAATTATAAAGAAATTTTAGAAAACTTTATAAATAACTGCCGTACAAAAAAGGCAAAAAAACTTTATGGTGATTTATGTGAAGATGCAAAAACTACCCTAAATGCGAAGAGTTTTTTAGTGGATTCTTTTGTTCCTTATTTGGTCTATACAGATGCCCAAAAATCCCAAGGTTTACTTACAGGTTACTATGAAGCAGAGATTCATGCTTCAAAAGTACAAACGAAAAAGTATAAGTACCCTCTTTATGAAACACCAAAAGATCTTATAACTGTAGATTTAAGTAGCATTTATCCTGAGTTGAAAAGTTATAGACTTCGTGGAAGGGTAAAGGGTAATAAGTTAGTTCCTTATGACACTAGAGAAGAGAGTAGAGAAAAAAAAGTAGATGCTGATGTTATCTGTTACTGTGACTCGCAAATTGATAAGTTTTTTTTAGAGATACAGGGTTCCGGTCGTGTGAAGTTGGATGACAACTCTACAATATTTGTTGGCTATTATAATCAAAATGGATATAAATACAGATCTATAGGTAGATACCTAGTTAAAATAAAGGCATTGCGTTTAGAAGATGTTTCATTGCAGAGCATAAAAGCATGGCTAGATGAGCATCCTTCTCGAGTAGATGAAGTACTCAATTATAACAAGTCGATGGTCTATTTTAAAGAGAGAACAGAAGGTGCAACTGGTGCTTTAGGTTTAGAGCTTCATGCAAGAAGATCAGTTGCTGTAGATAGGAAATTTATTCCACTAGGCAGTCTGCTTTATATAGATACGAAAGTAGATGATGCAAAGTTCTCACAAGCAGTTTTTGCACAAGATACTGGTGGGGCTATTAAAGGTGCTGTTCGTGCTGATCTTTTTTTAGGTGCAGGTGATGAAGCAGAGAAAATAGCAGGGAAGTTAAAATCAAAACTTAAAGTTTGGATATTACTTCCAAAAACTATGCAAGAGAAAAATATATGAATAGATCATTAGAAAAATTTAACCGTTTAGTAGACTCCCTACAAGAACTTCCTACTATAGGAAAAAAATCAGCGACTCGACTTGCTTATCACATGATAATGAATGATACATTTGTAGGAATGCGAATCTCTCATGCCATTGAAGATGCTCTAGGTAGTCTCAAGAAATGTGCAACTTGTGGAGGAATGAGTGAGGATGAACTCTGCTATATCTGTACAGATGATGGGCGAGACTCTACACTTTTATGTATAGTAGAAAACGCGAAAGATATTCTGCTTTTAGAGGAGAATGGTCTCTTTGATGGAAAGTATTTTGTTCTTGATGGACTGACTGAGCAGAATGTCACAAAGCTAGAGAACTTTGTGGAGGAGGGGGTAAATGAGATACTTTTTGCTATAACACCATCTATCGCTAATGATGCAGTTATTCTCTATATCGAAGATAAACTTGCACCATATAGTATAAACTTTTCAAAAATAGCACAGGGAGTTCCAACAGGGGTAAGTTTGGAAAATATTGACTTACTCTCTCTAACTCGTGCTTTAGAGGATAGAGTTCGCGTTTAAGCTTTAGAGTAAAAAACTTTTCTGCATCTCTCTTTTGATAGCCTCTTTTTCTAATGAGCCATTTACAAAGAGTTCGTTTGCTAAAACACCTTGTCCGAGAAGCATATCTGCACCATCTTTATAGATAATTTTTTTCTCTTTTGCCATCTGTAAAAAGGGTGTGAGTTTCCCATAAATAGCATCTGCCACATAGTTAGTCGCGTTTAAGATAGACTCTATAAGCTCTTCTGGAGCAGGTAAGTTTTCATCTTTGAGTCCTGCACTCGTTGTGTTTACTACTAGGTCAAACTTACTTAGAATAAATCCATCCCAAGTAGATGTTTTGCAGCCAAGTTCGCTAAAGTAGGGGAGTCTTCCTTCACTACGGTTGAGTACTGTCACATCAAGGTTCTCTTGCTTAAATCTTGCAGCGAGTGCTTTTGCCGTGCCACCAGCACCAAGAATGAGAATATTTTGAATATCTTTAAACTCTTCGATAGCATAGATAAAGCCATCAGCATCAGTGTTATAACCGATAAGACGACCATTTTCATTGATAAGAGTATTGACAACACCTACAGTTTTTGCAAATCCTCGTACTTCATCACAAGCATGAAACGCAGCCTCTTTATGAGGGACTGTAACATTTGCACCACTTAAACCGAGTGCAAAAAAAGTCTCTTTGAGCTTCGTGCCATCTTCCAAGTGTGTACGAGTGTAACAAGCATTATAATGAAGATTTTTAAAAACACTATTGTGCATAAGAGGAGAGCGAGAGTGTGAAACTGGGTTGCCAAAGATAGAGAAAAGTTGCATAATCTACCTCTTATCTAAATCATTGAGTGAATGTATAAGTGCGCCGAGTTTGTTCTCAACCTCTTGATACTCTGACTCTTTGACACTATCAGCAACTATTCCAGCACCAGCTTGAAGAATGACTCTATCCTCTTTCACCATTGCAGTACGGATAGTAATAGCTGAATCCATATTTCCATCAAATCCAAAATAACCAATACTCCCACTATAAAAGCCGCGTTTAAGACCCTCATATTCTGCTATAAGTTCCATCGCACGTATCTTTGGCGCACCTGTCATCGTTCCCGCAGTAAAGGTTGCCATAAAAAGGTCAAACATATCCTTATCTTCGGCTAGTTCAGCTGTAACATCTGAGACTATGTGCATTACATGAGAAAAACGTTCGATGTGCATCATGTCTTCTACTTTTACACTACCTGTTTTAGCTACACGACCAACATCATTACGACCTAAATCTATAAGCATAAGATGTTCTGCTAACTCTTTCGGGTCAGCTAAAAGCTCTTTTTCTAGTGCCAAGTCTTGCTCTTTATTCTCACCACGTTTACGAGTTCCTGCAATTGGGCGAAGAAGAATTTCATTCTCTTCTAGCCGTACCATCACTTCAGGAGAGCTTCCAACTATACTAAAATCTTCATACTCCATAAGAAACATATAGGGAGAAGGATTTTTTGCACGAAGGATACGATAGAAGCTAAAAGGGTCTACTCTGATATTTCTTGTAAAACGGTTTGTCATAAGAACTTGAAAAACATCACCACTTTTTATCATCTCTTTTGAAGCATCAATCATCTCAAAAAATTTCTTTTTGGAGTGAGCGAAACTTCCCTTATCTTCACCAATATTATAGACACGATGTTTGTAAGTGTAAGAACCTTTAAGCTCATCATGAATACTCATAAATTTCTCTTCATACTCCTTGAGTGTGCTTACAAGGGTAATCTGATGATTTTTGTGTGAATAGACTAAGATGAGTTTTGGGAGGATAAGATCGAGGTCTGGAGTCTCTAGTTCATCTTTGAGACGCTCCATACTAGAGCCAAGTTTAGGTTCAAAGACTTTAACCATATCATAGCCGATGTAGCCTATAAAGCCATCAACATAACCGACTTTAAGTCTCTTCGTTGCTTCTTTATAAGTGCTAGTGTCTTTCTCCTTATAATACTCTTTAAGAAAGGTAAAAGGGGACTCATCTTTTGTGTGTATCTTGCCACTAGCATCACTATAAAGAGTCTTGTTATCTTTATACTGAAGACGCTCACGCGCTCCAATGCAGATAAAAGAGTAGTTTCCATCACTTCCACCAGCAGACTCAAAAAGATAAGTAATCTCATCACTAAACATCTCTTTGAGTTTAGAATAAACGGCAATCGGAGCTAACTGGTCAAGTGTAAATTGTTTTGAGTAAATCATAGCTTAACTACAAATGCTCCAGATACTACTTTTGCACGCAACTTTCTACGAGCATTTTTCGCATCGTTACGTGTATTGAATGGACCAACTAAAACTTTATTCATTGAACCAACTTTATGATACTTGTAGTGAAATCCAAGTCTTGTAATTTTACCTAAAAACTTTTTGTTTGGCTTATACTTTGAAAAACTTCCAACTTGTATGTAGTAAGAAACAGTTGTAAGCTTTGGCACTGTAGTATGCTTTTTCTCTACTATATGCTTTTTAATAGCCTGTTTTTTCTTAATCACTTTTTTAGGTTTAACAACGGCTACTGGTTTAGCTATCGCTTCTTTCTTTGGCTCTGCAAAA
>JALUKS010000048.1 GCA_027056465.1 Sulfurimonas sp.
TTTTTCTTTATCTCACTACTCAAGATATGTAGATGGCTTATCATCTCATTTTTGGACTTTCCTGTTTTATATATAACCTTATTAACAGCTTTTTTATACTCTTGTGGTGTCATATCTGCCATATCTTGGTAGTAGAGCAGTGACTCGTAACCATCTAGATGTTCCTGTGCGATAAGCTTCTCTTTTCCTCTAGGTTTTACTGCTAACACAGCGAGAATAATAGAACCTAAAGAGGTTAAAATGATAGAGATAAATGCATAAGTCATCATGCTATTGTGGATAGTAAACCCAGAAGCAGTCACACTTACAGTAAGTATAAAACCATTTATAGAGATAAGAATACCTGCTTTTGTATCAGCTAAAGATGTCAAGTCAAGATTTGAACGCAGGGCATTACGAAAGAATGTTCCTACTAATTTAGAGAGACTTTTCTTCTTTGTATTTTCTACTTCTTGCATACTTTTTTCTTCAGTATTCATCTTACTTTACCTCAAACTCAAGTACACCATGATAGGTCTTATTCGTTGGAGCATCATAGTAACTTTCAAAACCATAACGATAATGAGCTGAATTTGCACTTTCTCTAGCTTTTACTTGCATATAATATATGCCGGCAGTTAAAGTTTTAGTTTCAGTATAGACCATTTCTCCATCCTTAGCTTCTAAATCTATTGTAGGTATAAGACCTATTTTATTAATAATAGTCGTATTAAAATCAGGTGATTTACTTACTTTAAGATCATAGACGATAGCATCACCCTCTAAATCAATCGAGGCACTCCAACTTAAACGAAGCAGACCATTATCATAATTTTCAGTTTGCCAAAAAGGCATTGGTGAGCCTTTCTGTGCTTCGTACTCATCTATATTTTCTTGGAGGCGAGTTTTCAGTCTATCACACTCTGCAGACCAATTTTGTATATTTATAGAGTTATTTGTGTCTGTATACATTAAATTCTCTTTATCTGGCTGTGCAAATATGTAAGGCTCTACAATTGGCTTATATTCATCTACTTTTTTCTGAATCTGTGCATCACTAAAATAGTTAGCTCTCAAAAAATAAATTTTTTTATCCAAATCATCACGATTTTTTTTCACACTTAAGAATTTCTTATGCAGAGGTGAATCCCACCAACGGGATATACTTTTCTCTAATCTCGAATAAGGAAAGATTCTTGTAGAATCTTGTTTGTACCAACCCCATGCACCATCATAATCCCATGGTAAAAAGTAAAATGTATCTGAATGCAAAGGATTAAGTAGAAAAAAGTTTTGTGTCGTTGTGTCGAAATTTCCAGTAAGAATATTAATTGCTAGCCATGTGAGATAATTTTCTCTATTAAAATATTTACTTATAACAGTATCAGAACTTACTTTCTCATTGTTTACTGCGTTTAACATCTCGATTAATTTACTTTGCTCTTTCCCACGTTCTGGTTCTATTACGGCATTAAATGCATCTACATCAACTGGCTTACCTTTTGAGGTAAGTGCTAATGCTGGTTTCATTTCAAAAGTAAATTCTTGTGCCTTATAAAGATTATCATCTTTATTCCAATCTCTATTGAGAAGGTACTGTTTATCATAACTTTCTACTTTTGTAAAAAGTCCTTTATCGACTCCATTAATACCTAAGTGAACAAACTCAGTTTTAAGACTTGCAAAATTTGGAATACCCTCAAACAAATCAAAACTAAGTTTATTTCGGATACGAGTCGCATCATACATTTGTTTATTGTACTGAAGTCGTCTCTGTTTTTCATAAAGAATTGTCTTAGAATTAAGTTTCACTTTATAAGATTTTTGAATTGCATCACGTGTAGATTTACCTTTTTGAACAAGAACAGCGTTTGGCATTTCATTTGCAGATATGAAGTTTGCAGTAAAGAAAGAGACACTTAAGGAGGGTTTATATCCATCAAAAGGATTCGTATCATGATCGATATCAGTAAGTGTGCATGCACGAAGAGGTGCTAAAGGATCAGTATATGGGGCGCATAAAGAGCTGTTTGGTGTTATAAAAGTAACATTTGCATCCTTAACAGTTTTACTTTCATCTTGATACCATGAAGCCTTATCGACTATAGTACCTGAAAAAGAGGGCTCTTGTGAAGAAACATTGTTGTAGCTTTCACATCCTCCAAAGAGAAAAGAAAGAAGTACTATCTGCATATATACTTTTTTCATAAAATCTCCTTTATTTTTTTTCTTTCTTACATTCACTTACTTCTATATCGCCTTTATTTTTTTTAATAATTTTCTTAGCTTTCTTTTTACTTATACCTTTCACTTTTTTGAGCTCTTTCACAGAGCTAAAACAGTGTTTTTTTCTATACATCAAAATCTTTTTTGCTTTTTTCTTACTTATGCTCTTAAGACCCACAAGCTCATCAAATGAAGCAGTGTTGAGATCTACAGAAGCAAACAGAAAACTGCTTAGCAGTGCGAGTACAATTAATATTTTCATTACCAACCTTTTTTAAGTGTATTTTAACATAAACTAGTGAAATTCTATCTAATAATAGTGAGAGAATAGTGACTTTTCTCGTTTATAGGGGAAAAACGACAACTATATGATTCTTTTTAGATTCAAAAATAATTATATTTAACTTGCTACATTCATAGCAAGTGTCGCCATCTTCTGCATATACTCTACAATACTCTCGCCATTTTCTAAAGACTTTTTGAGTTCATTTATGAAGTACTCCCGCGTTCTCTCATCGGCGATGTTAAAGGTGTAGAGTACCCACTCGATGTTGAGAGCTATCTTTTCACTTCCCTTAAAGACTTCAAAAGTTCTATAGAGATTGAGATCAGTAGGCACTAAAAGCTCTAAAACAGTTTTGTAAAAAGGAGAGACCTCTTTTACGAGTAGAGAAGATAACTCCTCCTCTTTTATAGTTACATCTCTCTCTTCAAGTCCCTCTCTCCCTATCACAAGTGCATCTCCAAGTAGGAGTTGCTCCCCTATAAAGTAGGCTTTTTTTCCTTGCGAGAGTGCGTTTGCATCTGTGTAGATGACGTGTTTGTTTAAGACCTCTAGCTCATCTATCAAGATAGAGTCAAAGAAGCTATAGATACTATTTGCTTGCATCTGCATATCTTGTGACTCTATCGTAAAGCTCTCTGCGTTTATCGTAAGTACCTGCATCTAAAAATCCTCCAAAAGAAGTACATTGACATACGTACCTTTTTCTAAAAATTTATCCTCTTCACCAGCTACCATCAGCGCTGAATCATGAAGCATATTTGTTAAAATCGCTGAACTTCCTACTTTTTTACCCTCAAAGTTTATATAGTGTTCGCCATCTTCTACGACAACATTACACGCTGTAAACTCAGTAAAACGACTCCGTTTTTTGAAATCCTCTTGAAGTTTTGCGGCTACAGTTTTATAAGGTTTCGCTTTTCCTAGCATCTTCGCTACAAGTGGCAGAGCGTAGAGTATCGCCGTCACCGTTGAGGAGTAAGCAAACCCAGGAAGAGCGAGTACAAACTTCTCCTCTTTTTGGGCTACCAAGATGTGACGCCCAGGTTTTATGCCTACACCTTTAAAAACTACCTCAGCACCTAAACGCGGAACGATGTCTTTTACGAAGTCATAGTCACCAACACTGACACCACCCGTACTCACAACTATATCAGCAGAGTTAAGAGCTGTTTGAAATGTTTTCATAATGGCATCTCTATCATCAGGAGCAGTTCCAAGCTGAATGACTTCAGCACCAGCAGACTCAAAAAGAGCGGCTAGCGTGTAGTTGTTTGAGCTTCTTATCTGTGCTGGATTGTCGCTATTTTCTCCGAGGTCTAAAATCTCACTTCCAGTTGCGATAACTGCTACACGAGGGCGAATAGCCACTTTTACCATCACTTGATTGAGTCCTGCCATCACACCTATCTCAGCGAAACCTATCTTCGTTCCCTTTGTGATGAGAATATCGCCAGAGTGGTAGCCCTCGCCTATTGGGCGAACGGCGTTTGCTTTTTCTACCATCTCGTTGATAGTGATTTTTGCATCTTCATACGTGACATTTTCTATCTGGATGAGAGTATCTGCACCATGAGGCATCATCGAACCTGTAAATGTTTTGATAGACTCGCCCTCTTTGAGTGTTCGTATCTCATCATGACCAGCAGGATTATCGCCTAAAACGCTTAACTCTCCAAGAGCAAGGTCTTCATGTCGCACGGCATAACCATCCATAGACGCCGTCGCAAACTGAGGGTCGTTAAACTCTGCTACTATATCTACTGCTAAAACACGACCAAGTGCATCACTTAGTGGTACTCGCTCGTAACGTTCGCTCTTGATTTGGAGTAGCTCCAACATATTTTGACTTGTCTCAAAAGAGATAAAATTTGTGCCTGTTATACTCATTACTTCACTCCTAAAATTCCACTGCCACTTATAGCAGTTGATCTATCTTTTGCATAGATGCGTTGCGCATCTCTAAGGTCATATTTCCATATAGGCGCGCTCGCCTTAAAATCCTCTACAAACTCATCTATCAGCTCTAATGCCACTCTGCGTTTGGGGGAGAAGACTGCTGAGATATAGGAGGACTCATGAAGCATAACATCGCCAAGAGAGTGTGCCATTTTTATCTTTGCACCGCGTTGTTCAGCTTTTTTTTGCCACGCTTCAAACCACTTATGAAGTATAGGCTCATAGATGTCAAAACTTAGCCCATCTATGCCATCTTCACTGCGAACAGTTCCCACAAA
>JALUKS010000049.1 GCA_027056465.1 Sulfurimonas sp.
GAGACAAAAAATGAGGATGATAATGTGAGTGATGCTATATATGAGAGTGATGCACTCGTTTCACAATATTGTGAGTTTCAGTATGGTGATAGATACTTTGGTGTAGAAAATTTCGCTCAAGTGACAGTAAGAGTAGCAATTAAATATACAAAAAGTAAAACTAAAGCACTTGACTTAGGATGTGCAACAGGTCGTGCAACATTTGAACTTGCAAAGGAGTTTGATAAGGTTGAGGGTATAGACTTTTCTGCTCGTTTTGTACAAGTGGGTGTGAAACTTAAAGAGAATGGAAAAATCTTCTTTAGTTCGGTAGAAGAGGGCGAGATAGTTTCACATAAAAAAGTAACTATAGAAGAGTTAGGCTATAAATATCTTAAAGATAAAGTCTCTTTTTGGCAGGGAGATGCTTGTAATCTCAAGCCAAATTTTCAGGGTTACGACCTTATAATGGCGACAAATTTAATCGATAGACTCTATAATCCAAGGCTCTTTTTAGAGTCTGTGGGTGAGAGACTAAACGATGATGGTATTTTAGTTCTTACCTCTCCATATACATGGCAAGAGAGTTCTACACAAAAAGAGTTTTGGCTGGGTGGCTACAAGGATGAAGATGGGAAAGAGATAAAAACCATAGATACACTGGAAGATTTTTTAGCTGAGAAGTTTGAACTTCTTCATCGTGAAGATATTCCTTTTGTCATCAAAGAGACAGCTAGAAAGTATCAACATACACTCTCAGAATTAACTGTTTGGAAAAAGAAATGAGATATGATTTTTCTCTAAGTGCTTGTAGAAAAGAGACAAATGCAGAGAAATATACTCTGCGAAATGAGCTTTTTGGTACAGAGGATGTAGAGCCTGTATGGGTGGCAGATATGGACATCAATACTCCTGACTTTGTTTTAGAAGCTGTGAAGAAACGCTTAGAACATCCTATAATTGGTTACGAAGAAGTTCCATACTCTGCATTTGATGCACAAAGAGAGTGGAGTAAATGTGAGCATGGATTTGAGTATGAAGTAGAAGATATGTTTTATTCTCACTCTGTGGTGGCGAGTATTGCTGTGGCTATAGAGGCTTTTACGAAGAAAGGTGAGGGTGTGATAGTTCAGACTCCTATCTACCCTCCCTTTTTTCATAGTGTCTTAAATCTTGAACGCGAGTTGATAAAAAATCCTCTAAAGCTTGATGCAGCGGGAAGATATAGTTTTGATATGGCAGATCTAAAATCTAAAATTACTTCGACTACAAAACTTCTACTACTCTGCTCTCCCCATAACCCTGTCGGTCGCGTTTGGAGAGAGGAAGAGCTTCTTGAGATATTGGAAGTTTGTAAAGAGAATAATATAGTCGTATTTGTAGATGAGATACACTCTGATCTTGTTTATAAGGGGAATAAACATATTCCTTTTGCTTCTTTAAATGCAGATGCAAAGGCTCTCACACTTACTGCCATAGGTGTAGGAAAGAGTTTTAACATGGCTGGTTTTGCTATGAGTAGTGTGATAGTGCAGGATGAGAAGTTAAAGCAACAGTTTAGATTGGCTTATGATCGTGTGCATTTTGCACAAGGAAATGTACTCTCTCATGTGGCGTTTGAAGCAGCTTATCGTGAGGGTAGGGAGTGGGTAGAGGAGTTGAAAGTCCATCTCTATAAAAACTATGAGGAATTAGAAAAAGTTGCGGAGGAATATAGTGAGTTTATAAAAATAACTCCTATTGAGGGAACATACTTGGCATGGATTGATTGTCATGGCTTGGGGTTACGAGATAAGGCTCTTCGGGAGTTCTTTGTCAAAGAGGCTAGACTCGGATTAAACGCAGGAATTAGTTTTGGTCGAGAGGGAAGTGGCTATATGCGCTTGAACTTTGCACTCTCCTCTACTAAAATGTCAGAGATAAGAAAAAGGCTAGAGAATGCCTTAAAAATAAGAAGGAATAGAAGTGATACAAATTGATTGGGATGAGTTTAAAGAGTATAAGAAGTTTAGTGTGCGTAAGGATAATTTTGAGATTTTACTAGAGTTTATAAAGAGTTATTACAATGTAGCCCTACCACAAGATGTTTATGATATGCTCCATGAAGATGAGACTGCACAGATGATGCTTGATAAGCGTTCTATTGGGGATGCCATTGCATTAGAGAAGTACCTCTATAAGCTTTAGTTAGATGAGTAAAAAGATAGATAAAATTACCCACTTTATCCATGAACATCATGTGATGAGTCTTGCTACTGCATCTCAAGATGAGGTGAGTGTATGCTCTCTTTTTTATGTTTATGATGAAGAGTCGGGTTGTTTTGTAGTAGCGAGTAGTGAAGAGACACTCCATATGCAACATATAAAACAAAACGCAAGTGTGGCTGGAAATATTCTCCTTGAAACGCTGAGTATCGGGAAAATTCAGGGATTGCAGTTTCGAGGTAAGTTTCTGACTCTTGAGGAGGGGAGACTCAAAAAACTCTACTTTAAAAAGTTTCCTTACGCATTAGCACTCAACCCAACACTCCACAAAATCGAGGTGAATTTTTTTAAACTTACTGATAATCGACTCGGATTTGGTAAAAAACTTATCTGGTCTGATGCTTCTCTTTAAAAAGAGAGCATACTAACCCACTGCTTTTAAAAACAACCATAGAAGGAATCTGTGGTGATTTAAATCCATAAGCCTTACATCCGTGAGGTTGATTAGACTCCCAAGTTACAAAATAGTACTGACATCGTCTGCAATTAATTCTTTTCATAACCCGTATTTTATCATATTTAGATACAATTCTAAAAACTAAAAGAAGGAAATCATACAGATGGATAAAATACTTTTAATGCTCCAACTACAAAACCAACTTAATGATGCGACAAATGGCGAAGAGTGGACAAAAGGTACAACGAAGAATGGCAAGTCTATTAACTGGAAACGCTGTATCTATATGGAATGTGCAGAGATGGTTGATAGCTTTGGATGGAAGCACTGGAAGGCTATAGATAAAGAGCCTGACTGGGATAATCATCAGATAGAAGTTGTGGATGTATGGCATTTTATTATGAGTTTGGCGATAGAAGAGTACTCTACTATGATGAGAGGTAGTATTGAAGATCTTGCTATCGATATATCTCAACTGAACTCTTTTAGTAAGATTGATCTCTCTTCAAAAACTTTCTCTTCTCAGAGTGAGGTTATTGCAAAGGTTGAGAGCTTAATAAGAGTTAGCATTACAACAGAAGCATTAGAACTTGAGAAGATGATAAATGAGTTCTTTGACTTAGTTATAATGAGTGGGCTAGATTTGGAAACACTCTATAGACTCTATGTCGGGAAGAATATTCTTAATCAGTTTAGACAAGATAATGGCTATAAAGATGGTTCATATATCAAAGTTTGGAACGGCGAAGAGGACAATGTCGTGATGAAACGTATTTGGGAAACAAATGCAGATATTACACCAGACACTCTTTATAAAGAGTTAGTAAAAGCATACACCTCACTTACAAAGAGCTAGAACTTGCAAAACCTTTTAGAGATAGAGAAACTCTCTTTTGGCTATACTAAAGAGAAACTTCTGTTTCAAAATCTCTCACTCACACTTAAAAGAGGAGAGATAAAAGCGATAGTTGGAGAGAGTGGTGCTGGAAAAAGTACACTCTTTGAGCTTATACTAGGTAACCTTAAACCACAAGAGGGGAGTATAAAAGTAGCACGATGCTCAGAAGTTTTTCAAGATCCTTATAGCTCTTTTCATCCGAGCTACACACTCAAAAATCAGATAGCAGATGTTGCTTCTTTGGATGAGCTAGAAAAGTATTTGAAACTTATAAATTTAGATGCTAATTTACTGACTAAACTTCCTCATGAGCTCTCAGGAGGAGAACTCCAACGTGCTTCTATGTTACGAGCAATAGTTATGAAACCAGATATTTTACTGCTGGATGAACCAACATCTGCACTTGATAATGTGATTCAGTTAGAGGTTATGGAGATGCTTATAGCACACTTAGACTCTATGGCAATGTTACTTATAACGCATGACATCGATTTAGCTAAGTGGTGTGCTGATGAGATTATTAAGATTTGATTCAAATGCTCCTATAAAACCATCACTATCTATGGCTAGGATTGTTTGCCAACTCATCATCATATACTTTTTGCATTTTTATCCGTAGATCTTTTAACCAGTTTTCATCACTTTTATCTGCTATAAAAGAGTCCATAAAGATTACATCAATAGTCCCAGGAGAGTAGAAAAACTTTTTGATATTGTAGTATTTTGCTGTTTGGATAAGCACTATTGGTTGTACCTTAAGCTTATACTTATCTGCTACTACTTTTGCGCCACTTTTAAAGGGGAGCATCTTTGCATTTTTTGAGCGTGTTCCCTCTGGAAACATAGTGATAACACGACCTTTATTGAGTCTATCTTTTGCATTTTTGAGTAAACGCAGGAGTGAAGTTTTACTCTGTCTCTCTATGGGAATATCTTCTGGCATACTCATCGCAAGACCAAAAAAAGGCACATCAAAAAGCTCTTTTTTTGCGACCCATGAGAGGTCTTTTTTCGAGATAGTCTCTAAGATACCTATATCTAAATCACTTTGATGGTTGATGAGGTACATCTGTGCTGCTGGATCTTCTTTACCTTTAATATTTGTTGAAAAGAAGATAGTGTATCGAACAAACCAAGCGGCAATTTTACGAGCATAAGGGCGAGGCACTA
>JALUKS010000050.1:0-2760 GCA_027056465.1 Sulfurimonas sp.
AAATAGTAATATAAATATTTTGATTGGTAAAAATGGAACTGGAAAATCTACGATATTAAAGTTAATATACTCTGCCTTACAAAACAATGAAACAATGCTTGAAAAGATAGGAAAGCCAATTGTTGAGATTGAACTTCAAAAAAGTTATGAAGATGGTTCAAAAAAAACAATAGAACTCAATTTATCAGAGAATAAATATATGATAGATGTTGAGTATATTGACACTTTTGATACAAATACAAAGATAAATAATGATAATGGAAGTACCGAATTAGATAACAAACTTCTTAAAAAAGTTGATGAATTTTCTAACTTTCTTAATGAGCTAGAGAGTAAGCTAAAAGAGAAAGAAGTAGTTTTAGAGGATGAATTTAATGAGTTGATGGAGGATGAAACTTTAGAGCCATTAGAGTTCAAAAATGCTATTAAATGCAACAAAGAGAAGAAAGAAAACTTAGAAGAAGAGATTTTTAAAAATATAGAAATATTTAAAACAATTATAAATGAACTTTTCGCTTCAACTGATAAATCTTTAATAATTTTAGATAATGGAAAAATGGCTGTTAGAATAGATGATGAAAATTTAGAGTTACACTATCTTTCATCTGGTGAGAAGCAGATACTCTTTATACTACTGAGTGTTTTACTCAAAGATGATGCACCCTATATACTTCTAATGGATGAGCCTGAAATCTCACTGCATGTTGCATGGCAAACATCACTACTCAATAATATACAAAAATTAAATGCTAATGTGCAGGTAATAGTTGTTACACATAACCCTCTCATTGTATTAGGAAGGAAAGCTGAAGAAATTTCTACACTCATTCACAATAGCAAAGGAATGAAAACACTAAGAAAAGATATTTTAAGTGAATCCTATGATGTTTCTACACTCTTATTAACATATTTTGAATTAGAATCTCTGGTTGATGAAAAAATGCAAGAGAAGATAAAAAGTTTTACAAGTCTAAAACTCCAAGAAGAAACATTAAACCCAGAAGAAATAAAAACTTTAAACGAGGTAGAAAAATATTTAGCAGATACCCCTGCTAGTAATTTTATTTACAATAGACAATATTTACAATTTTTGAAGTGGTTACAAAATAATAAACAGATAAATATTACGAAAAGCTCAACACTTAATGAAAGTGAGATGAGTGAACTCTTAGATGAATATGCGGATTTATTTTAATGAGAGATATGAGAGGTTTACGAGACAGCGATGTCTATAAAAGTGCTCTTGAGCATTTTAAAGATACAAATCCTTGTCAACATAATATATTTAAAAATCTACATATAGAAAGAACAGAAAATAGGTGCCCTATTTGTGAATGTTTAATTGATGGTTCTGTTCATCGTAAAAATATAAAAAATAAAGATGCAGTAATTACTGGGACAATTGATCATTTTAGACCTACAGAGTACTACCCTAATTTTAAATGTGAAGATAAAAATTATCTTCTTTTATGTAGTGACTGCAATAATGTTCTTAAAAAGAGTCTTTTCCCTCTTTATGGTTCTCAAACTAGAGCTACTAGCATTTTGAATGTTAATAGTGAAAAGCCTTTACTTGTAAATCCTATTGATGACGATATAGAAGAACTCTTTACTCTCCTCTTTATTTTTCGCCCAGATGGCAGTAAGATTTTAGAAGTAGCTATACATCCAACATTAGCAGAAGAATCATATCTTTATGAAAAAGCAAAAAAAAGTATAGAAATCTTTAAGTTAGGAGAATGTCACACTTCTAATAGTACAGACAATGTGCAAATATGTCGTATTGGAATATTAAGAAAACATTTTGAAGATTTATATGAAATTGCACTTGCCTTTAAAAATAATTCAAGTGAACTAAGAGTACTTTTGCAAGAGTATAAAACAAGAAATAATAAGCATGGCTTTATGAAATTTATAAAAAATAAGAATTTCAAAATCATTATACCACAAGGATAAACATGGGAAAATTAACATTAGTATCAACAGGTGCAGGGGGTAATCGCTACCTTACAAATGAAGCGATAGATGCCATTAGAGAAGCAGACCTTATAGTTGCTTACACAAAGTATGCAAAAGATTTACCTGAGTTAGTAGCAGATAAAGAAGTCTTTACTACTCCTATGACAAAAGAGATAGAGAGAGTGCAACACGCCATAGATGAGGCTCAAAAAGGTCGCACAGTGGCACTTCTCTCTAATGGTGATGCCAATGTGTATGCTATGGGTTCTTTGGTTGTAGAGCTTTTAGACACATATGATATGTGGGATAAGATAGAGTACTCTGCTCTGCCTGGGATTAGTTCTGTTTTAGCACTTGCATCTGAAGTGGGTGCGCCACTCTCTCAAGACTTCTGTCTTATTTCGCTTTCAGATAGACTTACAGCTGCCGAGCTTATCCAAAAACGCATCAGGTTTGCACTTGAAGCAGACTTCGTTATCTCTATCTACAACCCAAAAAGCAAAAGCCGTTTAGCTCCTTACCAAGATATGCTAGATCAACTTGAAGCACTTGAGGAGGAGAGAGTTGTTGTTGTCGCTCGCGATTTAGGTCGTCCAGATCAGATGATAAAAATCACAACAGCAAAAGAGTTAGTAGAAGCAGGTACAGCAAACACAGATGTAAATATGTCCACGACACTACTCATAGGAAACTCCACAACAAAACTTACAAAAGATGGTCGCGTTTTAACACCACGAGGCTACTTAAATAAGTATGAACTCGATGGAAAACAAAAGGGTGAGTGGACTAAGGTAAACTAGT
>JALUKS010000050.1:2860-4659 GCA_027056465.1 Sulfurimonas sp.
ACACTACTCATAGGAAACTCCACAACAAAACTTACAAAAGATGGTCGCGTTTTAACACCACGAGGCTACTTAAATAAGTATGAACTCGATGGAAAACAAAAGGGTGAGTGGACTAAGGTAAACTAGTTTTAGTCGCGTTTAGCGAAGTTGATAAAAAGAGTCATATATCGTTTAACTTTTTCTATGCGAGAGGGTGTGATCTTTGCATCTTTGAGGTACATATTTTCAAAAGTATAAAAATCCCCCTCTCCTAGACTCTTTGTATCCATCCCAATTTTTGGACGCATTAAAATCTCAGTCGTCTTAACTTCTCCTCTAGGGTTTATAGGTTTTATAGTAAGGGCTTCATCCCCTAAACAGAGAGCTTTTTTGACCTCTGCACTCGCAGCACTAAAAGAGGTAACCCCTGCAATAACCTCGGAATCATCATATAAACTTCTCTTTTTGACTTTAATAATGTCTAAAAGGTAGTAGATACTAGAGTAAATGCCAGCATCGCCGAGTGTCACAAAACAGACTTTCTCATTTGCACTACAAGCCTCTATGACTACATCAGCTTCATCTTCCCAGTCTTGAGGATTAAAACGCATAGGGGAGTAGACAGGAAGTATTTTTTTCTCTACTCCTAAAATACTGAGTGCCTCAGAGACGATGGTGTGCGTTATAGATTTTGTAAAGCTCTTATCTTCACTCTTTGTCGGTACACAGATAACATCACACTCTTTAAAGGCATTGAGTGCTTTGAGTGTCAGAAGTTCTACATCCCCTGGTCCAAGAGAGACCATATAAAGTTTTTTATTCACAGCTTTTCCTCCATTCGTTGAGGGAATTATGCCAAAATAAAATTAAACTTAGAGCTTTTATCCTTATTTTGGCTATAATAGAAGAATGAAAAATTTACTTTTACTATTTATAAGCCTGATATTTACAAACTGTAATGGTACTTCTGGTTCAAATAGCCAAGAGACCTCTTTAGCTGAGCAAGAGACTTCCTCTTCAAAATATAAAACTCATAAAAATATTACAGTGACATATTTTTGGGTAGGTGAAGCTGCATCTAGTGAAAATGGCTTTATTTCTAACCTAGCAAGTGCATGGGATGAGAACTGGACTTCTCACTATGGAGGTGAAGATACACCAAATAGTAGAACCAACTATTACCCCTCAGCGTTTACTCCAAAACAAAACTCTTTTTACTTTGCCTTACCTTACAATGACCTCGATGAAAATGGAGATAAAAAACCTCAGAGAGACACTCTCATCCCTTGGGCAACTCCTAGTGATACAAATGATACTATCTGCAAAGACAGATGGATAAAAATTACAAAAGGAAGCTCTGTTGCCTATGCACAGTGGGAAGATGTTGGCCCTTTTGGGGAAGAGGATAGTGATTATGTTTTTGGGAGTGCACAGCCACAGAGTAGTATAAACTCTCATGCCGGACTTGATGTTTACCTGCTGTACGGGATTATCTCTCACTTTCAGATATTGACACTGTCTCTTGGGCATTTGTAGATGATAGTGATGTCCCTTATGGTCCGTGGAAAACTATTACAGAGGCACAAACTATACCATGGAAAGATTGGTACCGACCAGCTAAGGGTGTAAGTTGGCAGTGGCAACTTACTGGAACTGTCAATACTACTTATAATGTAGAGATATATGATATTGACCTTCTACCAAAAATTACTGTAAAATACACACAAAGAGATAAGCAAGAGAACGATTATTCCTTAGGAATTATCTTTTAACCTTAAACTTATTGTTTAAAGATAAGAACCTCGAAAAAAGTCTGTTAC
>JALUKS010000051.1 GCA_027056465.1 Sulfurimonas sp.
GTTTTACCACTCCCACCGACATTGAGATTACCTACACTCACTATATCTATGCCAAAATCTTCAGCCCTCTGTGTTTTAAAACGCAAATACATAATTGAACAGTAGAGCCAAGAGAGGGGAAGAAGCAGTATAGTGAGTAGTTTTTGTAGAGCATTAGGGTTGTAGAAGTAGTGCTCAACCCAAAATATTACTCTTGTTTTCACGTTACTATTAAACGCGAGTTTTTGCTATTTTTTTGATGCTTTTTATCACTGTTTGTACATCAGCATCACTCATATTTGCATAGATAGGCAGAGAGAGCAGTTGCTGAAATGTACGTAGTGCTACTGGGTAGTCATTAACACGAAGCTGATACTTTGACTTATAGTAGGAAAGCAAGTGAAGTGGGATATAGTGCAAACCACTTCCGATGCCAACATCACGAAGTGCTACTGCAAAAGAGTCACGATTTTTATCTACCTTGATAATATATAAAGAAAATGGATGCTCATCATTTTGCATATCTGGAACAGTAATATGATCGACATTCGCAAGCTCTTTAGAGTAGTGTGCAGCTATGGCTTGTTGGCGTTTTATTGCACTATCTCTATCGGCTACAACAGAACGGATATAAGCCGCGTTTAACTCACTCATAGAGTAATCATTTCCAATATCTACAACATCATAGATATATGAGAGGGCATCTTCATCACGAACTATTGCATGGTTTGTAAGCAGGCGTGCACGCTCCATAATTTCATTCTCATCTGTTACAAGCATACCACCGTTACAGATATTTTTTTTCAGATGTGAAGAGAAGTTAAAACATACTATGTCTGCTCCTGTTGCACCAATTCTCTTACCTTTATAAGTAGCACCAAGAGCATCACTAGCATCTTCTACAATCTTGACCTTATACTCTTTTGCCATTTTATAAACACGCTCAAGATTTACAGTAGCACCTGCTAGGTGAGTGATAACTACGGCTTTAAGTTTTTTGTTTTTATTCTCTTCTAAATAATCTTCAAGTTTATCAAGATTGATGTTATAAGAGTCAGCATCGATGTCTATAAAAACAGGTTCTGCATCGAAATGACGTACAACTTCAGGAACATTTGGATGTGCATTAACAGAGCAAACTACTTTATCACCGCGTTTAAGATCAAGTGCTAGCATCGCTAAGTGTAAAGCAGAAGTACCGTGTGAAGTTGCTAGAGCATACTTCGCTCCAACATAAGAGGCGAACTCATGCTCTAACTCTTCTACTTGATTTATATCTTCTCCATCAAGTGCATCACTTACATTTGCATGTGCCTCACGGGAACTTTCATACTTACTAAATGGTATCTTTAAACTGTTCATTTTTCTTTCCTTTATAAAGTTATATCTCTAGGATAATTAAAGTCATGGTTAACTGTTCTTGATGTCAATTTTGCGATAACTGGCATTTTCCTCTTAAAATGGTTACGAAATATTTTTGAGATGATCATATCGAGCATCTTCGCATCTATGCCACGAGCCACTATCGCATCACGAGAGAGTCGCTCTTCTACATAGAGTTGCATCGCTCTATCGAGTTGTGCATAAGTATAGCCCAAATCAGCTTCATCACTCTGCCCATCCCAAAGGTCAGCAGAGGGAGGCTTTTTGATGATACATTTTGAAACACCTAGATATGCAGCGAGTTCAAAAACTTCACTCTTATATAAATCACCTATAGGATTGATAGCTGAAGCTAAATCCCCATAGAGTGTTCCATACCCAAGCATCAGCTCACTCTTGTTACTCGTACCAAGGACTAAAGCACCCTGCTCTGCACTGAGGTCAAAGAGTGTCGCCATTCGCATACGAGAAGAGAAATTTCCTTTTCGTAAATTGTCCAGATTTGGATGCATCTCTTCATAAGCTCGAAGCATCGGTTCTATAGTCGCAGTTCTTGCATTGAGATTAAAATCACGACAGAGTGTATCAGCATCATCTAAAGAGCTTTGAGAAGAGTAGTGCGAAGGCATCTTAACACAGAGAAGATCATCACCAAAGATAGCCTGAGCAAGAACAGCCACGACAGCAGAATCAAGCCCACCACTCAGCCCTATAACAACTTTTTTGAGTCCAGTTTTTTTAACCTCATCCTCTAAAAAGTGGTGTAAATACTCTGTAATCTCGCCATATTTACTCATATACTCTAAAACCTTTCTAAATTTATTGATAAAAATATTATAACAAAGTTTTGTAACAAACTTAACATACCTCGTGTTTCGCCATCGTCTCAAGCTCGCTACAACTAAATCCAGCCTCTTTTCTCGCTTCTACATTTAAGTTTTGGGGGCGAAGAAAGCCTCGTGGGTAGTATTTTTGAATAATCTCAAAATAGACATCTTTTTGCACTCCCTCTTGCTCGCAAGCATACTCAAACCAGATATCGCCTTTTTTGACATGTGCAACCTCCTCCTCAAGTATCACTTCTAGTGTAGCTATGATTTTACTTATCATCTCACTTTTTGGAAGTTTTTTGAGTTTGCTGAGTATCATAGGGGTAGCATCAAGTCCATTAGCTTCTAAGTAACGCGGAACTACTGCCATACGCTCTAGTAGAGTCTGCGTTCTCTGACTCGCTTCAAAAAGGGCATTGTGTACCTCAACATCTCCATACTCTGCACCAAGCTCTTTAAGAAGTGTTTCTAACATCAAAAAGTGTCTTATCTCATCTTGTGCTACTTCTAGCCAGTCATCATAATAGTTCTTTGGAAGCCCAACAAATCGATAAGCACCATCAAGTGCTAAATCAATAGCAGAGTACTCTATGTGAGCTATAGCATGAAGCAAATTTATCTGCCCATCTTTCGCTGTTAAGTTTTTGCGTTTAGGTACATCTTGAGGAGCTATAACCTTACAAAACTCATGATAGGATGGCTCTTCAAAATAGAGAGCTTGATGTGTATCATCAAAAATCATCTCCTGACTTTTATAGCACATATAAAACTTCTCAAACATCTCTACTTTTTGGCTTACACTCTTAGCTTGCAAGAGTAACTCTAGCTCTTTATAAAAATTCATAGTCGAATAATGCTATAATAAGGTTAAAAAAGAGATAAATATGACTATAAAAAGAGAGCCAATGGGAGTTTATCAGACAAACTGTTACATTGTAACTATAAAAGGAAAGGATTTTATCATCGATCCAGGTGTTAATGCACTTCCTTGGATAAAAGAGAGTGTCACTAATCCAGTAGCTATTTTAAACACACATGGACATTTTGATCATGTCTGGTCAAACGCAGAGGTACAAAAAGAGTTTGGCATTAAACTCTATACACCAAAAGGGGATGTTCCTCTGCTCAAAGATAGCTCGTGGATGCCAGATTTACCACCCTCCACTCCTGATGTCATTATAGATGGAGATGAGGAGCTTGACTTTGATGGCGTTAAGGTGCAGTTTCGCCACTTCCCAGGTCACTGCCCAGGATGTTCTACCATAGAGATAGGAGATGCTATGTTTAGCGGGGACTTTATCTTTGAGCGAAGCATAGGTCGTACAGACTTTCCACTCTCTAGCCCTAGTGATATGAAAGCCTCTTTAGAGAAGTTCAAACTTTTAGACTTTGACAAAAGAGTTTATCCGGGGCATGGAGGCACAACAACTGTAAGACAAGAACAGCAAAATGCTGACTACTGGATAAAGAGTTTATAAGTACCTAAGCTCCAGACTCAAGATTTTCATTTTCTTCATCTAAAAGATGTAGTTTTAAGACATGTCTATCTGTAACAACTGTCTTAAACTCACCCTCAAATACTTTTATATCCAGCACATACCCAGTAACATGAACGTTGCGTTTTCTACCCTCTTTATGTCTCACTTTTGCAATGAACTTTACTTCATCATGGAACTTAACGGGAGAGAGAAACTGACACTCACTTGCGACTAAAACAACATTGTGTTGGTTGACTGC
This sequence comes from Sulfurimonas sp., assembly GCA_027056465.1. Classification (GTDB taxonomy): domain Bacteria; phylum Campylobacterota; class Campylobacteria; order Campylobacterales; family Sulfurimonadaceae; genus Sulfurimonas. The sequence continues at coordinate 3,930 of JALUKS010000051.1, forward strand.
AAGCATAGCAGCGTAATCTGCAGAATTAAAAATAAACCCACCATGAATCAGTCCTATATCATCTGCTACCATTTCAGGTTGTGTCACAAGAAGTAGCTCTATATAGCCATCTTCTATAAGTATAATCTCACCACAAAGATGCTGATTTATTCTCTCATGCGTGTTTACTAAAACTTCTACTTTACTCTCTGTATCTGTTGCTATCTCTAAATCTTTATCTTCTATATCATTTCTTGCCATTATTTTTTATCCTTTATTAGTCTTACATATATTCTCTGTGGTGCTGGGTAACCTTCAACTGTTTTTTTACTATCCTTTGGATCTAAAAAGTCCTCTAAAGACTGCCCCTCTATCCACTCTGTTTTTCTCTGTTCATTTGATTCAGTCACTGAAGTTTCGAGCACTTCAAAAGAGACAAATCCTGCACGTAGACACCAGTTTTTCAGAGCTGCTATTGTCGGTACAAAGTAGATATTTGGTATCTTAGAGTAAGAAGACTCAGGACATAATGCCATCTCCTCCTCACCATCTATATAAAAAGTATCGAGGATGACTTCCCCTTTTTTATCTAGCCCCTTATAGAGTTGCTTGAGCATAGCTACAGGGTCACTTCTGTGATATAAAACGCCAAGACAGAAGATAGTATCAAACTTCTCCTCATAAAACTCAACATGCTCTACACCCAAAAGCTCATAAACTATATCGCTCTTGACAAAGTGATTAATAAAATCAAACTGAGTTTTGTAAAGTGGCGAGGGATCAAAACCAACTAGCTTAGTAGGCTTATCTTCAAGCATACGGAACATATAGTATCCATTATTGCACCCTATATCGGCAACTCTCTTATTTTTTACATTGAAATAAGGGCGAAGCAGATTGTACTTTATGTTACTCTGCCACTCGGTATCGATGTAAGTAGCACCTATTTCAAAGGGTCCTTTTCTCCACGGCATAAGGGCTTTTGCATCGGCAAAAAGTTTTGCTTCATCAAGTTCTGCTTCTATTTTGACGACATCACCGAAGCTGACTTTTACATCTACGACTTCGAGATTATCTATCACCTCACGAAGTGGAGCGATGTTTTTCCATGTCATCCACTTTTCGCGTTCTATTCTCAGTTGTTTTAAATCCATTTTAATCACTATTCTATATTTATTTTAGTATAATTGTACCCTAATATTGTGTAATAAAAATTTTGAATCAAGGATATTGAATGAGATTAGAGAAAAAAGCAACAGTTGTTTCCATGTCAGTAGCTGGGCTACTTGTCCTTATGAAGATGAGTATCGGGATTATGAGTGGGAGTGTTTCCATTCTTGCTTCAGCCATAGACTCCCTACTAGACTTCATAGTTTCGCTCTTTAACTACTTTGCTCTGCACAACTCAGAGAAAAATCCTGATGAGACTTTCAACTTTGGTCGCTCCAAGATAGAACCACTTGCAGCAGTGATAGAGGGAGTAGTTATCTTTCTTTCTGCTCTTTTCATCCTCTATGAAGCTCTAGTAAAATTAGTCCATCCTCACGAGATTTCTTTTCTAAACCAGAGTATTTATATAATGATTGCCTCATCTATTGCAACATTTTTCTTAGTTATGTTTTTAAAGTATGTAGCCAAAAAGACAAATAATATGGTCATCCGTGCAGATGCCATTCACTACCAAACAGATCTCTTTTCAAACGGTGCAGTACTCTTTGCTCTTGTTGCTATCTCCTATACAGGGGAAGCTTTAATCGACCCTATTTTAGGTATTGCCATTGCATTTTATATGATTTACTCTGCTATACCTATCATAAAAGAGGGAGTTCTTATGCTACTCGATGCAGCACTGCCAGAAAAAGAAAAAGCAAAGATTATAGAGATTATAGAGGCAGAACCAGTCATCCAAGCATACCACTATCTACAAACGCGAGAATCAGGATCGCATATCTTTGTCTCTGTGCATATAGTTTTTAATGTCAGTATCTCTTTGTATGATGCACACCTAGTAGCTGATAGAGTTGAAGCGAAGATTAAAGAACTATTTGAGGATAAAAAGAGCCATATTCTTATACATATGGACCCTTATGATGATTCGGAAATTAACGAAGATGAAGAGGAGTGGTAGGTCTTAGTTCTTTAAAGACTCCACCCATTCTGATTGTACTATTTGAAGTTGTGGATTTGGTACTTCTAAAAAGGCGACTTCAAATCTATCTTCAAATTCAGACACACCAAAGCTTCTTGGACGAACGGCAAGTACCTGTGCATTTGGAAGTTGCTTCCCAAAACAGAAAATGATATTTTTTGCCTTTAAAATCCCCTCACCAATTACACAATCTTCTATACTTTTTGTGTGCTCATAGTGATCAAAAGTAGCTATATATTTTGCTATAGGATGTGCTTCTATAAGAGTTTCAAAGTGATTGAGAATAGCATCCACACTTGTAAACTTTGTTTCTTCCTTTTTTATTACCATTGAATAAACTGGATATTTGTCCATAAATTGTATTTTTTGCATTATTTTTTTCCTTGTGGCTTTTTTATCTTTTTGGCTTTAAACTCTTTGCTCGCTATATTTTCTAAAAATACAGTTGCATAAGAGCCTTTTGGTAGAGTAAATGCCATGCTCATCTTATCGAAGCCTTTTTCATACTTCATCTCTACATCTTTTGGGAAGATGATGGCATCACGTCTAAGACCTTTATCGTAAAGAAAGCCATCATCATACTTCGCTTCTAACTCTCCTGCACGATCACGAGAACGGTAAACGCCACGACCACAAAGAAGACCAGTAGGCACAACCTTGTGAGCTTCAAAATCTTTTTGCTGGGGCTGTTTAGGAGTAAAAAGTTTATCATTTTTTATATCTCGATAAAGATCGCCCTCTAGGAGCATAAACTTCTTGTTGTTTTCATCACGGCTTATCTGTACACGCTCTTCTAACCACTCATTAAAAAGTGTACTCTGATAGATAGAAATCAAAAACTTTTTGAGCTTGGCATCTTCTACATGAAGCTCACCCTCTATCATCTTCTTTGCTTGTTCTACAGAGTCTCCCTCACGACCAAAACGCTGGTAACCGAAGTAGTTCGGAAGACCTAACTTTTCTGACTTACGAGCAAGTTTTTCTATCTGCCCTGCCTGAATAGGATTGACTTCAAAAAGGTTAATCTTAAAACGATTGCCCTCAAGGTCACCCATACGGATAGAGTGAGAGTGTCGAGTAGAAGAGAGTATCTTTATCTGTTTATGTTTAAATTTTTTAAGCTCTTTTTCATAACGAGCCTCAATACTGATATACTGAGTAGTAGTCGCATGCTTATCTTTAAGCCCTGCATACCCTATCTTCTCTGCGTTTATGTTAAGAAACTCTGCAAAAACAGCTATCATATCCCAAGTAGTCATCTCTACTTTTTTGATATGCAAAACAGTAAAGTTTCCATTACCTTTGCATTTTAATCCTATCTCATCAACTATAAAATCATCTTGATTTTGTTCAAACTTAAAGTGGATTGGTTCTTTCTCATCGAGGTATATTCTTGGCATATTTCTTCTTTTATTTAGTTATGTTATTATACTTTAAATAAGCTAATATTATCCTATAAGATTTAACTCTCTTTATCTAAGAAAGTAAACCTAATCCGATTTTTCCCTTCTCTCTATCAATACTAAGCACCTCTATCTGAGGCAAAAACTGGTTAATAGAGAGTACTTCGAGTGGATGAGAAATTCTCTTCACACTCATCTTAGAGATATGAATCATCCCATCATTTTTTAGCCCAATGTCCACAAATGCCCCAAAGTCTGTGATGTTTCTTACAACTCCAGAGACAAGGCTTCCCTCTTTAAGCATAGATATGTCACTCAGTCCTTGTTTAAAAGGAATAGCTGGTAGTTCTTCACGAGGGTCAAATCCTGGTTTACTTAACTCTTTTATGATGTCGTTCAGTGTAGCTTCACCAACTTGAAGCTCTTGTGCTTTTTGTGCGATGTTGAACGAATGTAAATCAACTCCTTGCAGTTTTTTAGCAACACCATAACTCTCAGGGTGAACACCACTGTTATCAAGCATATCTTTCGCCTCTTTTATGCGGATAAATCCTGCTGCTTGTTCATAAGCTTTTTTGCCTAAACCTTTTACTTTAAGGAGTTCACTCTTTTTCTGAAATGCTCCATTTTCATCTCTATAAATGATAATACTCTTCGCCATCTTTTCCCCAATCCCCGCCACATGAGAGAGTAGTGCAAAGGAAGCAGAGTTTATATCAACACCTACACGATTTACTATATCTGAAGTCACATCATCAAGTCTTTTTTGAAGAAGTTTTTGGTTCACATCGTGTTGGTACTGCCCTATTCCAAGAGATTTCGGATCGATTTTTACAAAGGTTGCTAGTGGGTCTCGTACCCGTTGCGCGATGGAGATAGCCCCTCGTATGGTCACATCAAGCTGTGGGTACTCCTCTTGAGCGAGTTTTGAAGCTGAGTAAACGGATGCACCAGCTTCAGAGACAACTGTGTAGCTTATGTTTGCACCCTCTTTGGCATTGAGTTGTGCGAAAAATTCTTGTGTCTCTTGCGAGCCTGTACCATTACCGATGGCAACACCCTCTATCTTGTACTTTTTTATAAAATCTAGCACGATTTTTTTAGGTTTGTCATACTCTTTTCTTGGTTGAGTAGGATAGATAACAGCAGAATCAAGATAGTTAGAGTTTGCATCTATGACAGCAAGTTTACATCCGCTCACAAACGCAGGGTCAACACCTAGAAGTACTTTTTTACTTACAGGTGGTGTCATCAGGAGTTGTGCAAGGTTTTTTCCGAAAGTATTTATGGCGATGGTGTCGGCTTTTTCTTTGAGCTCACTATGCACTTCTCGCTCCAAAGATGGAAGAAGTAGGCGTTTAAGCCCATCACGATAAGCCTCAAAAAGTAGCTCTTTTGAGCTTGCAGCATCACGAGGAATTTTATAGCGTTTGATGTTCTCTTCTATTCGCTCTCTATCCACTGTTATCTTCACTGAAAGCTCTTTTTCTTTGACTGCTCTCATGATGGCTAAGTATCTGTGTGAGGGGATGTAAGCTACTTTTTGTGACTCCTCAGCGAGATTTTTATAAACACCATCTTTTTTGAAGTTCTTTCTCTTTTTTGTCTCAAGCAGACCAAATCTTAGCATCGAGTTTCGGATAGCCTCGCGTTCACGAGGATTGTCAGCATAACGTTCAGCTAAGATATCTTGAGCTCCTTGTATAGCTTCATCAACCGAGCCTACACCATTTTTGACAAATCTCTTTGCCTCATTTTTAAAAGCCTCTTTTGAGAGTTTTGCATACTGCAAACTGTTTGCTAAAGGTGTGAGTCCTAGCTTCATAGCCGCACTAGCACGAGTAGATTTCTTCTCTTTAAATGGTCTATAGATGTCTTCTAAAACGCGAAGTGAATCAGCCTCTTCTATAGCCTTTTTAAGACTCTCACTCAGAGTAGCCCTCTCAGCAATAAGCCGACTCACCTCCTCTTTTCTCTGCAATAGTGCTTGTGTAGAGAGGTAAATCACCTCAAAATCACGAAGCACCTCATCACTAGCCCCGCCAGTAAGCTCTTTACGATAACGAGCGATAAAGGGAATAGTCGCACCCTCTTCTAAAAGTTTCAAAATATTTCTTACATGCTCGTGTTTGAGTCCTGTCTTTTGTACTAATGTGTCAGTGAGATTATCGTGCATCTCTACTACTTTCTTAGTGTTGCGATAAGTCGCTTAGGGTGTAAAAAAAGTTCAAGTGCATCTTCTATACTCTTACAAGTCACATCACTAGCAAGCAGCGTTTGAGTTGCACACCCCTCATCCCCGATAAGAACTATTCCAAGAGAAGCAGTTTTTAGCATCGCAATGTCATTGTTTCCATTACCTACAGCCACACATGAAGTTGTGCCTAAACTCTTCACATACTCTGCTTTTTCTTCTGTATGATTTGCACTTTTTAGTACTTTTACTTCCACATCAAACGCTGCAACCTGACTCTGTACACTCCCAAAAGTATCTGCTGTTATAACATGTAAAGTGTAAAGTTTACTAAGTTCTCGAAGGAGTTTTTTCACACCCTCTTTCAGTACTCCATCTTTTGCTAATGTACCGTTATAGTCTAAAACTATATGCTTTATGGAGAGATTTTTATAGTTATTTATATTTATTTCGTTTGTACTCATACTTGTTTTCCTTTTTTGCGTTACACTTAAGCATAACAAATTTAAGGACATTATACATTATGAAAGACATAAAACTCACTCAATACTCTCACGGTGCAGGATGTGGCTGTAAAATTTCGCCAAAACTCCTCGATACTATCTTAAAAACTTCAAGAGAAACTATCCCTTTTCCTCAACTTTTAGTAGGAAATGACACTAAGGATGATGCTGCTGCATTTGACTTAGGCAATGGCACTTCTGTTTTAAGCACAACTGACTTTTTTATGCCTATCGTAGATGACCCATTTACATTTGGTCGCATCGCTGCTACAAATGCCATCAGTGACATCTATGCTATGGGTGGGAAACCTCTTATGGCTATTGCTATTTTTGGTTGGCCTATTGAGAAGCTTGATGCTGCTACTGCGAGTGCTGTTATAGATGGTGGTCGTAGTGTTTGTGAAGAGGCGGGGATTCCCCTTGCTGGTGGGCATAGTATCGACTCACCTGAGCCTATTTTCGGTCTTGCTGTAACTGGTTTAGCTGAAAATAAAAATATCAAACGCAACGACACTGCCGAAGAAGATTGTGAGATTTTCCTCACAAAACCAATAGGTATTGGCATACTCACAACGGCTCAAAAGCAGGGAAAAATTGCTGAGGGTGACATCGATGTAGCCATAGATGCTATGTGTACTATCAACAAGGTTGGTCAAGAGATAGCCGAGCTTGAAGGTGTTACTGCTATTACTGATGTAACTGGTTTTGGGCTTATGGGTCACCTTAGCGAGATATGTGAGGGGAGTGACATCTCTGCTCTTATCGAGTATGAAAAAGTACCAACTCTTGCAAATGTGAAAAAATACTTAGCGATGGGTTGTGTACCAGGTGGTACTCGTAACAACTTTGCAAGTTATGGTGACAAAATCTCTCCTATGACTCCAGAGCAACAAGACATCCTTTGTGATGCTCAAACTTCAGGTGGTCTTCTTTGTGTTGTTCGTAAAGACACTATCAAAGAATTTTTAGAGATCACGGCTAAGATAGGTCTCGATTTAGAGCCTATTGGACACACTATGAAACGCGGTGAGCACTTCATCGAGGTACGCTAGTTTGCAACTCACTGAAGATTTTCGCTCGCTTGTTCTGAACAATACTCCTCTCCTTGATGTACGAGCAACGGTAGAGTTTAAGAAAGGTGCATTTGCTAACACTACAAATATCCCTATCCTCACCGACAGAGAGCGAGAACTTGTGGGGACTATGTACAAAAAGCAGGGAAATAGTGCCGCTGTAGCACTTGCCGAAGAACTTATAAAACAAGAAGGAAAACTCCAACGAGTAGAGCAATGGAAAGAGTACATAAATGCTAATCCAGAGGCTTACCTCTACTGTTTTCGTGGTGGGCAGCGTTCGGGTATCTCTCAAGCTTGGCTAGAGGAAGCTGGGGTCAAGATAACACGACTCAAAGGTGGCTACAAAGCCTTTCGCAACTATCTGATGGAAGAGTCTCTTCGCATCAGTGGCGAAGTAGAAACACTCATCATCGGTGGGCGAACAGGTTCAGGCAAAACTATACTGCTCAAAGAGATACCAAACTCTATAGATTTAGAGGGTTTAGCACATCATAGAGGCTCCTCATTTGGTGGCTTTGTAGAGAAACAGCCAGCACAGATAAACTTCGAGAATAACCTCGCTTATGATTTTATTCAGTTTGAGGAGAAGTATCCAAACAAACCACTCATCATAGAGCATGAGAGTCATAACATAGGGAGAGCATTTATTCCTAAACCTGTTTATGCAAATCTTATGGATGGCAAACTCATACTTTTAGAGACGCCTATGAATGAAAGAGTGGAGATAATCTTTGAAGAGTATATTGAAAATTCACTTGCGAGTTATGTAAAAAGACATAAGGAAGAGGGTGTTAAACTCTGGTCTGATGCAATAGCGAGCAATATCGACAAGATAAAAAAACGAGTTGGAAGTGAACTCCATAAAGAGTTACAAGATATACTCACAAGCTCACTTGAAGCACAGCTAAAGAGTGGAGACTTACAAGGATATAAAAAACTCATAGAGATACTTTTAGTCTCCTACTATGATCCCATGTATGACTATCAGATAGAGAAAACTGAAATACCTATACTTTTTAGAGGTTCACATAGTAAAATTTTGCACTTTTTGGATGATGCAAGAACCCCCAATTAAGAAAATAATTACACCTTTTATCCCATTATTTCAAATCACTCCACCTATCACCGATGTTGAGACTTGCTTTAAGTGGGATGTTTAACTCCATGATACTCTCCATCACCTCTCTAAATCTAGCCCCTAAAGTATCAGCTTCTTTTGCATCCACCTCAAAGATAAGTTCATCATGGATTTGTAGAAGCATCTTTGCGTTTATGCCCTCTTCTCTTATGAGTGCATCTATTTTGTTCATACTGAGTTTTATGAGATCGGCTGCACTTCCTTGAAATACTGAGTTGACACTCTCGCGTTCATACGCTGCACGAAACATCGGAGTGGCATTTTCATAGTCAAAATATCTACGGCGTTTGAGAAGTGTCTCCACAAAACCATTCTCTTTTGAGCTATCTACTATGCTTCTAAAGTATGTTTTTACAGTAGGAAATGACTCAAAATATTTCTCAATAATCTCTTTTGCTTCTTTAGTCGTGATTCCTAAAGTATCGCTAAGTTTCTTAGGTCCCATTCCATAAAGGAGACCGAAGTTCACTGTTTTGGCAATAGAGCGTTTCGCAGGTGCTTCTTCTTCACCAAAGAGTACAATGGCAGTCTGGAGGTGAATATCTTTATCCTCTTGAAACGCGGAGACTAAAACACTATCTTCTGAGTAGTGGGCTAGTAAACGCAACTCTATTTGAGAATAGTCAATACCGATGAGTTTCTTACCCTCCCCTGCCACAAATGCTTCACGTATCTTCGCACCGAGTGGCGTTCGTGTAGGAATATTTTGTAGGTTTGGATTTTTGGAGCTTAGTCGCCCTGTCGCTGTTCCAGTCTGCACAAAAGAGGTATGTATGCGACTTCTCTTGCTCTCTTTAGAGAGTTTTAGGAGTGGGTCGATGTATGTTGAATAGAGTTTGTAAACCTCTCTATACTCTAAGAGTTTAGGGATGATGTCATGAGTATCTTTGAGTCCATTAAGCACCTTTTCATCTGTAGAGTATCCTGTCTTTGTCTTTTTCCCTACAGGCAGACCAAGTGTCTCAAAAAGAATCACACCAAGTTGCTTTGTAGAGTTAATGTTAAACTCACTTCCAGCTAAGGCATGAATGCTTTTTGTAAGTTCGCTGAGTGTCGCTTGCACCTCAACAAGAAACTCTTCTAAAAAGGCACCATTAAGCTCTATCCCCTCTCTCTCCATTCTTAAAAGTGTATGGATAAAAGGAAACTCTACTTCTTTGGCTTCTTCTATAAGGTGTGTCGCGTTTTGGAGTTCTAACTTCTCTAAGAAAAGGTTATAGAGCTTTGCAGTTATGTAAGCATCTTCTGCTGCATATTTACAAGCATCTTCAAGTTCAACTCCTGCAAATGTCTCACCCTT
>JALUKS010000052.1:0-3561 GCA_027056465.1 Sulfurimonas sp.
TTGAGGCTCAAGGCGGAGATAAAAATCCTACTCCTTTTAGCTTGGAAACAAAAAATTTTAATCCAAAACAGATCCCATGTTTTATCGCCTACACAAACAAAAAAACTCACCAAATTATAGAGAATAATTTTCACAGAGCCCCTCTTTTTACAGGGCAGATCGAAGGAGTGGGTCCGCGGTATTGCCCTAGTATTGAGGATAAAATCAATAGATTTGAAGATAGAGAGAGACATCAGATCTTCGTTGAACCCCAAACTTTAGATAACAGTGAGTTCTATCTAAACGGCCTTAGCACATCTTTACCTGTTGACATACAAGAGGAGATGGTAAGATCTATGAGTGGATTTGAAAATGCAAAAATTACAAGATACGGCTATGCTATTGAGTATGATTATGTCGATCCCACTGAGCTTAACCATACCCTAGAGACAAAAAAGATTAAAAATCTCTACCTAGCAGGTCAAATAAACGGCACAACAGGCTATGAAGAAGCGGCAGCACAGGGTATTATAGCAGGAATTAATGCCTCCTTAGAGAAAAAAGAGAGCTTTATTCTTCGTAGAGATGAGGCATATATTGGTGTTTTGATCGATGATTTGGTTGTAAAAGGAACAAAAGAGCCATACAGGATGTTTACTTCAAGAAGTGAATTTAGACTACTGCTTAGAGAGGATAATGCAGATCTTAGACTATCTCATTACGGAAAAAAATTTGGACTTCTAAGCAGTGAAAGTTACAAAAGTGTCAAGATAAAAAAGAAACAGAGCAAAGAGGGAATAGAGTATCTAAAAAATAACTTTATCACAAATTCTAAAGAGAGTATAGAGATCCTGGCATCTATCGGTGAAGAGAAAATTGTAGAAAAAACTCCTTTAATTAATGTCGTATCAAGAAGTACTTTTAGTATTGAAAAGCTAATAAAACTTCTTCCTCATTTTGAAAAATATACCGCACAATCTTTGGAGCAGATACTAATCCTTGCAAAGTACAATCACTATATAGAAAAACAGACCAAACAGATAGAGAAGATGAAAAAACAGCTTAAACTAAGTATCCCAAAAACTATAAACTATACAGATATCTCCGGCTTATCCAATGAAATAAAAGAGAAATTAGAAAAGAGTAAGCCAAAAAATCTCTTTGAAGCCTCCCAAATAAGTGGTGTCACCCCGGCAGCAATTGATATTTTGGCAGTACAAATTCACTTTCTTGACAAAGGTTAAGGATAACCCCAAGCTATTTTCACTAGAATAAGCGTTTGCAAATAAAGGCTATAGCATAAATATTGTGAGATATTTTTCTTTCAATGGTAGCTATATCTTTTATCTTCACTTGTTGAGAGATTAAAACCCAAGTGAAATTCTTTTTAGGAGAATATCTTAAAAATGAGAAATTATACAGAAAGGAGTCAAGAATGGCAGATTGCAAAAGAAGAGCATTCTTTAAAGGTGCCGGAGCCGCTCTTGGTATTACAGCCACAGTGGGTGGTGGTGCTGCCTTGTATGGCATGAAAAGAGCATGGGATCCACTTCCAAGTGTTGTAGCCGCCGGTGTAACAACCGTGGAAACAGGAGCTATGGGAGCAGGAGAGATAGGTCGAGTTGAATTTAGAGGTCAACCTGTTTTAATTATGAAAAAAACTTCAGAGATGAAACCTAATGACAATAGAGATGTGATAGTAAACGGAGAGAGATTTACCGTTATTATCCTTATCTGTACACATCTTGGATGTATTCCTGCATGGACAGGGGAGATATTTAAATGTGCATGTCACGGTGGTGAATTTGATTCAAGTGGTGTTAATACATTTGGCCCACCTCCAAGGCCAATGGTTATTCCTCCTTTTAAAATAGATGGTACAAAGCTGGTTCTCGGAAAAGAGGGTCCAGAGTATGCCAAACTTAAACAAGCAAATAGTTAAGGGGTGATGAATGGCGCATTTTGAGAAAGCAAACAGTGTTGGTGAGTGGCTAGACCAGAGATTAGCCACAAAAGAGCTTGCTAGAGTTATTGCATTAGAGTATTGGATTCCAAAGAACATAAACTTCTTATGGTCATTTGGTATGATTTTGGCAACAATGTTTATGATTCTGACAATTTCTGGTATGTTCTTGCTTATGTATTATAAGCCGGATACTCAGTTGGCGTTTTACAGTGTAAACTATACTATTATGCAAGAAGTTGGTTTTGGATGGCTATTTAGACATATCCATGCAGTTGGTGCTTCTATTGTATTTTTGGCTATATATATCCATATGTTTACAGGAATTTATTATGGAAGTTATAAAAAAGGCAGAGAGATGATCTGGATTACAGGTGCTCTTTTGCTTGCTACTTTTTCTGCAGAGGGATTTAGTGGATATATGCTTCCTTGGGGACAGATGAGTTTTTGGGCGGCACAGGTTATCACAAACCTGTTCGGTGCAATTCCTGTAATTGGTCCTGATTTAGTTGTTTGGATTAGGGGTAATTTTGTTGTTGAAGATGCTACACTAACTAGATTTTTTGCACTACATGTACTTGTTATTCCTTTAATTATCATGGGTGTACTTGGTGCTCACATGTATGCTCTTAGAATTCCTCATGTTAATAACCAAGACGGTGAGGATATCGACTATGAAGCAGAAGCTAGAAAATTTAAAGCCGGAGATAGAAGCAGATCAAAAGTTATGCCTTTTTGGCCAACATTTATGGCAGAAGATATATTTACGCTGGCTGTATTTTTAGTATTTTTCTTCTATCTTGTTTTTTATCATTTTGGTTTTGCAATGGATCCGATTAACTTTATCCCTGCAAACTCAATGAAAACACCTCCTCACATCTATCCTGAGTGGTATTTCTTATGGAGCTATGAGGTGCTTAGAGGCTTTTTCTTTAATGCGAATATGGGATTGGCTGCCTTTGGTATTGCAAATGCGTTTCCTTTTATCTTTCCATTTTTAGATAGGGATACAAATCATGTCGCACCTATGCACAAAAGACCGTTAATGAAATATTGGTTCTGGGCATTTTTATTTGTAATGATAGGACTTACTGTTTGGGGCAAATTGCCACCTACTGGAGCAAACGCCTGGGTTGGTTTTGTTCTTTCTGTGTCATGGTTGACACTTGTGCTTATTATAATGCCTCTATTTTCAACCATTGAGAAAAAAAGAAGAGAGGGTTAATTATGAGAGAGATTAAGATATTATTGGTAATAGTAGGCTTTACCCTACTAACCTATTATGGTATTGAGCCTTATGCACACCATATTATGCACCCTCATACGAGTGAACCTGATTATCAGTTTAGTGATCTAAACGGAAAAACTACAGGCCTTGATAGAAATACGGTGTTAAATATGATAGCTAGCGGGGATGTTGCAAAAGGTAAAGAACAGGTTGCAAACAACTGTGCTGCTTGTCATACTGTTAAAGTTGATAATCTAACCATGATGAGCGAAGCAGATTTAATTGCAGGAAATGGACTTCTTCCTCCAGATCTTTCCAATGCGGGAAGCTTGTATGATGATGTTTTCTTGTTTAATTTTATTAAAAATCCTGCAAATACGGCTTTTAATAC
>JALUKS010000052.1:3571-4626 GCA_027056465.1 Sulfurimonas sp.
CGCAAATATTGTTGCTTACTTTAATTCTATAGCAAAACCTGTTGATACTCTAGGGGATAAAGAAGTAACCATTGCTGTGTGCGGTAGATGTCACGGTGTTAAGTATGATAAAGTAGTTGCAAAAGCAGATATTTCTACATTAAAACCCTATTTAGGTTCAATTCCTCCTGATCTTTCTCAGATGATCAAATCACAAGGTGAAGAGTATCTACACAAGTTTATTAACGATCCGCAAAAAATTCTTCTAGGAACCGGTATGCCAAGAGTTGGTCTTACAGAAGAAACAGAAGCGAAAGTGATTAACTATTTGGATGTTGTTGGTGATCCTAAAAAAGAAGACAGAGGAGAGCTTGGTAAATATTTTATTCTTTTTGCATTGGTGCTTGCATTTTTTGCATACGCTTGGAAAAAGAACGAATTCGCTAACGCGGGAATTGAGCATTAATATGAAAAAAACTGTTTTAGCCTTAATAATCGCAGCAACTTCACTGATTGCTGATAATAAAATGAGTGTAAGTATGCACAAAATGGAGAGTGGACTTTCTAAAATTCAAAAAGGGTATCTATATAGCAGCAAAGCTTTGATTATAGACGGTCTTGATGAACTATATGAAGGAAACAAACTTTTCAAAGAAGCTGATATGAAAAGTCATTTACCAAAAGGTAAACAGAATTTACTAAATAGAGCTTTAGGGTACTCTAATGGTATTGATATGAATCAGGCAAAAATGAAGAATGATATTCTTCAGAGCAAATTTTATGATGCTCTTAATAATACAGGGAGCATTATTAAAAATTGTGTTGCTTGTCATAAAATTGTAAGAAAATGGTAAACTAACTCTTACAAGCCTATAATCCCCTCATGTGAGGGGATTTATTGATGGAGCAATAACTCACAGATGAGATCTATCTGTTTGTTTTCTAAAGAGGTTCCACTAGGAAGGCAAAGGCCTCTATGAAAAAGTTTTTCTCCTGTACCGTTTATGATAGTCTCACATCCCTTAAAAGCTTTTTGCAAACTCATTGGTTTCCAAAGAGGTCTTGACTCTATATTG
>JALUKS010000053.1 GCA_027056465.1 Sulfurimonas sp.
CAAGAGCTTATGACTGCGGTTGAGAAGAAGATACCAGTTGTTAACATTATCTTAAATAATAACTTTCTTGGTATGGTTCGTCAGTGGCAGACACTCTTTTATGATAAACGCCATGCAGAGACAGATCTTTCTGTACAACCAGACTTTGTGAAACTCGCTGAAGCTTTTGGTGGAGTAGGGTATAGGGTTCACACAAAAGAGGAGTTTGACGCTGCTCTTAAGGATGCAATTGAGAAAAATGTGGTTGCATTTATAGAAGTAATCGTGCATAGAATGGAAAATGTTATGCCGATGGTACCATCAGGTGGCAGTCTATTTAATATGATGTTACTAGAGAAAAAGGAGAGCAAATAATGAATGATAATAGTGAAAGAAGAGTAGTTTCAGTCGTCGTAGTTAATGAAGCGAGTGTACTCTCTCGAATTACTGATCTTTTTTCTGGACGTGGCTATAATATCACCTCTCTAACGGTCGCTCCTATTCCAGAGAGTAAATACTCTCGTTTAACAATTGTTACCTCTGGAAGTGTTCGTGTTATCGAGCAGATAACAAAACAACTCCATAAACTTATACCTGTTCTTCGTGTTTACGAACATGAAGATATGGTTGAGAAAGAGATGGCGATGGTAAAATTTTCAGCAAGCGAAAAACTGAGTGATATTCATGTTCTATGCGAAGCATACAATGGTAAAATAGTCAATGCGGGTGAGAGTACAATTATAGTAATGGTAGCAGATGAACCCAAACGGGTCAATAACTTTCTCAAGGCTATAAAGCGCTATAACCCTAAAGAGATAGTAAGAAGTGGTGCAATTGCACTGGAGAGGTAAATATATGAAACTTAGTGAAATAGCAAAGATTATTGGTGTAGATTTTAATGGTGAAGAAAGAGAAATAAGTTCTATGAGTACACTTAAGGATGCAGATGCAACACAGCTCTCCTTTGTAAGTAACTCAAAGTATATCAAAGATATACAAGAGTCTCATGCTGGAGCTATTATATGTGATAGTGCAACTCAAGATGCTGTTCCAAGTGGAGCTACTGCTTTGGTAGTAGATAATCCTTACTGGAAAATGGCAGTAATTTCTGCATACTTTGCACCTGCACTTGAAGATATTGATTCTCCTAAAGCAGTTGTGGGTGAGGGGAGTGTAATCTCACCAAATGCAACTTTAGCAAATGGTGCTATAGTTGGGAAAAATACTCAGATTATGGCGGGAGTTTATGTAGGCTCAAATGTAGAAATTGGCGATAATGTCACTCTTTATCCTAATGTTGTAATATATCGCGACTGTAAGATAGGTAATAGTGTAACTATTCATGCAAATTCTACAATCGGTAGTGATGGATTTGGCTTTGCAACAAATCAATTAGGTGAACATAAAAAGATTTATCAAAATGGGAATGTGATTTTAGAAGATGATATAGAGATAGGAAGTTCTACTACTATTGACCGTGCTGTATTTAAATCTACACTCCTTAAAAAAGGTGTCCGTATAGATAATCTTGTACAGATTGGGCATAACTGTGAAATAGGTGAATACTCTGTTTTTGTAGCCCAATCAGGAAGTGCAGGCTCTACAAAGCTAGGACGTAATGTCGTAGTAGGTGGACAAGCTGCATTTGCTGGACACTTAGAAGTAGCAGCCTTTTCCACATTTGCTGCGAGAAGTGGTGTTACTAAAACTATTAAAGAGAGTGGCAAAACATTTGCAGGATTTCCTCTGATGGATCATAGAGTATGGCTTAAACTTCAGGTGAAGTTAGCTAGACTTATAAAGTAAATAATAAAATAGACAAAAGGATAGAAAAATGACAACAATTCCACTACATGCAACAAAAAAAGGGATAATCTCTATAACTAAAATAGAGAAACCTTATGGAGAAGAGAGTGCACCAGTAGCAAGTATCGGTATCTCTTTAGCTGGGAACAGCGAAACACCTGATTGGAAAGTACATATTCCTATGGATAATTTAGATGAAGTTATCAAATCTTTAGAGGCTCTCAAGTAGAGAGTTTTAAAACCCTCTTTTTGTAAAAGAGTCTCTATAGCTCTTTTACGAACTTTTCAATACGTGCAATTCCTGCACGAATACTCTCAATATCAGTCGCAAAACTAAATCTAAAATACCCTTCACTTCCAAAACCAACACCTGGAACAACGGCTACACCAGTTTTCGCTAGTAAATCTTTGACAAATGTAAGTGAGTCATTACTAATCTCTTGAATATTTACAAAAAGATAAAAAGCACCATCAGGTTTAAGAACACTAAGTCCCTCTATCGCATTAAAAAGTTTTACAGCTTCATCACGACGAGCCTTAAACTCTACGCGCATCATCTCAATATCTGCATCAGCTTTGCCATCAAGTGCAACTATAGCTGCCATTTGAGTGATAGAGTTGATGTTTGAAGTGCTTTGTCCTTGAAGCTTTTTTGTTGCTTGGATAAGTTCTCTGTTGTGTGCAGCCATATAACCAAAACGCCATCCTGTCATCGCTACTGATTTACTAAGACCATTGATAGTTACAGTTCGCTCATACATATCTTGACTTACTGAAGCTGCTGAAGCAAATGTACCCTCATAGATAAGTTTCTCGTACATCTCATCACTTGCCACTATTACCTTCGTACCCTCAAGAACCTTACCGAGTGCAGTGAGTTCCTCTTTTGAGTAAACACTTCCCGTAGGATTTGATGGTGTTGTAAGAACAAGCATTTTTGTCTTTGGTGTAAGTGCAGATTTTAGTTGCTCAGGTGTGATTTTAAATGCTGAAATATCTTGAGTCTCTATCTCCACAACAGTTCCACCACAATACTTTACAAGTTCAGGATACGTAACCCAGTAGGGAGATGGAATGATAACTTCATCACCTTTATCAATAGTTGCAGAAAAGAGATTAAAGAGTGAGTGCTTTGCTCCATTGTTTACTATGATTTGATTAGGTGCATAAGTAAGATCATTATCGCGTTTAAGTTTATTGGCAATAGCTTTTTTAAGATCGGGAATCCCATCAACAGCAGTATATCTTGTAAAGTTGTTGTTAATTGCATCAATAGCTGCATCTTTAATAACTTGTGGTGTACCAAAGTCAGGTTCGCCAGCAGAAAAACTTAATATATCTTTACCCTCAGCTTTAAGCTCTTGTGCAAGAGTTGATACTGCGATAGTAATTGATTCAGATAGTGTGTTTACACGATTTGTTAGCATAAAAAATCTCCAATATAATATTGAAATAATTATACTAAAATAATAATAGATATAAGCTAAGGTGGCTTAACTTTTCATAGATTTAATAAAAGATTCGTAAATATGTTCGAGTTCAAGGTCTTGAGTCAGTAAATCCTTGTTGTCTTCGACTAAAATATGCTCTAAAACTGCAACACGCTTGAGCATATACTCAAACATCTCTTTGTTGATGTCTGGAAGCATATTGTGCATAAATGGATCTTTACAGCGACCTTTTTCTATAACATGAGCAGGGATACCGATAGCAGTAGAGCAATCAGGTACTTCTTTAACAACAACAGAATTTGCCCCTATCTTTGCATACTCACCAATAGTGATATTTCCAAGGACTTTTGCACCAGCACCGATAACAGCACCTTTTTTGATGGTAGGGTGGCGTTTGCCATGAGTGAGTGAAACGCCACCAAGAGTAACCCCTTGATAGATAAGAACATCATCCTCAACGATGGCTGTTTCGCCTATGACAACACCAGTTCCATGGTCAATAAATACACGTTGCCCAATAGTAGCAGCAGGGTGGATATCAATATGTGTGAAGATTTGGTTGAGACCCATAATCATACGGGCTAAACGCTTGAAGTTTGCACGATGGAGTCTGTTAGCGATGCGATACCATGCAACAGCCCAAACCCCAGGATAGTTAAAAAGAAAATCTATCTTAGAGTTAAGGGCAGGGTCATTGTGGTACGCATTTGAAAAGTCCTCTTTTATATCTGCATAAATCCCCATAAAAACCTCTAGTTTGTTGTTCTTAGATACCCATTTTGATACATATAAGTCTCTAGTTTTGAAAGTGTAGCACTTTTTTCTTTCTCTGTAATAAAGTCACTTTTAGAGAGTTCTTCTTTAAGCTTGTTTAAAACTCCTTGAGAGTCATAGCCCATAGAGGAGAGGATTTCTAAAATATTTTTGGACTCTTTTGTATTGCTAATTCTAAACCCTTTCTCGTTTACATTTATAGTATATTCATTTGGATGAGTAAAAAGATTATGCGACATACCTAGTGTTTCTTGATAAGCACCAGTATTAAAAAATGCAAGAAAATACTCCTCTTTTGTAAGGTCAATATCATGCAAGTAGAGTGGGGCAGAGGGGTTGAAACCTATCTCTCCATCACTATCACAGGTTATATCCCAGATGGAAGCCCCACGAAGAGGCTTTTGCTCCAGATGATGAATAGGCATCACTGGAAAGTTCTGTCCTAAACCCCAGTAATCAGGGAGACTTTGAAAGATAGAAGCATTTATAAGGTAGTGTTCTTGCATATGCACTTGAAGTTGTTTGAGTTCATTTATCTCTATATCAGAAGTGATACGGAGTGATTTTTTGATGATATTATGCACCAATATCTCTGCGTTTGATCTATCTTT
>JALUKS010000054.1 GCA_027056465.1 Sulfurimonas sp.
TATTCGTGTCATCTGCTGGAGGAGTAACACTTTGTAAAACATCTTGAGAATAAAGGATAGAAGCTTGTAAGTTAAGCTTCTGTTTGTCAGACTTATATGCACCCCACTTCATACCAGGACCAGTGTAGGATTGGTAGTCATAAGATGAAAATTTATCATTTTTATACCCAACTAAATAAGTAAAAGAGAGTGTATCTGTAAAAAGATAAGCATACTGAAGCTCAGTAGCGTATTTGTTTTTTGTTAGAATCCCATCAGCATTTCCATATTGACCATCAAAGGAGATAGAGCCACTATTTTTCCCCCATGCTTTTTTGAAAGAACCATCAAGAGAGAATGTTTCTGTATTTGTGTTACCATCAGTTTTGATGTATCCAAGTTTTATATGTGTTTTGATTTCTTGGTCTTGTGGAAGTTGTGCCAGAAGTGATTTGAGCTTATTTTCTGCTGCACTCTTCTCAGCTTTTGCTGTTTCAATATCTGCTGCAAGTTTTACTTGGTCTTGGGCTACTTCTGCTGCCATCATAAGTGATGAGGTAAGTGCTAAACTTAGTACTATTTTTGTCATGCTTTATTCTCCGTAAATTTTTTGCGGAATTATAACTTATTTTATCAAAATAACCTAAGAGAAGTGGTGAACTTTCAAATGGAGAGCTTCTATATATCGTGAGAGCTGATAGAACTCATTAAGGTGCTTAGAGTCCGTTTTAAAAAAAAGCTGTCTATACTTGAGATAGTTGAGCCAAACTTTTTTACTCTGTTTTACCCGACCGCGTTTTAGAAGCTCAAAACTCACTGCAGCATTGATAAGACCTTTGAGATACATCACTTCATGAGACTCTTCAAAACGCCGTGGAAACCATATCTCTTCGAGTGCTTCATGTGCATCATAAAAACGCTCTTCATCTAGGCATAGGCGAAACTCTTTTATCTGTTTAGTCATCGTTTAATGGCTCTAGGAGTTGCATATTGACTCGCCAGTAACCACGACCACCCCTAAGAGAGATACAGTGCATAGTGGGAAACTTTTCTCTGTACTCTTTTAGCCGATTTTTTGTCGCCTTACCACTGTCGCAATAGAAAACAAAAACAGTTCCATCGGGATAGTTTTGAAGTTCATAAGGGTTATAGACTATAGTCTTGGCTTTCTCAATAGGGGAGAGAATAGTATCTACAAGCACTACCTCCACCCCCTCTTTCTCTAAGTCGCGTTTATGTTCTAAGAACTCTTTTTGAGTCCATTCATCTGGATATTTCATAAAGCTATTATACACTAAGGCATTTAGAGCTATCCTTAAATTGAATATTGCTATAATGCAGTCACTAAAAAGCATGGAGTCTAAATATGGAGTTAAAGTATGTTGGTGATTTTCCACTTATCTCGAAACATGGTGTGAGTTTTGATCATAGTCAGCCAGATAGATATATCTACTTACAGGCTACCGTCTCACTTCTTGAAGCTTTAAGTTATGGGCCATCAGAGACAACCGAGCATCTCTATAAAACAAAGGGTAGAAAGCTTTCTGCTCATGCACTTTTAGAAAAGCTTAAAAAATATGTCAAAACAATAGAGAATGCTTTTATAGTACGCGATAAAAAAGCACACGATTATGTACATGACCTTGTCAATCGTGCAAAAACAAATAGTTCACTTCTTCCAGATGATAGAGTAGCACTTTTAGAAAATATCAAACTTATGCGCGCTTACTTCTACCAGTATATTACAAATGAAGCGATTTATGATGAAGCGATAAAAGCGATAGGTGATGAGATACACTATGGCAAGATAAAAAAGATAAAAGTACCACTCTTTAAGCATTACGAAGTTGTTCTTGTGAAACTTATGGAGACATTAGAGAGAAGAAAGCAACCTATAGATTCAGAGATGACTGTAGAAGATAAAGATGGAAAGTTTGTTGTTATATTAAATATTACACACTATTAGAGGGATTTATGGCTAAGAAAAACAGAAAAAAAAGTAAAATAAACCAACACATTCGTAAGTTCTTCGGAGATGATCCTTTTGATGTAGGCGTGGAGAGAGTATCTTCCCAAACACTTAGTGAACTCTTCGGCGCACTGGGTATCTATGACATCGAGCATAACAAAAAGCTGATGGTAAAAACGCTGCGTATGATTTGGAGTGAGGCTGATGGTGGGTATCGACAAGATATTCTAAAGTTTTTTGAGAACAATGGCGAAATCTATAGAGGCGAGAAAAAAGTCCATCCTAGCTTCGATAGAGATGATAAGATAGAGATGCTTCTCGGTGAGCTTGATGTAAGCAAAGAGGAGGCAATCGCCCTTTATGATGCGTTTGCTACGATGCGAAGTAAGAAGATAACCATAGAGAAGATGGAGTCAAAGCTTCGCCATATTCGTTATGAGGCGAAACGCGAGGCACTAGAAAAAGAGCTTGAGGGGAGTTTCGATATAGATGAGAGTTTTGAGTTTAATGCTTCGCTCAAGTACGAACTCTACGGACAATCTTTTCATAAGATACTCACACTCAACACAAAACCCTACGATTACCAAATGCTAGATGAGTTAAGTTTTGAAGAGATAGTGGCGATGATAGGCAATGATAAACTTGAAACTGTAAAAGCCAAACAGGAGAGTATAGAGAAGTTTATCAAGAGTTTAAAGATACCGCACTCCTACCTCACAACTGACCAAATTGTAACAGCTCTTCGTGCTTCTCCTCCAAAAACTGCTCTTAACTACCCACTTATCGGGCAGAAAATTCTTAAAGGAATTATCCATAAAAAGATAGAGGTTGCAGAGATAGTAGTTCATGAGAGGGAACTCTTGTTAGAGGTTACTGAGCAGATAGAGCTACCTCACTCTGAGGTGAAGTTAGCGTATAACCTAGAGTTACATATAGAACTTGATGAAGTTCTTGAAGAGATTTGGACTTCTCAGCGTTTTAATTTTGATGGGATTCAAGAGGAGGCAAAAGAGGAGCATGAGAGAGAGTTTTTACTTGAACTCTCTGCGCTTGTGGGCGAGTGCCAAAAGTATGCGACACTTCTACATCTGAGTGATGAAGAGCTACACACTCGTGTTTATGAGTTCTTGCATGAGTTGATGCCCTCTTCGCTTACTATTACCTCGAAGATAAAGAGAAAAGTTATTCGCCGTTTTGTGCATTCTATCTCTGATTTGCTTATCAAAAAACAGAGACATGAGCTACTTGCACGGACTATTCGTGACTTTAAAAACCTCTTTCCAATGGCACGAGAGATGCGAAGAAAACTAACACTTCACATAGGACCTACAAATAGTGGTAAGACCTACAGAGCTATGCAAAAACTCCGTGAGGCAGATACGGGCTACTATCTCGCACCTCTGCGTCTGCTTGCACTTGAGGGGTATGAAACGCTGAAAGAACAGGGCATAGAGAGTTCCCTTATAACAGGTGAAGAGCAGATACTTGATGATGAGGCGACGCATATTAGCTCGACTATAGAGATGATGAACTATGAGGTAGATGTCGATGTCTGTGTCATAGATGAAGTGCAGATGATAGATGACCGTGACCGTGGCTGGGCATGGGCAAACGCCATCATCGGAGCGCCTGCAAAAGAGATCATCATGACAGGATCTACCAACTCAAAAGAGGCAATAATCGCCCTCGCAGAGTACCTTGGCGAAGAGCTTGAAATCATAGAGTTTGAGCGAATGAACCCACTCACTCTACTAGACGCACCAACTGACCCCAAAGATGTTGCAGAGGGAAGTGCTATCATCGCATTTAGTCGTAAAGAGGTACTGCGTTTGAAGCAGAACTTCTCGAAAAACTTTAGTGTGAGTGTCGTTTATGGAAACCTCTCTCCTGAAGTACGGCGCGAAGAGGCACGGCGTTTTCGTGCTGGTGAAACGCAGATACTTATCGCAACTGACGCCATCGCTATGGGGATGAACCTCCCTATAAAAACCATACTATTTTCAAAAGCAGAGAAGTTTGATGGCATAACCCAGCGACACCTTATGCCCTCTGAAGTACATCAGATAGCAGGACGTGCAGGGCGATATGGACTAAGTGAAGAGGGGCATGTCGGCGCACTTAACCATGAAGCCCTACGAATAGTGAAAAAGAACTTCAACAAAGAGGCAAAAGAGATAACTATCCCTTTTAAAGTGATGGCAAACCTAGAGCATATAAAACTGGTAGCGAAAATTTTAGAAGAGAACTCGCTCGAGGTAATTCTTAGCTTTTTTGTAAAAAATATGGAGTTCAATGGACCTTTTTATGCCTCTTCCCTTGATGATATGCTTGAAGCTTCAAAGATAGTTGATAGTTATGATTTAGATATTGCGACAAAGTACCATCTTGCCTGCGCGCCACTCACGCTAAAATCACCCTACATTATTCAATCTTATGAGTCCTATATCTATGCCTTAGAGCAAAAAACAAGTGTCCATTACATACCTCCAGTGCTTATGGATGACCATGCTCGCACAACTGATGAGCTTCTTCGTGCAGAGGATATGGTCAAAGAGATTTCACTCTATCTCTGGTTATCCTATAGATTTGGGGAGCTGTTTG
>JALUKS010000055.1 GCA_027056465.1 Sulfurimonas sp.
AGTGCTTTATCCAATGTATATAAGTCTTCTCAGTAGATAAACTATAATGCTTAAATCGTACAGTATCCCGAACAATATCAAGTAATTTCTTCTTAACTTCCATAATTTTCCCCTAAAATTTAAGCTCACTTATGCTCTTTTAATGGAATATTTGCAATTAATACGACACATCTGCCTTAATAACAGCGAATATAAACTAAAATAACATTTTTTCTTTTAAGGATAATAGTTAAAAAATTGTAAATATCTTAAAAATATTGCATTTTGTCATGAATTTTATCATATTTTGCTTTTTCCTTCTATTAACAGCTGACCTTACATACCTTTAACTAACAATTCTGCCCTCATGGCAAAGTGATTCATGTTGTTCTTGATTTTCAAACACTCAAGTTTAAAAAATGCAAAAACCAATAAAGAGCTTTTTTATAATACCCTTAAGCAAAATTAAGAGAAACTCACTATAATAACTCTATAATTTCTTACTTTATAGGAGTCTCTTTTGAGCATACAACCCTTCACCCATCTCCATCTCCATACAGAGTACTCTCTCCTCGATGGTGCAAACAAACTTACAAACTTAGTGACTGAAGTGAAAAAACTCGGTATGACCTCTGTTGCTATGACTGATCACGGAAATATGTTTGGGGCTATTGACTTCTACAAGCAGATGAGTGCAGCTGGTATCAAGCCTATTATCGGGATAGAGGGGTATATCCATAATGGTGAAGAGATAAATGATAGAAGCACAAAACAGCGTTTTCATGTCTGTCTCTATGCGAAAAATAAAGTGGGGTATGAAAACCTTATGTATCTCTCCTCTCAGGCATTTATTAAAGGGATGTACTACTTTCCACGCATTAACAAAAATGAGCTTCGTGCGCATAGTGAGGGGATTATCTGTAGCTCTGCATGTCTGCAAGGTGAAGTCTCATGGCATCTCAATCTTGCCAATGAGAGAAATGTCCGTAATGGTGCGCTAGGGTACGATGGGGCTTTAGAGGTGGCTCGTGAGTACCAAGAGATATTTGGCGAGGATTTTTATCTTGAGCTTATGCGTCACGGTATCGGCGATCAGCTCTTTATAGATGAGCAGATACTTAAAATATCTCGTGAGACAGGCATAAAAGTGATAGCAACAAACGATACGCACTATACCTATCCAAACGATGCACAGTATCATGAAGCTTTTATGTGTATCGGGATGAATAAACTCTATGATGACCCAAACCGTATGCGTCACTCCGTGCATGAGTTCTATCTCAAGTCGCCTGAACAGATGGCAAGAATTTTTGCTGATATTCCAGAAGCACTTGAAAATACACAAGAGATAGTCAATAAGTGTGAGCCTTTTGTGCCTATTGTCAAAACGCCAACACCACCTAACTTCAAGTTTACCAAAGAGTATGCTAAGGCAGAGGGGCTGGAGATAGACCATGAGGATGATGCACCTCTCCCTGCAAACGCGACTGAAGAGGAGAAAAAACTCCATATGCTCGCAGCTGATAAGAATGATGCAGAGTATTTTGTTTATAAATGCAAACAGGGACTTATAAATCGCCTTAAAATCGTTCCAGAGGAGCGCCATGAAGAGTATAGAGAGCGTTTAGTCTATGAGATGGACATCATTAACTCTATGAAATTCCCAGGATATATGATGATCGTTTGGGATTTTGTTATCGCTGCAAAGAAGATGGGTATCGCCGTAGGACCAGGGCGTGGTTCGGCTGCTGGAAGTCTCGTGGCATTTTCACTTGACATCACCGACATCGACCCTATGAAGTATGACCTGCTCTTTGAGCGTTTCTTGAACCCTGAACGTGTAAGTATGCCCGATATAGATATGGACTTTATGCAGGCTCGTCGTGGGGAAGTGATAGACTATGTTGTTGAGAAGTATGGGCGTAATCAAGTTGCACAGATTATTACTTTTGGTTCACTTCTAGCAAAGGGAGTCATTCGTGATGTTGCTCGCGTTTTAGATATGCCACTGAGTCAAGCCGATAAGATGGCAAAACTCATTCCTGATGAGCTAGGTATTACGCTCAATGGTAAAATGAAGGGTGGAGAGTTCAGAGATGGTGCGTTTCAAAAAGAGCCAAAAATCTCTGAACTTATAGAGAGCGATGCAAACGCGAAACGTGTTTGGGAGTTTGCTAAAAAACTGGAGGGGCTTAAACGCAACTCTGGTATCCATGCTGCTGGTGTGGTTATCTCCAATGAAGAGCTTTGGAAAAAGACACCTATCTATAAGCCATCGGGCGAAGATACCTTTGTAACGCAGTACTCGCTAAACTATATGGAAGATATAGACCTTATCAAGTTTGACTTCCTTGGACTTAAAACGCTTGATGTTATCCAAAATGCCATCAAACTTATTAAACGCCGTTATGACATAGATGTAAACTGGGATGAGATAGATGTAAACGATAAACATGTTTATGAGGTTATCCAAACGGGTGAAACGGTGGGGATGTTTCAGATAGAGTCAAGTGGTATGCAAGACCTTAACAAACGCCTTAAACCTGATAACTTTGAAGACCTTATCGCAGTCTTGGCACTCTATAGACCAGGACCTATGGAGTCTGGAATGCTTGATGACTTCATCGAGCGTAAGCATGGACGCAAGAAAGTCTTTTATCCCTTTGAAGAGGTGAGTTTTGATCTACTTAAAGATACACTTGGACCAACTTATGGAATGATTGTCTATCAAGAGCAGGTTATGCAGATAGTACAGATTATCGGGGGAATGAGTCTTGGTGGGGCAGACATCGTTCGTCGTGCTATGGGGAAGAAAAAAGTTGAGGAGATGGAGAAGTATAACCGACTCTTCTCTGAGGGTGCACAAAAACTAGGGCTTGATTATAAGCTTGCCTCGGCTCTTTTTGATTTGATTGAGAAGTTTGCTGGGTATGGTTTCAACAAGTCGCACTCTGCTGCGTATGCTATGGTAACTTTTCAAACGGCATGGCTAAAAACTTACTATGAAAATGAGTTTATGGCGGCACTTCTTACATCAGATAAGGACAATACAGAAAAAGTTGTTCGTTACATCGATGAGGTCAAACGTATGGGCATAGAACTAGGTCCCCCCGATGTTTGTGACTCTCAGCTAGAGTTCTCTGCAATTACCAAAGAGGGAAGGGACATCGTTCTTTTCGGTCTTGGTGGTATCAAGGGAGTAGGACAGGCTGCCATCGAGGCTATGCTTGAAGAGCGTGAGAAAAATGGTGACTACACTTCATGGCAAGATTTTGTTAATCGAATAGAGCCATCAAAGGTAAACAAGCGAGTTATAGAGGCGATAATAAAATCAGGTGGATTTGATAGATATGGTTACTCTCGTAAATCACTCCTTGACCAGATAGAACTCATAGTAGATACTGCAAAAAAAGCGAGTGAAGCGAAGAAAAATGCAGTGGGAAGTCTCTTTGGGGATGATGAAGAGATAACAACGGTAGAGTTGCATTTGACAAATGGTGAGGAGTATGAGCTTAAAGAGATTTTGGAGTTTGAGAAAGATACACTAGGATTTTATGTAAGTGGTCACCCTATGGATGATTATAGAGAGGAGATGAGCGAGCTAAACTATACTCTCTCTTCAGAGCTAGAGAGTGTCAAGGATGGTTCGTATGCAATCTTCATCGGTAAGGTCGAAGAGGTTACGATAAAGATGAGTAAAAAAGGCAACCAGTTTGGTATAGTAAACCTTATGGATTTTCATGGAAATATAGAGATAATGCTTTTTTCAGATAAACTCGAAAAACTCGATGAGATGAATCAAGATGAACCCATAGCATTTAAAGGCAAGATAACACATACAGACTTCGGTCCTCGTATAGGCATAAGCAAGATAATGACCCTAAAAGAAGCCAAACGCGAGACAAAGAAGGTAAAAAAAGAGGTTCAAGAAGCTCCTCCAACACCTATAAACTTAGCAGTAAGACTAGACGCAGACCCAACAGTACTAGATAGACTCTACACACTCATAAACCAAAACAGAGGAAACAGACCTCTAAGTATAACCATAGTCTCAAAACTGCATAACGTCGTGATAGATTCAGCGATACGAGTCGATAGTAAGATACTTGAGAGTTTAGAGGGGAACGCTGTTATTGATGTTTTGGGGAGTTAAGAAGTAAATAAAAATGCAACAATAATTACTATATCCAGCAACTTTTCTTCCTAACTTCCATAATATTTCATTAAGAATTTTAAGCAAACGTATGCTCTTTTAATGGAATATTTGCAGTTAATACAACACATTTGCCTCGATAACTGGAAATAATAATAAAAACAGCACTTCTTCTTTAAGGATTAGAGTTGAAAAATTGTATTTTGTTATGAAATTTAGCATATATTGTGTTTTTCTTCTGTTAATAGTGCATATTATTTGCTAGTTATTTATGTATTTTAAGGTTAAAACAGCTATACTGCTAATGAATAAATAGTTATATGAAGCCTAACGGCAAGAAATCCACCCATTCCATTGCAAAATGACATATTTTCAAGACTAAAGAGTAAAATTTGCTATAA
>JALUKS010000056.1 GCA_027056465.1 Sulfurimonas sp.
GGTATCACTGAGCCAGTTGCAACTTTCTCTGCATGTTTTGGAGAGGCATTTATGACTCTACACCCAACAGTTTACGCTGATCTTCTTGGTAAGAAAATTGATGAGCATAATGTAAATGTATATCTTGTAAACACTGGTTGGACTGGTGGTGCTTATGGCGTTGGAAAACGTATGAGTATCAAAAATACTCGTGCTTGTATCAATGCTATCTTAGATGGTAGTATTAATGAGAGTGAGTTTGATGTAACAAAAACATTTAGATTAAGTGTACCGAAAACTCTTGGCGATATTAAGCCAGAAGTTCTTAACCCTCGTAATGCTTGGGAAGATAAAGAACTTTTTGATGTAACTAGAGATAAACTTGCTGAGATGTTTGTTGCTAACTATAAGAAGTATCAAGATGGAGAGCATACGGACTTTGCCCCATTCGGACCAATAATAGGCTCTTAAAAATTTATCTTCACTAAATCTAGCACAAAAATCCAACACGGTAGGCTTTAAGCCTTACCTTAGTTGGATATTTTGTACTATCTTCAGCAAATCTAAATCCTTAACAAGAAACTTACTTTACCTCTTTACTCTCTTCTTTGTAGCCTGTTCCATATAGAGCCACAACCCACCACCTAAAACAATTAAGATAAGAGGTGCTATCCATGGTTTACCACTTACTGTTTCGGCTAATTTCACAAGAACACTCCCAGAGTAGTAGCTCCCAAATCCGACTACAACTACCCAGATAACAGAGCTTCCGATATTTAGCACTATAAACTTTTTAAAATCATACTTTGTGAGACCGATAGCGATAGGGATGAGTGTTTTGATACCATAGATAAATTTTTGTATCAAAATAATCCAAGAGCCATACTTTTTCATATAGATATGAGCAAGAGCAAGTTTACGTCTATGTTTTCCAAGCCCCTCCATCATCATACTCTTTTGATAACGAGCAAGATAGACAAGAAGTATATCCCCAAGAACATTGGCAACAAACGCTATACTCATAGAGGTAGCTAAATCCATCTTCCCTAAGTAGGAGAGTACTCCAGCACCTAAAAGTGCAACAAATCCACCACCGAGTGAGTAGAGAAAAAGTCCTATGTATCCGTATGTTTCTAAATTACTAAATGTATCTTCCATCTATTTTTCCTATAGCTGTTTTATTTTTTGTATCTCATCTCTGAGTCTTGCTGCCTCTTCAAAGTTTAACTCTTTAGCAGCCTGTTTCATCTTAAGCATAAGCTCTTTTGTGATGGCTTTTTTTTCTGATGCTGGCATTTTATCTTTTTTCTTATGTTTTGCATAGAGGTCGCCATGATCATCGACTTTGAGATTTTCATCTAAAGCTCGAATAGTTGTAGTAGGAGTGATACCATGCTTTTTATTATGCGCCTCTTGTATCTCTCTTCTTGCACTTGTTTTATCCATAGCTCTTTGCATAGAACCTGTAATACGGTTCGCATAGAGAATGACACGACCATTGGCGTTTCTCGCTCCACGACCTATAGTCTGGATAAGTGCAGTCTCACTTCGTAAAAAGCCCTCTTTATCGGCATCAAGTATCGCTACTAAACTTACCTCAGGGAGGTCAAGCCCCTCACGTAAGAGGTTTATCCCTATGAGTACATCAAACTCCCCTAAACGCAAGGCTCGGATAATTTGATTTCTCTCAATGGTATCTATATCTGAGTGCATATACTGCACCTTTATGCCTAAGTCGGCAAGATATTTTGTAAGAGCTTCGGCCATCTTCTTTGTGAGAACAGTTATAAGCACTCTTTCATTTTTGAGAGTGACTTTTTTTATCTCATCGTGAATATCTTCGACTTGATTATCAGAGCTTTTTATCTCTATAAGTGGGTCAAGCAGTCCTGTTGGACGGATGATTTGCTTTGCTGTAACACTTGACATTTCAAGCTCATACTCAGCAGGAGTTGCTGAAACAAAGAGATAGTAGGGAGCTTTCTCTATGTACTCATTAGCTTTGAGTGGTCGGTTGTCAAGTGCAGAAGGCAGACGAAAACCATAATCAACCAAGACCTCTTTTCTCGCTCTATCTCCCGCATACATCCCACGGTACTGAGGAAGAGAGACATGAGACTCATCTACGATAACAAGATACTCTTTGTTGTTCTGTGCGAAATAATCCAGAAGTGTAAAGGGGGCTTCTCCAGCTTTTTTGTTTGTAAGTAGACGCGAGTAGTTCTCTACACCCTTACACATTCCCGTAGTTTGAAGCATCTCAAGGTCAAACTCGACACGCTGTTTGAGCCGTTGGTGTTCTAAAAGCTTCCCCTCTTTTGTGAAGTAGGCAAGTCGCTCATCAAGCTCCTCTTCTATGCGTTTTATAGCAAGAGCCATTTTCTCTTGCCCAACACTAAACTGAGAACAAGCATAGATAGTGATATTTTTAAAATCTTCAAGTCGCTTGTTGTCAATAATCTCAAAGGTGTAAATAGCCTCTATCTCATCCCCAAAAAACTCAATACGAATTGCCTCTTGCTCAAAGTAGGGTGGGTAGATGTCTAAACTCTCCCCATTGACACGAATATGCCCAGAGTCAAAGTAGCTATCATTACGAGAGTAGCCCATCTCCACTAAATGCAGAAGTAATTTTTTCTGGTTTATCTCATCACCAACGGCTAGTGCTTGTACCATATTGAGATACTCTTCGGGGTCACCTAAACCATAGTTTGCCGAAACAGAAGCGATAACGATAACATCATCATAAGAGAGGAGATTAGCAGTAGAGGAGAGTCGCATCCTCTCTAGCTCATCATTGATAGCTGAATCTTTCTCTATAAAAAGGTCTTGGCGAGGGATGTAAGCCTCAGGCTGATAATAATCATAATAGGAAACAAAATACTCAACATGATTATTTGGAAAGAACTGGCGAAACTCTGAGTACAACTGAGCCGCTAAAGTTTTGTTATGTGTCATGATGATAGTAGGCATCTTCACATTCTCTATAACCCGCGCCATAGTGTGCGTCTTCCCACTACCCGTAACACCCTCAAGGGTCTGGTAACGATTTCCTTTCAGTATAGAATCTGTTAATTCTTTAATAGCCGTAGGCTGATCACCCGCTGGTTGGTAAGGAGATGTAACTCTGAATTCTGGTTTCTTTTTCATTGGTGGAATTATAGCTTAATTGCTTAAATAAATTATGCGGGAGTGTAATAAATTCTGTATCAGTACCTAAATTCCAGTAACACTATATCACAAACTTATTCAAACTCTTTTAAATGTTGTTAATTAAACATAAGCAAAATAATCTACTAATGAATGATAAATACCAAGTAAACACCCTTCCAAGAGCAATAGGTCTTACATGATTCTCTGTCATATTGCTCTTTATTGAGTAGTAGGGCTTTTTTTTGGTCTCTACTCTCTCATAATTTTACAACAATATCCATGTTGCCAAACCCAAAAAGCTAAAAAAGCCAATCATATCAGTTGCTGTGGTTAAGATAACCGTACTTCCTATGGCAGGATCGACTTTCATACGTTTGAGTAGAAGTGGGATGGTTGCTCCAAAGAGACCAGCAATAAAGAGATTGATAATCATACTTAGACCTATAACGACCCCTAACATTCCCTTGTCAAACCAAACAGAGGCTATCACACCTATGATTATGGCAAAAAGCAATCCATTTGCTAGAGCGATAGTGACCTCTTTTTTTATAATACGCAGGGCATCTCCTTGCGATATATCGCCTAGAGCGAGTTGTCTTACAACAACAGTCAGACTCTGCGTTCCTGCGTTTCCTCCCATCGAAGCGACGATAGGCATAAGAATCGCTAAGGCGACCATACTCTCTAGCGTTTGCGAAAAGAGTCCTATCACTAGAGACGCAGCGATGGCAGTCAAGAGGTTTAGTGCTAACCAAATGGCACGTTTACGACCAGCGAGGAGAATATCCTCATCCTCTTCTGCTTCATCATCAACCCCTGCAAGATTATACATCTGTTCCGTTGCATGTTCGTTGATAATATCATAAATATCATCTGAAGTGATACGCCCAAGGAGAATACCGTAAGCATTTACAATAGCTAAAACAGAGAGGTCATACTCCTCAAATATATGCACAACCTCTTTAATATCCTCTGTATCAACAGCTTTTATAGGATCAAAATTCTCCTCACTCTCCTCGATATTTTCTATAATAGTTTTTGAGAAGTCAAAGATAAGCAAATCATCCAAACCAACAGAGTAACGAAGTTTCATACTCTCATCGGTAATAAAAAGATTTTGGACATTTTCGACTTCATTCTCTTTACGAAGTCGTGCGAAACGCTTAATGACATCCTGCACCACTTCATGCTCAAAAGCAGTGAAGAGTTCAAGTTGCATATAAGCCCCAGCTTGATTTTCATCATAAGTCTGTAGCTTCTCTATCTCCTCTTGATCATCTTTATGCAGAGAGTCAAAAACTTCAGAAGCGACAGTTGCATCAAGTTCTTCAAGTTCATGCATAAACTCCACTTGGTCATCCGAC
>JALUKS010000057.1 GCA_027056465.1 Sulfurimonas sp.
TTTGCGATGTAGAGACCGATGCCTGTCCCTGAAGAAGCAAACTTTGTAGTGAAGTAGGGGTCAAAGACTGAGTTAATGATGTCTTTAGGAATACCACCTCCATTGTCACATAGGAAAAGAGTACTCTCTCCGTTTATAGTTGTGAGTTCGATATGAATCTCACCTTGGATAAGAAGATTTTCCTTTTGTTGTGATTTTATTGCATCTTTTGCATTGTTTATAAGCACAAAAAGTACCTGTTTAAACTCGTTTTCTACTCCATAAAACTCAATAGAATCATCTCTCTTTACAGTTAAGATAATCTTGTTATTTAAGAGTTGTGCTTTAAGAATTTTGAGTACTTCTTCTATCACATCAGCAGGATTGAAGAGCTGCTGTTTTCTATCTGGGTTGAGAAAATCTCGAAAGTCATCAATAGTATTTGACATATAGTTGATATTATCTGCGATAATACTCATTTTCTCTTGAAAATTTTGCTGATTATGAATGCCTAAAGAGTTCTCTAACTCTAGGTTTGATGAAGCCAATCCAATGATATTAAGAGGCTGTCTCCACTGATGGGCTATAGACTCCATCATCTCTCCCATAGCAGCTTGGCGAGACTGATGCACCATCATTTTTTCTTGATTTTCTAGTCTTTGATTAAAAGATTGTAACTCAGTGATATTTGAAGAAATTTTTTGCATCATAGTGTTAGCAACTTTGGTAATGGTAGTAATCTCTTTACTTGCATTATGAATATTTATCTGTTTAAGTTTCTGATCTTGTGCATATTGTTCTAGTGTTTGAGAGATATAGTGAAGAAGATTGAGCTCTTTTTTTATAAAAAGATAAAAGAGTGAAAAAAGGAAGAGTGCGAAAAGGAAGAGAGTAAACATCGCCATTTTGATTTTGTGTTCTATGATTAATAGACTCTGGTTTGAGTAACGTAGTGTTAATTGTGCTATATTCTTACTAGTGAGTGGTTCTTTTATATCTTGTATGTAAGTTTTTAATAGTGTAGCATGCTGTTTTTCAAGAAGTCTATTGACCTCTTCACTCTGCTCAGAAGAGAGGTTAATTGCTAAGATAGGGTTGAGTGTTTTGACTAGAAGTTCGATTTTTTCCTTTTCACTTGAGAGGAGGGTCTCTTTGAGATAACCTGTAGTAAAAAGGTAAATGCCAATATTGATAATAAAAAAAATAGACCAGAAAAAAATTGTAAATTTAGCTGTTAATGTGTTAGGCAAAAGTAAAAGTTCCTCACTGTTTTTATATATTATAAGATAAGTTCACTTTATATTACCTAAGAATTGAGTCTGATCTTTTTTGTTTCTAAAAAATAAGAGTGCCCAAGATATATGATGTAAAATACAGAAGCAAAAAAGACCATAAAAGGAATAAGCGATAGAAGATAGAGTCCAAAAGTTTTGAGTCTAAGTCTAGAAGCATAAAAGAACTTTATCTTCATATTTTCCTCTTTTGTGCAGATGGTTGTGCCTACATCGTGGGTTATCATCTTGTGAAAGAAGTAGTAGAGTGGAAGATTAAACGCGATGAGGTTTACTATGGGGATGAAGTAGAGGGGGATGAAAACGAGAAACATCAAGAGCATTGTCAAAAACCATTTGAGTGTTAAGAAGAGTCCTTCAAAAATGTTTGTGTCGCCTAACATCTCTACATCGCTATAGTGTCTTCTCTGCACCTCTCTTAGGATAACAGGTGTTAAAAATCCTACGATAAGAATTGCGATAAAGATAGAGAAGTAGAGTGTGAGGAGTGAGCCTACAGTATAGAGAAGAAATGTGGCTATCCATGAAGTGATGGCATGGCTCATAAGCCACTGGATGAGTGCTGTTCCTTGCAGTGTCTCGTTGAATGTATCTGTATTTGGTATGCCATTTTGAATGGTTGTTGTGCTTGAGTGAACCTGCATAGTTCCAAGAGAGTCCAATCCTATCCCTGCAAAAACAAAAAAGAGGGTATAAAGAACGAGCATACTAAGGAGAAATGGTAAAATAGAGTACTTGAGCATTTTAGAGGTAAAGAGATCTTTGATACTCAGGATGAGAATATTGCTTTCACTGTTCATAATTATCACTTTATCTTGAATTTTATCGTTATTTTATACTCTTTTAGTGAATGAAGAGTTCTTTTTTTATACTCTCTACAGCGACAAAGGCACTCGCCCATGCAAACGCGAAGTTATAGCCCCCACGTCTGCCGACTATATCAAGCACCTCTCCTGTGAAGTAGAGATTTTTTCTCTTTCTGCTCATCATCGTTTTCTCATCTATCTCTGTGGTGTCTATACCCCCACCACTCACTTCTGCATGGCGAAAACCGTGGGTATCGCTCACTTCAAAACGCCAGTTGCATAGCTGGTTGGCTATCTTTTTTGTCAGTTTTGTGTGGATGGCAGAGCCTTTACTGTTTGGTGCAATATCTAAACTCTCCAAAACTCCCGAAGCTATCTTACTTGGAAGAAGCCCGACCAAAATATCTAAGAGAGTAAATGCAGGCATCTGCTGTGCAACTTTAGCGATATGTTGCGCGAGTTTTTGCATAGTGAAGTGCGGGAGGAGGTTGATGCTTATATCTACTGCTTGGTAGTTGCAGAGTGCTTGACTTGCCATCTGTGAGAGGTCGAGGATGGCGAAGCCTGAAACACCATAAGCTGTAAAGAGAATATCGCCACTGCAACTCTGCTCTTTTTGTGCATTGATGAGGAGAGTGACCTCTGCGTTTATCTTTGCTCCACTCATCTTATGGGCTATTTTTGAGTCGAGTTCTAGCTGAACGAGGGAGGGGTAGGCTGGAATGATGGTGTGTCCAAAGAGTAGAGCAAACTCCTCTCCATCACTGTTGCCACCCAAATGCGAACCAGCACGCGAACCAGTCGCCACGATAACAGAGTCATATTTTTGCATAAACTCTTTGATGTCCGTAATCTTGCACTCATTATGAAAAACAACCCCAAGATTCCGAGCATACTCCTCGAAAATCTTTGCGACACTTTTGGCTTCATTACTAAGAGGATAGGCACGACCATCTTCAAGTGTAGTAAGAAGTAGCCCTAACTCTTGTGTAAACTTCTCAAACTCTTGAAAGCCAAAACTCTCTAGGGCATAGTTCACAAAGCTAGGATTTTCAGAAAAATAATCGTTTGAAGAGAGATGAGTATTTGAGATGTTACAACGTCCATTTCCAGAGACTAAAATCTTTTTGGCAGGTTTGGCATTTTGCTCATAAATCTCGACACGAAGCCCAGCCTTTGCAGACAATATAGCAGAAAAAAGCCCACTAGCACCAGCCCCGATAATCCCAACACTTTTAGCCATCTAAAGACTCACAATCTTCGCACCATACCCACCTAAATGAGGAGGTGCATCCACAAATCCTTGCACTCTAGGGTGGGCTATGAGGAAGTTTTTAACAGCAAAAGAGAGTTTTCCTGTGCCTATACCGTGATAGACTATCACTTCATCCCAACCATTGATGAGGGCATCGTTGAGAAATTTATCTAGTGTGTCACAAGCCTCATCTGCTCGCATTCCGTGGAGGTCACATTTGAGACCTGCTCGTTTCTCTACAGAGAGTTTTACATTGGTTTGAGGCTTCACTTTTATGGCTTGTGTATGGCGAAGATGTTTTGTTTTTACTCGCACTTTCATTCCATCCATCTCTATTGTCGCCTCTTTTTCACCTCGCATAGAGATGATAGTCCCACGGCTTGAGTGGTACTTGACTACATCGCCTACCTTAAACGCCACATCGCGTTTTGGCTCTTCCTCTTTTGGTGGGAGTTTTTTGTTTGCCTTACTCATGGCTCTGTGGATAGACTTGCTATCGTTGGCTTTTGCGGCAGCTTTTGCTTCGCTGATGGCTACATCATAACTGCGTTTAAGTGCGGCTTTTTGCTCCTCTATCTCTCGGAGTTGCTCTTCGCGTTTGGCTTTGAGTAGGAGTTCTTTTTTCTTGAGGGAGTCTATCTTCTCATCGACAAGTTTATGTTTATGTTTGAGTTCGCGTTCGAGTTGTGAGCCACGTTCTATGAGGAGTGAGAGCTTTTCGGAGTTGTCTCCATAGACTACTTTTGCTTCTTTAACGAGGTTGGCATGAATGCCGTATCTCGCAGCAGTCTCAAAGGCATAGGATTTTCCGATGATGCCCTGCATAAACTCATAGGTCGGTTTTCTCTGCTCTTCATCATAGATGGCAGCCATAAGCTCCACATCATCTCGGTCAGCCATAAGGGCAGCTAGGCGTTTATGGTGGGTGGTGACTACGACTTTTTGTCGGCGTTTGATAAGGTCATCAAGTATGACCTTAAAGAGTGCTGCTGCTTCATCGGAGTCTGTTCCTAGCTCTATCTCATCGACACCAACAAGTGCTGAGGTCTCTCTAAATATACGAGAAAACTCCTGCATACGTCCAGCAAAAGTTGATATGTCATTTTTGACACTTTGGGGGTCATCTATGATACTTAGCACCGTTTTAAACGAGCCGATATGTGA
>JALUKS010000058.1 GCA_027056465.1 Sulfurimonas sp.
TATGTCATTTTGCAATGGAATGGGTGGATTTCTTGCCGTTAGGCTTCATATAACTATTTATTCATTAACATAATAGCTACTTTAACCTTAAAATACATAAATAACCAACAAAAATTATACACGATTAACAGAAGAAAAACACAATATATGCTAAATTTCATAGCAAAATACAATTTTTCAACTCTAATCCTTAAGGAAGAAGTGCTGTTTTTGTTATTATTTCCAGTTATTGAGGCAAAAGTGTCGTATTAATTGCAAATATTCCATTAAAAGAGCATAAGTTAGCTTAATATTTTAAGGAGGATAATCTCTTCTAGCTCTTCTAGTGGAGCAGATATTATGCCATCAAATTGTGTTTTATTAAAAGTTTGTTGGCGTTTGGCAAGTTGTGCAGTGTGAGTCGATATTAGGTCGCACATCTCCTCTTTTGAGACTTTTCCATCAAGATATGCTAAAACTTCTACCACCCCAATACTCCCCATAGCATTTGGTAAACGCGAGTATTTTTTCTCTAGGTAACAGACCTCATCTATAAGCCCCATCTCTAACATCTTTTTGGTTCGTTTAGCTATTCGTTCTCTTAAAACATCTCTTGCAACGGCGATATTAAAGATAGGTATCTGCTCTATGATTGGCTGGGGTGGGTTGGCTTGAAACCACTCGGTAGGTGTCAGACCAGAGGCTTCATAGATGAGCATCGCTTTTTCTATTCGGTAGCTATCGTTTTTATCTATCTTCTGCATATAGGGTTTATCTTTACTCAAAAGCATAGCATAACACTTCTCTAACTCTCTCATTTTCAAGGCTACACGAGCCTCAATCTCTGCATCTATTTTAGGAAGTTGAGAGAGTCCTTGCATCAGGGATTTCAAATAAAAGGAGGTGCCACCGACAATTACTAAATTTTTATTATCTTTTTTACAAGATTCTACAACTTTTTTATAAAGCTCTATAAATATCTCTACACTAAAATGTTCATGAGGATAAATTGCATCTATTCCAAAATGTCTTACACTCTGAAGCTCCTCTTTTGAGGGCTTTGCAGAGACTATGTCTATCTCTTTGTAGATACTTAAAGAGTCGATAGAGAGGATATAAGCATCGATTTTTTGAGCGATTTTTATGGCTAAATCACTCTTTCCTGAAGCAGTTGCTCCAATTATTGCGAGTTGTTTCATGATGAAATTATATCATTTTAAATCAACTTTAGGTAAAATTAGGTTTATTATATAAAAAAGGTATTTTTTGCAAAAATATAGAGAAAAATTAAAAGATTTTAATGAGTTAGTGATGTTTGAGCACTCCATCTTTTCACTGCCATTTATTTTTATTGCTATGGTTGTGGCTGCTGATGGTTGGTTCGGTTCTTATCTGCTTTTTATGGGAGTTTTTGCAGCACTCTCTGCTCGTAACTTTGCTATGGGTGTGAACCGTTATGCCGATCGTGATATAGACGCGGCAAACCCTCGAACGGCAAATAGACCAAATGTCGATGGAAGATTGGGTGCGCAGACGATTTTACTTTTTATCGGTGTCAATGCATTTATATTTGTTGCTGTTGCCTATATGATAAATCCTCTTGCCTTGAAACTCTCTATTCCTATCCTTATTGTTCTAGGCTCATACTCCTACTTCAAGCGCTTCTCTTCGTTGGCACATATTATTTTAGGCATTTCGCTTGGGCTTGCTCCTATCGCTGGTGTTGTGGCTGTGAGTGCTACCATTCCTCTCTGGTCTGTACTGCTCTCTTTGGGTGTCATCTTTTGGGTTGCAGGATTTGATCTGCTCTACTCTTTGCAGGATATTGATTTTGATAAAGAGAGAGGATTACACTCTATTCCCTCTATGTATGGGGCTGAGGCGACTCTCTTTATCTCGGCGTTTTTTCATGGGCTGAGTGTGCTTTTTTGGATACTTTTTGTCTGGTCAGCTGGGCTTGGTATCTTCGCGTTTATCGCTGCAGTTGGTTCAGGATTTGTTCTAGGCTATGAGCAGAAACTTGTGCGTCGTGACTTTAAGCAGATTGACCGTGCATTTTTTACTGTAAATGGCTATTTGGGAATTGCTTTTTTTCTTCTCATTATAGTAGATAGGATAGTAGGATGAGTATGCCGCGTTTAGTAAAAGCACCCATAAGCCTTGTTTTTAGTGAAGCTGATGTTGATAAAGAAGCTTATGAGAGAGAGTATCAAAAACTTAGTGAATCAGATGAAGACCCCATAAGCCAGTGGCTCAAACTTGCTAAAGCAAGAGGGGAGACTCGAGATAGTGATCCTATACTTTTAGAGCTTGTAGTAGAACTTCATAGAAAGATAGATGCTCTTGAGATGTTTATAAAAAATGAAATTCCTAAAAGATTATCGCTCACTACTAAGTTGGAGATAGATGCTATAGGATTTGAGTATTTTGAACTCAAAGATGCTATTTTAGAACCAAAAATAATCTACTATGGACGTATCGATATGCCAGTCTATCCACAGCATGATGTACCTGTATTTTTTCAAGCAGTGGATACAAATTTGGTAAAAATCCTTAAAATGCACGAACGAGATGAGAAAGAGTGGGGTGCTTACATGACAGCACGAGAGCGCATTCTCATACGTGAAGCAAAGGAGAGAAGATAATGAATTTAGCCCAGTTTAATATAGAGTACATCGTCGTAGCAATGGCGGGAATTATTCTCTATTTACTTTACTTTGTTTATACAAAAGATTCTCATTACTCAAAAAATATTCGCTCAGTTGCTAGTGTTGTAGAAGATCTCAACCGTGAACTTTTTTACTTGAAAAAAACTCTTAGTGAAACACAGGGAAGTATAAAAGAGAATTCGCAACGCATGAATGATGAGCAAATTTATGAAGAGATTGAACGTAGTGTATATGATATGGTGCAACCTTTAAGTTTAGGGCTTAAGCAACTTCAGGAGAATATAAATGCTATTGATGTAGAGATAGGAAATCGTATCGCTGCTCTCGAGAGTGGGGTAAAGCAGATTAGTATTCCCACTTCTGTACATGGAAATGATGATGAGAAGATTCTTTCACTTTTTAAACAGGGTGTTTCAGTTGAGACTATCTCAAAAGAGCTACACATCTCTCAACCTGAAGTTGAATTTGTTTTAAAAATAAACAAAATAAAGTAAGTTAGCGTGAACGCAGACAGAAAACTTTTTACCCTTGTCTCTATTCTTATAGGAATTAGTGTACTTCTCTCCTATACATTAGCATCTTATGCAACCCTTCTTTTTGATGTCAATGAGTTTCACTTTGTCATAAGACAGAGTGCTTTCGGTGTCTTAAGCATAAGTATCATATTTACTCTTTCGCGTTTAAATCCTGATATTTGGCTCAAACGGATAGGATTTGCACTCTTTTTAGGTTCACTCGTGTTGATGATAGCGATGCCTTTTATGCCTGAAAGTATGGTTTCAGCTGTTGGTGGAGCAAAACGTTGGATAAAAGTCGCTGGTTTTTCTTTAGCTCCTGTAGAGTTTTTTAAGGTTGGCTTCGTCTACTTTTTAGCTTGGAGTTTTTCACGTAAACTTGGACATCATGATGGTATGGGACTCTCAAGTGAATTCAAACGTTTTGCTCCTTATGGAGTTATCTTCATTGGGGCTATGTTTATCATCGCATTTTTACAAAAAGATTTGGGACAAGTTGTTGTGTTAGGACTTACACTACTTCTTATGCTAATTTTTGCAGGAAGTAGTTTTCGCTTTTTTCTTACTATTTTAGGGGGTATTTCAACTGCAATTTTGATATTTATCTTAACAGCCGAGCATAGGATTTTACGTATTAAGTCATGGTGGGCATTGGCACAAAACTCAGTTTTGGGGATGTTTCCAGATTTTATCGCAGATAAACTACGAGTACCCGTAGAGGTTGAACCCTATCAGATAGGACACTCTTTAAACGCCATTCATAATGGTGGTTTTTTTGGTGTAGGTTTGGGAAATGGTACCTTTAAACTTGGTTTTTTATCTGAGGTACATACGGATTTTGTTCTTGCTGGTCTCTCTGAAGAGTTTGGTTTTTTTGGACTTCTCCTTGTTATTATTATTTTTCTCTGGATGTTACAGCGTATTTTTAAAATTGCTAACCGTGCAAAAGAGCAGAGTGTACATCTTTTTAGTATAGGTATAGGACTTATTCTTTCCTTTGCATTTTTAGTAAATGCTTATGGAATTAGTGGAATTACTCCTATTAAAGGAA
Source organism: Sulfurimonas sp. (assembly GCA_027056465.1). Lineage (GTDB taxonomy): Bacteria > Campylobacterota > Campylobacteria > Campylobacterales > Sulfurimonadaceae > Sulfurimonas. Next base: position 4,215 of record JALUKS010000058.1, read on the forward strand.
TTAGTGTGCCTTTCCTCTCTTATGGGGGATCTGCTATGCTTGGGGCAGCATTTGGTGTTGGTATGGTACTAATGGCTTCAAATAATATTGAGATGGATAAAGACCAAGAAGAGGAGTACTCTTTATGAAAATATGTATAACAGGTGGTGGCACAGGCGGTCACCTTATGATAGCTGAAGCACTTGCAGAGGCTGGTGTTAGTGATGGGCATGAGCTGATATTTATCGGCTCTACACATGGACAAGATAGAAAGTATTTTGGAGAGAAGAGTCACTT
>JALUKS010000059.1 GCA_027056465.1 Sulfurimonas sp.
AGCTGTGAAGCGACATAGGCATAAAAGTACTGACGGAACTTTGCATCACTGAGTATCATCTGCTCTACATCAATAAGAGGCACTTGAATGACATGAGCCTCTTCTAAGACTTCTGAAATGTATTGGTTTGGTTTGCCATCAAGTAAAGCCACAACATCAAACATATCACCATGAGAGAGCATATAAAGTGTTTGTTCTTTTGATGTCTCAAAGTCTATGTCATATATTTTTATTTTTCCACTCATGATAAAGTAAAAGTAGTGAAGTGTATCTCCACTAGAGAGTGGATCTTCCCCTTTTTTGAAGTATAAATCTTTTGAATTTTTTACTATGAGGGGAGAGTCTTTCACCTCTTGAAGTATAAGCTGTTGAGAGTTGTTTATATTTTGCATAGTGTGTGATTATACACTATACACGATTAATTTTTCTATTTTATTTTGAACAGAAGAAATCAAGTATCTCAATTTTGCTAAGCCTGTAAAAACTCTGCAATTATAGAAGTAGGACGACCTATGATTGCTTTGTCTCCTTTGATGAGAACAGGGCGTTCTATAAGTTTCGGGTTTTCTACCATCGCGTTTAGAAGGGCTTCTTCATCTGTTACATTTTTAAGATCAAGATCCTTATAAATATCTTCTTTTGTTCTCATCCACTCCCTTGCACTCCTAAAGCCTAACATTTTGAGAACAGTTTTAAGCTCCTCTTTTGTTGGCTTGGACTCAAGGTACTTTACTATCTTACTCTTTACTCCTATCTCTTCGCTTATCTTCACTGCTTCACGAGATTTTGAGCATTTTGGGTTGTGCCAGATTGTTGTTTGCATATTGCATCCTTAGATTATAATTTTGATATGTAATCATATCTTGAAAATCTTAATAGTTTTCTAAATACTTTATAGATACAATGATGTGAAGAACTATTATAATTAAAAATTGGAAAAATAAAGTATGAAACATAAAAATATATATCATACACTTGCAAAGTTTGGAAGAGAGCTTCTTGAAAAAAAGTCACTTGAAGATGGTTTACCTCTTATCTCTAAGTATGCAAAAGATGTTATAGATGCCAAGCGCTGTTCTATTTTTATCTATGATGTACAAGAGAAAAACTTTTGGACAACTCTTGCTGATGGTGTAGAAAAAATAGTTATTCCCTCCGATAAGGGACTGGTTGGTTTTACTTTTATAGAAAAAAAGCCAATAGTTGCAAATGACCCCTACTTACATCCTCATTTTTTGAAAAGTGTAGATAAAGAGACAGGATTTATAACAAAAAATATTATAACTGCTCCTATCTTTAGCTCAAAACGCGAGATACTTGGAGTACTGCAACTTCTTAACAAAGAGGGTGGGTTTGATAAGGAAGATATGAAGTTTATGATCTTCTTTGCACACTATATCAGTGGATTTTTAGAACTTACAAAGGTCTATTCAATAGAAGATAAAAAATTAAAAAATGGAGAATAAATGAATAAATTTAATGAGATTGCTGACTTTGGAAGAGAACTTGCAAGTTTAGAAAAAAGTGAAAATGTACTTGCTCTTATCACCAAAAAAGCAAAACACTTAGTAAATGCAGATAGGTGCTCCCTATTTATAGTTGATATAGAAGATGAAATACTTTGGACAAAACAGAGTGATGGAATGGGTCGTATTGTGATAGGTATTGATTCGGGTATTGTTGGTGATACTTACAGATACAAAAAAGCTCAGGTGATTAATAACCCTTATGAAGATGAGAAATTCCTACCACAGATAGATAAAAAAAGTGGTTATGTGACAAAAAATATACTAAGCGCCCCTATCTTTAATTCAAAACGCGAGGTAATGGGTGTCATTCAGCTTCTGAACAAATCTCGCTCAGATTTTGATGAAAAAGATCTGGAAACAATTACATTTTTTGCAAATTATATTAGTGGTTCTTTGGAGTTAGTTTTACTGTTAGAGAAGTAGCTTTATATGCTTGATAAGCAAGACTCATTACCCCAACACTATAATTAGAAGAGTTATTGTACTTCATGATTTTTAGGGCATACTCTTTGAGTATTTGGAGTTCCTTTTTATCTTTTGTAAAGCACTTATAAACTTGCCCATTTTTGTTACTTTCATAGACAAAAGAAGCATTTTTATGAGTGAAGTCATACTCATACCACTCTCGCTCTATTTTTGTAATATCGGGCATATTTTTCCAGTTGATAAGCTTCTTATATTTTGCTTTTTGATGCAAAAAGTTGGCAATGGAGAGTATCGCATCTTGCATTTTTGTAAGGTCAGCAACCTTAGCTTTGTAGGCTTTTGCATAGATAAAACTATTTGGCATAAACTGTGGTATACCTACGGCTCCTGCATAAGAAGAGGGTAGGTTACATTGTGCAGGTCGTATGCCTTTTTTGTAACAGTAGGAGATAATGCTTGCCATATTTGTTTTTCCCATTTTTAAGAGCCACTTTTCTCTGCTTGTCTTAGCTTTTGTTCTCACTACCATGGTGTTAAAGACTATGAAAGCATCGTGAGTAGGGTGAATCTTTCCAAGTTTGGTCTCTTTGAGTAAGATAGCGGCAATGATCTCTTTGTTTACCCCATAAGTTTTTTCTGCATAGTCATAGACTTTTTTGTATTTTTTGAGATTTGTAACCATTTTTGGGACATAGGAAGCTAGAACGTTATTTGCTTTTTTTTCTTGTATCTGGGAATGTTTTATCTTACTGGGTTGCAGATATGTCCAGCTCACTTCATCGAACTTTTGTGTCTTAAAGTAAGAGAGTAAGAACTGGTTTGCATACTTATAGCTCACACCTTCTTCGACTACCTTTTTACACACATCTGTATAGTCTGGATTTTGAAAGGTACAGTTAGTGTACTTAGCTGAGAGTAGTGTTGTAAGTGTGAGGAGTAATAGAAATTTATAGTTCATTATTTACCTTTTGGAGTCTCTCTTTGGTTCCTGTATCGTGCCATATATTAGTAAACACTTCCCCGCTAATCTCTCTTCATGATTCAAAACACTCCTATCTGTGATTGAGGCTATATTGGAGTTGATGAGGTTAGGAATAATCCTGTTGCTGTCGCATATCTATTTCCACTAATCAAACAATCGGGTAGTAAAGCCGACTTTTTAGAGTTAAATTGTAGTATTCTAAACAAAGACCTTGTATAATACTCTCATGAAAAACTTTGATACAAAACATATACTTCACCCCTATGCCCCCTCTGTTCCCTCTAGCGATATGCAACTTGTTACATCTGCTCATGGCGTTTACCTAGAGCTTGAAAATGGGCAAAAAGTTATAGATGGAATGAGTTCGTGGTGGTCTGTTATCCACGGCTACAATGTTCCTGAGTTAAACGCCGCAGCAGAAGCACAACTCTTAAAAATGAGTCATGTTATGTTTGGTGGACTAACACATGAAAGTGCCATCAAGTTAGCACAAACGCTACTTAGCATTACCGATGAGAGTTTAGAGCATATCTTCTTTAGTGATAGTGGCAGTGTGAGTGTTGAAGTGGCACTGAAGATGGCGTTTCAATACTATAGCTCACAAAATATCCCTAACAAAACAAAGATATTAGCGTTTAGAAATGGCTACCATGGCGATACTTTTGGAGCGATGAGTGTTTGTGACCCTGTCACGGGAATGCACACGGCGTTTGAGGGAGTCCTGCATAAAAATATCTTTGCAGAAGCTCCATCGTGTATGTTTGGTGAGGAGTGGGATGAGCGATACATTGAGGATTTTAAGTCAAAACTTCAAGAGCATCAGAGTGAGATAGCTGCTGTTATCTTAGAGCCAGTTGTTCAAGGTGCAGGGGGAATGCGCATCTATTCGCCTCTCTTTGTCAAACGTGTAGCTGAGTTGTGTAGAGAGTATGATGTGCTTTTTATCCTCGATGAGATAGCTACAGGTTTTGGGCGAACGGGAAAACTTTTCGCCTATGAGTATGCAGGTATCGCTCCCGATATACTCTGTATCGGAAAAGCTCTTACTGGTGGCTATATGTCACTTGCAGCAACCCTCACGAGTAAAAAAGTGATGCAGGGAGTAGAAGCAAACGCCAATGTCCTTATGCACGGACCAACCTTTATGGCTAACCCTCTTGCATGTGCCGTTGCAAACGCAAGCCTAGAACTTCTTCTTACATCCTCATGGCAAGAGCGAGTGACAAAGATACAAACGCAACTAGAAAATGAGTTAAGTCGATGTGAAGAGCTAGAGATAGTAAAAGAGGTAAGAACCCTCGGTGCTATTGGGGTGGTAGAGCTTCATGAAGATGTAGATTTGGCATGGATGACTCCTCAGTTTATCAAACGAGGTGTCTGGGTACGACCATTTTTACGACTGGTTTACATTATGCCACCCTATGTGATAAAAAGAGAAGAACTCACACACCTCACGAATGCTATCTATGAAGTTATAGAGGCATTTGAGAGGAGATAAATATTAAGATTTTG
>JALUKS010000060.1 GCA_027056465.1 Sulfurimonas sp.
AAACGTACTTGATCGTTTCCTTTTCCAGTTGCTCCATGACTTACTGCATCAGCACCCATTTTCTCTGCTATCTCAATCTGCTTTTTAGCGATAAGTGGACGGGCGATAGAAGTTCCTAAAAGGTACTCACCCTCGTAGATAGCGTTTGCTCTAAACATAGGAAAAACATAATCTTTAACAAACTCTTCTTGAATGTCTAAGATAAAAATATTTTCAGGTTTTATACCATTATCAAGTGCTTTTTGGCGAGCAGGTTCAACCTCTTCACCTTGACCTAAGTCTGCTGTAAAAGTGATAACTTCAGCTTTATACTCTTCTTGAAGCCATTTTAATATAACACTAGTATCGAGTCCACCAGAGTAGGCAAGAACTACTTTTTTAACATCTTTTTTCATATCGTAACCTTATATAGAGAATTAATTATCGCGATTATAACAGAATGTTTGTGATGTTTTGCTTAGAAGAAAAGGAGAAGTTTTAAAATATAAGTTTGTGTGAAGTAAGTACCTACTTAAAGGGTAAAATATTACCCTTTAGTATCAAAAAGAATACCTGAAACTTCTTGCATCTTTGGAAGAAAATCATGTGCTTGCTCAGCTGGGAATCTTCTAATCATTTTATCTGTTTTTTGGTCAATAACTGAGACATAAAAAACATCTTGAGAATCTACACCAAATTTAAGATCTGTACTGAGTGGTTCTATCGCTTTGTTGAGTTGATTGACTAAATCTTGAACATCTTTTTTAGAATTTATGTCACTGCCATTACTTTTTATATCTTGTTGTAACTCTTTGATGACACTTTCTTGTTTAGGTTGTATTTGCATGCTCTGCTCAACTGCTCTTCCTTGAGCTTCTGTTGTACTTGCTTGTGATTGTTGTTGTCTTGCAACATTTGCTATGCCATCCATGACGTACTCCTTACCCCTAAGATATTATTGTTAAACAATATATCGACTAGAAAAAAAATAACTTTAATCAAAATTTACAATTTTTTTTGTTTCTTTCAACTTCTTATGATAATCTTGCGTTTATGAAACTATATTTAGAATTATTACACTCAAATGAAGTCCTAAGAAGACTCTCTGTCATTCAACTGATCTCTTACTTTGGTGCTTGGTTTTCAAACATAGCTATCTATACACTACTTTTGTCTATGAATGTTTCTCCAAGTATAATTGCCTTTGTTGCGATGTTAAACTTTATGGCAGGAGTGATTCAAGCACCTATCTCAGGTTCTATCATAGATAAACTACACCCAAAAAGATTGATGCTATCTCTTATAAGTATAGAAATTATTGCTACTTTTTCTCTGGTGTTTGTGCATGAACTCACCGATTTGCACTTACTTTATGTGCTTATCTTTTTTAAAATGGCGGCTGCCTCTTTTTATTTTACAACGGAAATGTCCCTTCTTCCTAAAATCTTAGATGGAGACAAACTCCAAAAAGCAAATGAACTGCACTCTATTATTTGGTCACTATCCTATACTTTAGGTATGGCAATAAGTGGATTTTTTGTCTATGCTTTTGGTGTAACTATGGCGTTTATTGTGGATGGTTTTATGTTTGTTACTGCATTTATACTGCTTTATGGTTTGAGTATCGAGGTGGAGGTCTCTATAGCAAAAGAGAGTTTTGTCTCGATGATGAGAGATACATTCTCTTATCTCGGCAAACATCCAAAGGCACTGCATCTTATAGTTGTTCATTCTTTTGTGGGACTCACTGCTTTTGATGCCCTTGTCGCTCTTATGGTGGACTATTATTATGCGAGTATTATCGCTACTTCTTTAGCCTTAGGACTACTGCATTCTTCTCGTGCCATTGGTCTAGTAATAGGACCCGTAGTGCTTGGAAAATGGGTTAATAATAAAAGAATCATCTATATCTTTATAGCACAAGGTTTAGCTGTATGGCTATGGGCATATATGATGCATAACTTTTACCTCTCGCTTCTTGCAAGTGTAGTGGTTGGCTTTTTCACAACTACACTCTGGTCTTATACTTATACACTTCTGCAAAAAAACATAGATGCTAAATATTACGGTAGAATAGTAGCTTATAATGACATGATGTTTTTATCTTCAGCAGGATTTACCTCCTATATGATTGGATATTTAGCGACTCATGATTTTTCTCTTCCATCTATTACGGTGATAATGGGGGTCATGTTTATGATTGGTGGCGTTTATTATGCTTGGGTTCTAAAAAGAGAAAAATTAGAGGAGATATCTTGATAAGTTTTGCAGTTTTAGGTGGGTTACTCTTAAATATTGGGGCATTTTTGACCTTTAAAGGAAAAATTTATGAGGCAGTAGGTGTCTATCTTTTTGCTGATGTTTGCTGGATAGTTATGGCTTATGAACGGGATGATTTTTGGGGTGTATTCTCCATCTGTGTAGGTGTCACTTTCGGTCTATTGGCGTTTCTAAAAATGCAAAGTGGTAAAATGAATAAAAGTATTAACAAGGAAAATGATGATTTATAAAACAAGTGAAGGTGATGTAGAGCTAAGTAAACTTACAAGACTCTATCCCGCAGTAGTAGTAGATATGCAAGGAGAGATAGCAGAGATGAGCTTAGAGTGGATGGATCTCTATGGTGATAAAATAAAACTCGTGCATAAAGTAAGAACAGTGCTTACCTTTGAAACAAAAGATGCACTTATGGTAGAGATTCAAGAGGTAGCAAAATACTTAAAATAATCTCTCCAGATACAAAAAAAGTCTTTGCTCTTGCTATCCCCGCAGCACTTAAACACCTAGTAGATATACTTCAAATCCTTATAGATATGCTTATGGTTGGAGTTATCTCTACAGCAGCACTTGCTGCCGTTGGTATGAGTATGCAGTTTATGATGATAATCAATGTACTCATGACTTTATATGTCATAGGAGGCAATGCTCTTATCTCGCGTTTTATAGGGCAAGGTCGTAAACGCAGAGCCTCAGCACTTCTCTTTTCTCTTGTTCTTTTTGCTATAGGACTCTCCTTGTTTGTAAGTGTTGGTGGCTATTTTGGGAGTTCATGGATTTATGCAGTGATGGGTGCAACTCCTGATGTAGTAGAGCAGGGAAGTATCTACTTTAAAGTTCTCTCTCTTGGTATTGTGATGATTTTCATTGACAACCTTCTTTACAATGCTCTGAGTGCAGCAGGCGATACAAAGAGTTCACTCTACATCAAACTTCTCTCATCTTGCATAAACGCAGGACTCAACTATATTCTTATCTTTGGACACCTTGGTTTTGAAGCTAGAGGTATAGAGGGTGCGGCAATAGCGACTATTATCTCCTATACTTTTAATGTCATGGCATATTATATTCTCATCAAAAAAATGAACTCTAAGTTGGATTTTTTGCCTATTATGAGAGGTAAAGATTTACTTCGTGTGTGGCATATTGGTTGGAGTGCTGCACTTGACCGAGGAATATCAAGTATGAGTTTTTTAGTTTTCGTCTCTATCATTACAGCTTATGGAACGGCTGAACTTGCTGGGTATCAAGTAGGGCTTCGTATTGAGGGTATCGCTTTTATGCCAGGCTTTGGTTTTGCTATCGCTGCTATGGCTCTCATTGGGCAAAATATTGGGAAAAATGATTATGATAAGGCTTATGACTTAGGCATTATTAGTGGGAGAATTGCTTATATATTTATGGGAAGTGTCGGGGCTGTTATGATAGCTATTCCTGAAGTACTCGTGGGCTTTTTTACACATGATGCTCTGACTGTTGCCGTAGCTTCAAAATATCTTATCCTTGTAGGTTTAGCGCAGATTCCACTTGCTATAATGTTCGTTTATTCTGCCTCACTTCGTGGAGCAGGTGCTACAAAAACAACTCTGAAAATAAATGTCTTAAGTCTATGGTTTTTACGAGTTGTTCCCTCCTATATAGCTTATCAGATGGGTTATGGAATTGTTGTGATTTTTATGATTATGAATATTGAAACACTTTTAAAAGGAGTAATCTACTGGTATATCTATAGACAAAGAAGCTGGCTTTATACTAAAGTATAACATCCTCATACTTCTCTTTTATCTGCATAAAGTCGTCAATATTTTCTAAAAAAAGTCTAGTAAGTTCTGGGTCAAACTGTTTGCCTTTTTCATTTTCAAAAAGAGATATGACTCTTTCAAGTTCCCAAGCCTCTTTATAAACTCTTTGAGAGATAAGAGCATCAAAGACATCAGCAATAGCAACTATCCTCGCGTTTATGGAGATTTCTTCTCCTTTTAAGCCATGTGGATATCCTCTGCCATTAAAATGCTCATGATGTTCACAGGCTATTTCTGCAGCATCTTTAAGTAAAGGAAGTGGAGAGTCTGCTAAAATAGTGTAACCTCCATATGCATGCGACTGCATTATTGTAAACTCTTCATTGGTAAGTTTTCCAGGTTTCAGTAAAATAGCATCAGGTATAGCTATCTTACCAATATC
>JALUKS010000061.1 GCA_027056465.1 Sulfurimonas sp.
TTTTTTTGATTATAGATACTTTCACCGTGACGCATGAGTACCAATCTAGCCTGCTTCATTATCTAACTCCTCTGCAAAATATGAACTTCTCACCAAAATGCCCGAAGCAACTGCATGAAATCCCATCGCATATGCTTCTGCTTTCATTGTAGCAAAAAACTCTTCTGAATAATATTTTTTAACCTGATGATGCTTTTGTGTAGGACGAAGATACTGCCCGATGGTAAGCTCACTCACTCCTACATCCAAAAGCTCGCGCATAGTTTCACGCAGCTCATCTTCACGCTCTCCCAGTCCTACCATTAAAGAGGACTTCACATTTACATGAGCATTTTTAGCATAATACTCCAAAACTTTTAATGAACGGTTGTAATCACTCTGCGGACGGATACTTTTACTGAGTCGTTTCACTGTCTCTTGATTATGCGCAAGCTTATGCACATCCGATGCAATGATTGCGTCTAATGCATCTTTGTTATATCGAAAGTCAGGGGTTAAAAGCTCTATTTTCACATCAGGATTTTTCTCTTTGATAGCCCTCACGCAAGCTACAAAATGCCCAGCTCCATAATCTTTAAGATCATCTCTGTCCACAGAAGTTATCACAACATATTTGAGTTGAAGCGCATGAACTGCAGATGCCAAACGCTCAGGCTCACGTGCATCTATACTCACGCCATGCCCAGTTTTAACATTACAAAAAGAGCATGCCCGCGTACAGACATCCCCCAAGATCATAAAAGTAGCACTCCCACGGCTGTAACACTCCGCCCTGTTTGGGCAGGCGGCTGCTTCACATACTGTGGTAAGATGGTTATTTTGCAATACTATTTGCATATTATGCAGTAATTCTGGAGCCGGTGCCTTTACCTTAGGTTTAAACGGCTGCATCATCAAAACTCTCCTCCAAAAAATGTACTATTTCCTTATTAACTGCTTCCTGCGTGAGATGAATACCTTCATTTGCAAGGGAAGTTGGCACAATGCCCTCTAAATTACAAGGATTAACCTGTGAGTGAAAATCCAAATCAACATCCACATTTAGAGCCACTCCATGCAGAGAGACACCCTGCGAATAACGAAACCCAAGCGAAGCAATTTTACGATTTTGAATGTAAAAACCGGCTTGATTTTTGTTGTATTTTACTTCGGGCAGATATTTCATAAAAAAAGCCTCAAACGCAGTGAGTATTTTTTTATAAAATTGTGCAGGCTTTGTCACTTGAAAACAGAAATAGTAAACGTTTTGACCAGGAGAGTGACAGGTAATGGAGCCCCCTCTGTCACTTTGAATGATATTCACATTAAAGTTCTTCTTTTCTGTACTACCAACAGTGTAAAGTGAAGGATGAGAGCAGAGAATGAGATGATTTTTTCCATCATTTTGGGCGTGCTGGTGTACTTCTTGCATTTTCTCTCTAGCCTCTGTATATCCAATCTCTTCCCACTGGTGCAAAATCATAACTTATAAAAAGTTCTCTCTAGTGCTTCAGAAAAAGTAGGATGTGCCAAGATGGTTCTCTTTGCCTGCGTAGCGTCCATCTCCCCTGCTAAACTCATAGCAACAGTGGCGATGAGCTCCTCTGCGTGTGGCGCTAAGATCTCAGCCCCTAAAATGAACCCCTCTTCATCTACAAAACTTACCATTAAGCCTTTACTTGCATGGTTATACACAGAGTAGGTAAACTGGTTGAGTGCCACAAGACTCTCTTTGTATTGTATGCCTTCACTCTCAAGTTGCATTTTTGTCTTTCCAACAACAGCGTAACTCATCGGCAGTGTATGGATAAACTTCACAACATGCTCTAAATTCAGCGCTCGAGGATTTTTACCTAAAATGCGTTCTGTGACATTGAGAGCCTCTGCACGAGCAGCGTGAGCAAGTTGGAGTTTGCCGTTACAATCCCCGATGGCATAGTGTTTTTCAAGTGTTGTTTCAAAGTAAGCATCTGTGACAATGCCATGCTTCACTTCTACTGCATCACAGCCTATCACATCCCCATTTGCTCGTCGTCCTGTTGCCACAAGCAGCATCTCTGTGTAGTTACTGCTACCATCCTCATAAGTGATATGCACACCTTTTTTTGTCGAAGTTGCTTTACTGACAGGATGATTACTTAAAATATTTATACCAAGTTTTTCAAGCTGCGCCTGCACAGCACTCTCAATGCTAGGATGCGCTTTTTTGAGTACCTTGTCATGTCTGTTTATAAGGGTGACTTCCACGCCCGCCGTTGCAAAAAAACTTGCCATCTCAAGTCCAATGGCACCTGTTCCATAAATGGATATTTTTTTCGGTAGTTTCTGCAAGTTTAAGACATCATCACTGATTATAATATCTTTTGCATTGTGCGCTATACCATCAGGAATAAAAGGCGAAGAACCCGTCCCGATGACAATATGCTCACCCTCTATAATTTCGCCATTTACTTCCACTTTATGTGGTGCAATAAGCTTTCCTTTTCCTTCAATCAGTTCAAAATGAGAACACTGTTTCTGCACTACTTTCGTGACATTTTTAAGCAGAGCATCTTTTTTCTCAAAGAGTGTTTTCATATCTAAACGCAGTGAACCTTCAACTATCTCGTTTTGTGACTCATAAACAAGATTCGAGTAGTGCAAGAACATTTTAGAAGGTATGCACCCTTTATGCAGACAAACACCACCAAGTTGATTCATATCACTCTCAATAAGTGCCACTTTTTTTCCGTTTTTTGCAGCGACAATCGCCCCCGCATAGTTCAATCCACCACCTATGTAAATAATGTCATACATTTTTTCTACTCCTCATAAAGCATATTCATAATTAGTTTAATAATTATTTCTTTTTGATCTGGATTCGATTGCGCTACTAAAAGAGCAATGGATGCCAAAGCATTATCATTGATTTTACGCTCACCGTCATTTTTGTATAAGATACCGTTTTTATGTAAAAAGAGTACAAAAAGATAGGCACCAATACGTTTGTTCCCATCATTAAAAGGATGTCCTTTGATGACATAGTAAAGAAGATTTGCAGCTTTTGCTTCAAGCGAAGGTAATAAATCGGAACCTCCAAATGTTTGGTAGATATTGAGTAGGTTTCCTTTAAACTCTCCTGCTTTTTCACGCCCAAAAAGTTCTGTGGCTTCACCTTTTCCTATTAAAACTTTTTTAAGCTCCGTTATAGCCTCTTTTGCTTCATCATAATCAAGTATAAATTTTTCATCTTTTGTTTGTATAATCTCTTGCAGGCTTTGTTCATCATATCCTTGTAAGAGAGCCCAAGATTTCGCATATTCTCCTACAATTTCTACAAAACCTTTTGCCTCACAAAGAGTGAGTTCTTGATTTGTTAAACCTTGTTTTATAAGTGAAATTGTTTTTTCAAGCTCATCTAGTTTTTGTTTTTGGAATTTTTTTTGGTTGAGAGCGTAGCCTTTTATAAGATACTCTTTTAAAATTTTTGTTGCCCAGATACGAAATTGTGTTCCTTGTTTTGATTTTACTCTATAGCCAACTGAGATAACTACATCTAAATTATAAAATAAAACATCGTAATTTTTTCCATCTGTTGCAGTTGTCCGGAAATTCCGGACAACTAAATCTTTTTCAAGTTCTTTTTCTTTAAAAATATTTCCAATATGTTCAGAAACTGTTTTTTTACTTTTTCCAAACAGCTCCGCCATCTGCTTTTGATTCAACCAAACTGTTTCATTCTCAAGTGTAGCCTTTAATTCAACATTTCCATCTTCATAAATTACAATATCACTCATAGAAACTCCTGTTCCCAAATTATATCAATTTGGATATTTATTTTTCATACTCTTTTATAAGCTATAATTAACAAAAACATAAGGACTGACAATGAAAAGATCAATACTTTTAGATACACATCCAATGTATGCTATGGAAATTTCAAAATCTGAGGCAAAAGTCTCAAATATTGATGAAATTATCACACACTTTAAACAAAAGATACAAGAGAATCCAGAGGCTGTCTTCATCACTGTTTTTGACCACTATGCACATACAAAAGAGCTTAATGGCGAAATTTTAGATACGATCGTCAATGCTAAAAATCTTCTCTTTTGTTTTGGTCACACTATTAAAAATATTGAAATCTTGGCATTTAGACCAAAATCAATCGCTATTTGTGAAACTAAAGAGAGTTTCGTTTTAGAATTTTTAGAGACTCCAAGACCCGAAGTGAATGCTTGGATGCAGTCTTGGATCAAAGAACTTCAAAAATAGCTACTACTACTCCTTAAAATTAAGAGGCTCACTTGCCTCTTTTTTTACATCTGCCATAAAAAGTGCCGCTTCGTAGCCGTTTATAAGTCTATGGTCTGCTGTAAGTGTTACACTAATTTTGCCATCAGTTATGCCACCTACTGCAACAATAGCACTCTCATCTTTGTTTATCATTGCATCAAAACGCGCAACGCCGAGCATTC
>JALUKS010000062.1 GCA_027056465.1 Sulfurimonas sp.
ATGATTATTACATGAGAAGTATAGATACTATATACAAATCTACTCTTCAGCAGAATGATTTCAAACTCTTTTCTGAGATAATTAATGGTCATTTTATTGATACAAATGCACATAAACAAGAAATAACTGATTACTATTTTTTACATCAAAAGGATATTAACTCTTCTGGCATTATTGATAAATTTTTAGAAGAGGATGCAGTTCTTAAAGCTCGTAAAGAGGCAGAGAGGAAATGCTACAAAACAAAAAAACAACTGCAAGAAGAGAAGATTAAACGTATACGTGCCAATGATAAAGCAAATCAAGAACGTATTGAAAAAGAACTAGAAAAACAGTTAGAGAGAAAAAAGTTAAAAATCAGAGAAGAAGAAAAAAAAGAGCTTGCAAATTAAGATGAAATATACTGCTCGTGAAATGTAGCTCTTCTCTTTTGCTTTATTCGCAAATTTTCTCTTTCATAAATAAGGGTAAACTCACAAGATGGAAATAAAACAATGAATATTATTATTGCAGGTGCCGGAAAAGTTGGTTTTAACCTAGCTAAAATACTCTCTATTGGTCATAATGTAACTATAATAGATACAAATGCAGAAGCACTGCAGAGTATTCAAGAAAATTTAGATATACTACCTATCCGTGGCGATGTTGAAAATCATAAAACTTACGAACTTTTTAGCGATTCTAAAATTGATCTTTTTATTGCTGTAACTAATAGTGATAATACTAATTTAGTAGCTTCTGTAATTATAGATTCTGTGCTTAGTGTAGAAAGAAAATTTATAAGACTGCAAAAAGATATTTATGATGAGACTGAGATAAAAAATAGATTTTCCATCAATAATGTGATTTTTCCCTTACAACTCTCTTCACAGAGTGTAAGTACCCTCCTAAATTATCCAAAAGCAAATAATGTAAAACAATTTCGATATACAGATTTTAAGCTTATATCCTTGAGAGTTTCTAAAAATATTCAGTGTAATCTCTTAGATATACAAAATTATGCGATAGTGGGTATTGAAAGAGATAAAAAGTTTTTTGTGCCAGAGAGTAATCGTACAGAAGTTATAGAGAATGATTTAGTCTATTTCTTTGGTTTACATGAGAGTATAGAAAATATGAGTGAAAATTTATATACAGAAGATATTTCAGTTATCCAAAAATGTGTCGTTTTTGGTGGTGCTGAATTAGGTGTCTCTATCGCTGCTTCTCTTGTAGATGTAGGTAGAAGTGTCAAGCTTATAGAAAAAGAGTTAGATTTATGTCAAAAAGCAGAAGAGAAACTCTCTGGCAGAGCAACTATTATTCATTCAAAATATGGAATCCATGATGTTTTTGAAGAGGAAGAACTTGATAGTGCAGATATTTTTATTGCAGCTACAAATAATGATGAGTACAATATTATTAAATGTTTAGAAGCCAAAGATAGAGGCATTAAAAAAGTAGTGGCTATTAACAATGAGATGGAATATTATAGCTTAATGCATACATTAGGTATTATAGTTATTCGTGGACCTAAAATTAGTGCTTACAATAGAATCATGGAAGAGATAAATTCAACTGGTGTTGTTGTTCAAAAGAGCTTTTGTGGTGCAATGGGTATTGTCTTTTTACGAAAAATTTATGGGACTACTATATCAGCAAACAAAGCGATAAAGCCAGTGCAATTTTCTAATACAAAGTTATTACTTTTACGAGATGGTGTCTTAGAGCTTTTCACTAATGAGAAAGTTTTATTAGCAGATGATTTAATAGTAGCATTTAGTGCAACAAAAGAGAGTTCAAAAATGAAGCAGTGGATATATGCGCTATAAAAATATATTTAAAGTTTTATCACTAATTGGGATGACAGTCTCAATTATTTTTCTATTAGATATTCTGGTTGCTCTTATTTACAGAGAAGCTTATCTTGGCTTTTTTCTGTACAATATGCTTTTTTTCTCTATAAATCTTCTTATTTGGTTCTCGTTACGAAATCATACACTTGACCTGAAAATAAAAGATAGTATTTTAATAGTGAATCTACTTTGGATTCTTTTAGGGGTGGCAGGATCTCTTCCTCTACTTCTCTATACGAATGTCTCTTTTGCTTCAGCTTTTTTTGAGTCGATCAGTGGCTTTACTACAACGGGAGCAACAATATATACAGACATTGAGTCGCTCCCACACCTTGTACTTTTTCATAGAAGTTTGATGCACTGGCTCGGTGGACTTGGCGTTATAGTACTTGGGGTGGGTCTGCTCTCTATGATAAACCCAACAGGTAGTCTCTCTCTTTTTAAAGCAGAGTCAACAGGTATATCTCTGGAAAAACTGACTCCAAAGATTAAAGATACAGCAAAAAGCTTATGGTTAATCTATCTGCTTCTAACCCTAATTGATTTGCTGCTACTGAAGTTTTTTGGTATGAATTGGTTTGATGCTATAAATCATGCTTTTTCAACAGTCTCTACCGGTGGTTTTTCAACGAAGAATAATTCTATGGCTTACTTTAAAGAGGATGGTATTATTTGGGTAACGACAATTTTTATGATGCTCTCGGGTATCAACTTTTTAGCACATCTTAAACTCTATCATAAAGATGCAAGTGGCTATAAAAGTGAAGAGGTTCGTTGGTACTTTGCACTTTTTTCACTTCTAAGTTTGGCTCTTGCGATGGTACACATGGATATAAGTGGAGATAGTTTTTATGATGCACTTAAGCATGCCTCTTTTACAATAGCCTCCGTGATGACAACTACAGGTTTTGCTACTATTGATTATGGTTCATGGTCACATCTTGCTATTGCTCTTGTTTTTGTAGGGATGCTTTTGGGAGGAAATGCGGGGTCAACAGCAGGAGGTATTAAAATCATTCGCCATGTTATTATCTTTAAAACACTTTTTGCAGAGTTTAAACGCATACTGCATCCTAATGCTATTATCTCCGTTTTTGTAGATGGACAAAAACAGAAGGAGCAAATCCTCTCTTCCACGTTTGGTTTTTTTATTCTCTTTATGCTAAGCATAGGTGTTGTGACAATCTATATCTATGCAAGGGGATATGATGCCATGAGTGCTATCTCAGGTGCCTTCGCTCTTGTAGGAAATATAGGACCAGGGTTTTCTCTTGTAGGACCTGCTGACAACTTTGCATTTTTTAGTGACTTTGATAAGATATTTTTCTCTGTTGCTATGATTATTGGTAGACTAGAGTGCTACACAGTTTTTGTACTCCTGAGTAGCTCATTTTGGAAAAAGTTTTAAGCACGATTTACTAAAGAAACATTTTGCTTTGCAAAACTACTATTGCTTGTTTTGGGCGATGAGGACACCCTCTATCATCTTGTCTATATCGCCATCTAAAATGGCACTGATGTTAGAGAGTGCTTCATTTGAACGTGTATCTTTTACCTGTTGGTAGGGTTGCATAACATAAGAGCGTATCTGATGTCCCCAGCCTATTTCGCTTTTTGAAACGCCATCCTGTTCTGCTTTTTGTGCTTCAAGCTCTAGCTCATAGAGTCGGGATTTAAGCATCTTCATAGCAGTTGCTTTGTTCTTATGCTGACTTCTATCGTTTTGACACTGTACGACAACACCAGTCTCTATATGTGTGAGGCGTATAGCCGACTCCGTTTTATTGACATGCTGTCCACCTGCACCACTTGAACGATAGGTATCTACTCTCAAATCTTTATCTTCTATCACGATATTTATATCATCATCAATCTCAGGAGAGACCATTACAGAGCTAAAAGAGGTGTGGCGTTTGGCGTTTGAATCAAATGGCGAGATACGTACGAGCCTATGAATGCCATTTTCTACTTTGAGGTAGCCGTAGGCATTTTCGCCTTTGACTATGAAAGAGACATCTTTTATACCCGCCTCTTCGCCGTTTTGGTAGTCAAGCACTTCGACTGAAAAACCACGGCGTTCTGCCCAGCGTTTGTACATACGAAGAAGCATCTCTGCCCAGTCTTGAGACTCTGTCCCACCAGCCCCTGGGTGGATAGAGATGATTGCATTGTTCGCATCACTCTCTCCACTAAGAAGTACCTCTATCTCCATAGCACGTATCTGTTCCAAAAGAGTAGGAGCATCAGAGTAGAGCGACTCTAGCGACTCTTCATCACTCTCCTCTTTTGCCATTTCATAGAGTTCTGCTGCATCCTCTACTGCTTCATTGGCAATAGTGTATTTATCAAGTTTTCGCTGGAGTTGCGTTTTCTCTTTTTGGATTTTTGCAGCATTTGTAGCATCGTTCCAAAACTCCTGCTCATTTTCAAGAGCTTCTATCTCCCCAAGTCGTGCTTGAATCTTTGCAGGTTCTACAACATCAGTGATATTGTGCATTTTGAGTTTGACACTTTTTAAAAGTTCGGTATATTCGTAATTGTCCATAAAATAATTCCATGTTATAGTGTATAATTACAATTATATTATATATGGA
>JALUKS010000063.1 GCA_027056465.1 Sulfurimonas sp.
TTGATGAGATGTTAATAGATGAGGATTTAGATATTATAGAGTACAGTTTAAAACTTCCAAACAGAGAGGTTAAAACATCTTTAAATGATATTATCATTCATCAATTATATAAAGATAAAAGTGCAAATACTCAAAAAAGAGGTATCATTAAAGCTTTAAAATCTGCAAATATGGAAAACTTAGAAACCTCTTTAAAATCAATGTTCGCATCAATTCCTTACAACAACTACACAAAAAATGATATGCAACACTATGAGGGATTTTATGCAAGTATCATCTATGTATATCTTCAAAGTTTAGGGCTTAGAATCATAGGTGAAGATGTAACCAACAAAGGAAGAATTGATTTAACTGTTTTTATAGAAGATAGTATCTATATTATAGAGTTTAAAGTTGGTACAAACTATAATGCTCTACAACAGATAAAAGAGAAAGAGTATGCTGATAAATATCTTAATGAAAATAGAGATATTTATTTAGTTGGGATAAACTTTGATGATGAAAAGAGAAATATAAGTAAGTTTGAATGGGAAAAGATAAAGATATAAAAGGAGAAAAATTTTAATGATGACAATTAACAATAAAGGAAAAACAACTTTAATTATCGGAGCAGGTGGTGTTGGTCGCGTAGTGGTGCATAAGTGTGTACAAAATGCAGAGGTGTTTGGTAAGATAGTCTTAGCTAGTCGAACTATAGGTAGATGTGAAGAGATAAAGAGTGAACTTCCTGAGGCAGAACTAGAGACAAGAGTAGTCGATGCTGATGATACGGAAGCAGTTATAAAACTTATCAAAGAGATAAACGCAGACATCGTGATAAATGTAGCTTTGCCTTATCAAGATTTAACAATTATGGATGCTTGTATCGCTACACAAACGCCATACTTAGATACGGCAAACTATGAACATCCTGATGAGGCGAAGTTTGAGTATAAGTTGCAGTGGAAGAGAGATGAGGCATTTAAAAAGGCTGGTGTGATGGGGCTTCTTGGAAGTGGTTTTGACCCGGGGGTTACAAATGTTTTTTGTGCTTATGCTCAAAAACACTACTTTGATACCATTGAGACTATAGATATTCTCGACTGTAACGCAGGGGATCACGGCTATGCATTTGCAACAAACTTCAATCCCGAAATAAATCTTCGTGAAGTCTCTGCTAAGGGTCGCTACTGGGAAGAGGGCAAGTGGGTAGAGACAGAGCCTATGGAGATAAAAATGGTTTGGGACTATCCTGAAGTGGGAGAAAAAGATAGTTATCTTCTTTACCATGAAGAGATGGAGTCCTTAGTCAAGCATATCAAAGGCTTAAAACGTATTCGCTTTTTTATGACCTTTGGCGAGAGTTATCTTACTCATATGAAGTGCCTTGAAAATGTTGGAATGCTTGGTATAAAAGAGGTTGAGCATAAGGGGATGAAGATAGTGCCTATGGAGTTTTTAAAGACTCTTCTACCCGACCCAGCATCTCTTGGTTCAAGAACGAAGGGAAAAACAAATATCGGTATCGTGGCAACAGGAGTGAAAGATGGCAAGAAAAAATCACTCTACATCTATCAAGTGAGTAACCATGAGAAGTGCTATGCAGAAGTAAACTCTCAAGCAGTCTCTTACACAACTGGCGTTCCTGCGATGATAGGTGCAAAGCTGATGTTAGAGGGCAAATGGTCTGCCTATGGCGTTTACAATATGGAAGAGTTTGACCCAGACCCTTTTATGGAGGAGTTAAACAAGCAGGGCTTACCATGGCAGATACAAGAGCTATAGAGACACCTTTTTATCTCTGCGAGGAGCGACTTCTCAAGAGAAATTTAGAGATTCTTGATGATGTGCAGAAGCGAAGTGGGGCGAAGATTATCTTAGCACTCAAAGGTTTTGCGATGTGGAGTACCTTTCCTCTTGTGGCAAAATATCTCAAAGGATGTACAGCAAGTGGACTCCATGAAGCACGACTTGCACGAGAGAAGTTCGCATCTTTGAGAGAGAGTGCAGAGGTGCATACCTACTCACCAGCTTTTAAAGAGGGTGAGATAGAGGAGATAGCAAAACTCTCTGATCATATAGTCTTTAACTCCATCAATCAAATCAATAGATTTCTTCCAAAAGTGAAAGAGCATAATCCAAACATCCATATATCTTTGCGAATAAATCCTGAAGTTTCAGCCTCTCCAAAAGATATTTATAACCCTTGTGGCGTCTATTCGCGTTTGGGAACGACACTTAAAAATCTTGATGAGAGTGTGATAGCATCTCTCGATGGATTTAATTTTCATGCTCTTTGTGAGCAGAATGTGGAAGCCCTAGAAGAGGTTTTATTGGTATTTGAAAAGA
Source organism: Sulfurimonas sp. (assembly GCA_027056465.1). GTDB lineage: Bacteria > Campylobacterota > Campylobacteria > Campylobacterales > Sulfurimonadaceae > Sulfurimonas. The sequence continues at coordinate 2,329 of JALUKS010000063.1, forward strand.
ATTTTTCTAAATATTTTAAAACTCTAAAATATATCAACTTTGGTGGTGGGCATCATATTACCAAAGAGGGGTATGAGGTTGAGAGATTAATTACACTTATCAAAAAGTTTCGTTTGCACTATAATGTCGATGTCTATCTTGAACTAGGAGAAGCCGTTGGCTGGGAGTGTGGCTACTTGGAGACAACTGTTTTGGATATATTTGAAAACGGTATGCCTATCGCTATTCTTGACACTTCAGCAGAAGCCCATATGCCAGATACATTGGCTATGCCATACAGAGCAGAGGTGCGAGGTGCAGGTGAAGCAGGTGTAAAAAAATACACTTATCGTTTAGGTGGGAACACCTGTCTTGCAGGGGATGTCATGGGAGATTACTCTTTTGATAAGCCTTTAGTTGTAGGAGATAGAGTGATTTTTGAAGATCAGATACACTATACTTTTGTGAAAAACACCACTTTTAATGGCATAAAACTTCCCTCTTTGGTGATGGAGAGATTGGATGGAAATTTGGAAGTTGTTAAAGAGTTTGGGTATGAAGAGTATAGAGATAGATTAAGTTAAATAGAGATAGACTAAGTTAAAAGGATAAAAAAATGATAGAAGATAAACAACGCTGGAACAGACGCCATGTAGAAAAACCGATGCGACATAATGTAGAACCACTTATAGAGAAGTACATAGGTGAAGCAGAGGTGGGTAAAGCACTCGATATAGCTTGTGGAGTAGGGCGAAACACTCACTTTTTAGCTGAAAAAGGCTTCACAGTAGATGCCGTCGATATTAGTGACTATGCACTCTCTCAAGTGAAAGATATAGCGACTATAAAAAAGTTTGAAGTTGATTTAGATAGTTATAACTTAGAGAAAAACAAGTATGACCTCATAGTAAATATCAACTACCTAAGTAGGCGACTACTTCCTCAAATAAAAGAGGCTCTTTGTAGTGGTGGTGTAGTGATATTTGAGACTTTTATCATCGCTCATGGGGATTTTGCACAACCTGCTAATCCTGAATTTCTTCTACGTAAAAATGAACTTTTACATGCTTTTATAGGTTTAGATATTATCTACTATGAAGAGAGAGATGATGTAAATCTGAGAGGGGAAAATACCTGTGTAGCTTCACTTGTAGCAAGAAAAAGAACATAACTAGAGTCGACTGTAGCACTGGTGTTACAGTCGGCAGACTTCTAAAAACCTTCCATTAAAACACTCCAAAGTCTCTCTACTTCTATATCATTCAGAAAGAGAGAAGATTTGTTTGTGTAGAGTTCATTTAGTGCTTTTCTATTTATACCAAGTGTGTGCGAACAGTTGCAATGTGTTGGTAGATAAGCACGTATAAGCGAGACATCTTGTGTAATCTCTTGAGAGCATAAAAAACAGTAGTATTCTTTATGTAAACGCCCCTCATGTTCTAAAAGTTTTACATAAGATTCAACTGCAACACGTTTAGGATTTTGTCTGTTCCATTCAGTAGAAGCACTCTCCAAAAGCTCGAAGTAAAAAGAGCCTAGTTCCTCAGCATCTTTGAGATGTTTAAAAAAGAGTCCTGTAAAATTTTGCCAAAGTCCAAGAAGTTTATAATCATTAATCCACGGATAACCTATATGTATAACATCTTTAAGCCTACCGATGGTACTCTTAGCACTCGATTCTATCTCATAGTCTATCTTAAAGCCTATGTTTATCGTTCCATGGCGGGCACCATAAAATCTATAAAGTGTCTCTAAGCTTCCATCTGATAAAATTGTCACTATTAAATCTTCTTCTTTAACTCTATTAAGATTTATGATATAACCCTGCATAAAATGCTCCCTAAATACACACTTTCACTTTTTTTATCTAAAATGTAACTTTTATTATACTTTTTTAAACCTTTACCTTGTATAATAAAGTACTTAATCTCTAAATAGACTAAGTTGCTTTAAAAACAACTTAAAAAAGTTGAGAATTTTTAACAAATTTAGGAGTGAAAATGATTGAACATCATGATTTATTAAGATCATTCAAAGA
>JALUKS010000064.1 GCA_027056465.1 Sulfurimonas sp.
AGTTCACACCCCTTGTCTAGTCCACCAGTATCAAGAAGCAGTGCCTCTTTTTCATTGATGATAACATGGCGGCGTTTTACATCGCGTGTAGTACCTGCTTGTTCAGAAGTAATCGCATCACGATTTTTTACTAAACGGTTAAAGAGAGAGCTTTTTCCAACATTTGGACGACCAACGATGGCGATTTTTTTCATAAGAAGAACCTTTTTTAAGACAACTATTTTTGAAATTATACCTAATATGCTCTACTCTTAGCTTTAAAATTTTCTATTTCAAGTATAATAGCAAAAAATTTAGGAGAGAAATATGCAAAAACAATATTATAGCTATGATAATTTCAGAGTTGATACCAAAAAACTTATAAAAATGTTACAAAAAAGAGAACCTGATGCTATCTTAGGAGTAGCTCGTGGAGGATTGACACTTGCTCACTCTGTGGCTGAGGGTTTAGATATTCGCCGAGTGGAGAGCTTACGAACAGAGTTGTATGATGGAGCTTGTAAACGCGATACTCTCTCTTTGGTAGAAAATTGTAGTTTAGAGGGTGTAAGTAGGGTTGTTGTGGTGGATGATATCGCCGATAGTGGAGAGACTCTTGAAGCAGTGATGAGACATCTTAACGACTCATTTCCTAAGATAGAGTTTGTGAGTGCAACACTTTTTTATAAAAAAAGTTCTTGTTTTAAACCCGACTTTTGGATACATGAAGCAAAAGAGTGGATAGAGTTCTTTTGGGAAGCAGATTTTAAAATCTAACGCTCCCTTGCCTCTTTTATCATCTCATACGCTTGATTTATCTCTTGCGTTTTTTTAGTCGCCTCTTGCATATACTGCTCACTTTTGCCTTGTGAAGCGATGATGTCAGGATGATACTCTCTTACAAGTTTTCTATAGGCTTTTTTGATACTTTTCATATCATCCTCTGCTTTGACACCTAATACTTTGTAAGCATCATCAAGAGTTGCCTTAGGCTGAACATTTTGCATCATCTTCTCAAACTGATCAAAGATTGCATGGTAAGCATTCGGGTCAAACTCTAGGGCTTCGGCGATTATCTGTAAAATCTCCTCCTCTTGGGGGCTGACTTCGCCATCAATAAACGCGAGCTGGATTAAAAAGCCCATAAATTGCTGTTGCTGTGCCTTGTTTCTTTTAATGGCATTGGCTAAAGAGAGTGCAACTTTTTCGATGTTCTCCTCTCTATCTTTCTCCTCATTAAAAATCTGTTTTAAAATATCTTTTGTCTTCTGAGGGTCTGGAAAAACGGCTGAAATGTCATCAAACATAATGCCTACAAGTTGTGCTTCAAGAGCATCGACCTTACCATCTGCTTTGGCTACTTTGGCAACAAGTGCTACAAAGAGACCTAGTTCACTCTTTTTGAGTGAGTCATAAGAGACAGAGAAGTTTTCAAAAGCCTTTTTTGAATATGTTTCATATTTGCTATAACTTGTAAAGATATAGTAAAATCCATAAGCGACAATCGCCAAGATGATGAGGTTTAACATTTGATTTCCTTGAATTATTTGAAGTATTATATTTTTAAGAAGTAAATAGATGGGTATAATTGCACTTATGAAACAATTACTCAATATAAACAATGGCGTAAAGTATATGCTTATCGCCTCTTTTACCTTTGCTATCATGGGTGCATTTGCGAAACTTGCCTCTCAGGATATGAGCTCTCTTGAGGTGGTCTTTTTTAGAAATATTGCTGGTGTGATTATTATTGGTTTAGCAGTGCTTAAAAAACCTATGACGCATAAAGGTGGTAAACCATTTTTACTCTTTTTCCGTGGATTTATGGGCTTTACCGCACTTCTGGCATTCTTTTACAATATCGCACATATTTCTTTAGGTGATGCGATGACCTACTCAAAAACTAGCCCTATCTTTACTGCTATTTTTGCTTTTGTGTTTCTGCATGAGAAGCTTACACCCCAAGGTTGGTTAGCGATATTTATCGGTTTTGTGGGTATAATTTTTATTACTCAGCCGAGTGGTGTTGGATTTACAAAGTATGATGTTTTAGGATTGTTTAGTGGGGTAGGAGCAGCACTTGCATACACCTCTGTGCGAGAGTTAAAAGCCTACTACGATACTCGTGCAATTGTTCTCTCCTTTATGCTTACGGGAACGGTTGGACCTATTATCCTCTTTTTTTTATCGCCTTACATTCATCTCCCAGAGCTGGATTTTATCTTTGGCGAGTTTGTGATGCCAGAGGGGATAGTATGGGTCTATCTAGTAGCGATGGGACTCTTCGCAACACTCTCCCAAGTGCTGATGACAAAGGCCTATGGAGAGACAAAGGCAGGAATAGTTGGCGCTGTGAGTTACACAAATATACTCTTTTCTATTGTGGTCGGAGTGATGCTCGGAGATGCTTTACCCTCAATAGGCACGACATTTGGTATAATGTTGATTGTTTTAGCAGGTGTGATGGTGGCTCGTGCTAAGTAGGAATTAAAAAGAATTAGCTATAATTGTATGCGCCTAACCAAAAAGGTTAGGGCAAATTTCAGCATGGGCTAACATTCAGAATCTTTGGATTCCGAGTCAACTTAAAGGTTGAGAGGAAGTAGCCTCTCAACACTTGCTGATATTATATACTAAAAAAGATAAATTTACAAATAAGAAGAAAAATATGAAACTTTTAGCTGGACCATGTGTCATAGAGAGTGAAGAGAATATCTTCAAAATCGCCAAAGAGTTAGAGCGATATAACAGAGATGAGACTATAGACTTTTACTTCAAGTCAAGTTTTGATAAAGCAAATCGTACTTCCCTAGACTCCTTTCGTGGACTCGGTATAGATGAGGGTTTGCGAATTTTGCAAAAAGTTAAAGATGATTTTGGTTATAAAATTGTCACTGATGTGCATGAGTCTGTGCAGGTGAGTCAAGTGGCAGATGTTGTAGATATGTTACAAATCCCTGCATTTCTCTGCCGACAGACTGATCTACTTGTCGCTTGTGCAAAAACTTCGTGTGAAGTCAATATCAAAAAAGGGCAATTTCTTTCGGCAGATGCTATGAAATACCCACTTTTGAAGATTTTAGAGACTCGAGGATGTTCTGAGCCGACTTATGAAAATGCCCAAAAACATGGTGTTTACCTCTGTGAACGCGGTAATAGCTTCGGTTATGGCAATATGGTCGTAGATATGCGAAATCTTGTCATCATGAGAGAGTTCGCACCAGTTATCTTCGATGCGACACACTCGGTGCAGATGCCAACAGCCGAAAATGGTAAAACAGGTGGCGACAGCTCGATGGTTCCCTACCTCGCAAAAGCTGCAGCAGCAGTTGGAGTGGATGGTTTTTTCTTTGAAACACACTTTGACCCAAGCATAGCTTTGAGTGACGGACCAAATATGCTAAAATTAGACGAGCTAAAGAGTGTAGTGGAAAAAATCAAGCTTATTAGGGAGATTTAATTATGATAACTATAATAATAGATAATCCAGAGTTAGAACGAATTTATCATGGATTTAAAGGGAATGATACAAAATTTTCAGAGTATCTCTCTTTAACATCTTCGGTCAATAATCTTGAGTATGGTTTAGATGCGAAGATGGTAGAAGCGGCTTTTGATGAAGCTGATGGGGATGAATCTGAAGATGTTGAACATGAAGTGGTCTTTGAAAGGTTAAGAAAAAAATATGATATCGATAAAGTATGACAAGCGTGCAACTCAAGATTTAGAAGAGTTATATTTACTTATATTAGAAGATAAAAAAAGTGTTGCTGATAATTTTATTTATAAAATAGATAATTACATTTCTCTTCTAAAGATAAATCCTGAGATGGGAAAAGATTGTAGAGAAAGTGGATTTAGTCGTGATTGTAGAGTTCTTTATTATAAAAACTATACAATACTTTATAAAATTACTAAAACACATATCAGTATAAAAAGAGTTATGAGTTCAAAACAAAATTACAAAGGAAAATAGATGAAGTTAATCGAAGGTAAGTTAAAAGTAGTAAATGGCAAGAAGATTGCTATCGTAAGTACACGTTGGAATCACTTTATAGTGGATAGATTGGTTGAGGGTGCGAAAGATGCATTTGATCGTCATGGTGGAGAGGAAGATGATTTGACTCATGTTCTTGTCCCTGGTGCATTTGAGCTTCCTATGGTTGTAGATCAGCTTTTAAGCTCTGGAAAATATGATGCTATTTGTGCATTAGGTGCAGTTATCCGTGGGGCAACTCCTCACTTTGATTATGTCTCTGCAGAGGCTACAAAGGGTATCTCTTCTATGAGTTTGAAGTACCAAAAACCAGTAAGTTTTGGACTTTTAACGA
>JALUKS010000065.1 GCA_027056465.1 Sulfurimonas sp.
GAAGTGGAGAGTCTGCTAAAATAGTGTAACCTCCATATGCATGCGACTGCATTATTGTAAACTCTTCATTGGTAAGTTTTCCAGGTTTCAGTAAAATAGCATCAGGTATAGCTATCTTACCAATATCATGCATGGTAGAAGAGATAGCAAGTGCTTCACACTTCTGCTTATCCAAGCCATAAAGCTTTCCAAGAAGTGCAGAGTAGTAAGAAACCCGTCGAATATGATTGCCTGTCTCCTTACTTCGTGACTCTACTGCCTCACTGATTCGGAAGATAAGCTCTTTTTGTGTTGATTGTATTTGTGCATTTAGTTTATATAAATCAGTCACATCATTACGAATGGCGATATACTCTACTAGTTCACCTTTATCATCATAGATAGGAGAGATAGTTGCCTGTACCCAGTAGCTCTCTCCATCTTTTTTTCTATTTTCAAACTCAGCACTCCAGCTTTTACCACTTTTTATAGTTTCCCATAGATTTTGGAATGTTCCCTTCTCTACATTGACATGCCTAACAATACTGTGTGGTTTTCCAAGTAGCTCTGAGAGTCTATATCCTGATATATCACAAAAAGCCTGATTAGCATAGGTGATTGTCCCTGAAGCATCTGTTTTAGAGACGATGCTACTTGCATCAATCGCTTTTTTATACTCTTCTAAAAGTTTGTTTTTTTGTATCATTTTTGCTGTTGTTTTATAAAGAACATAAAGCATAAAAAGAGCAATCAATGTACTAATACTCCAAAAGAGTATATGTAAAATAAGTCTATTTCTAATTGTCTTGCAAAGAGCATTATTGTTTTGTGCAATTTGTTCAAAGTATTTGAATGTAAGCTGGTTAAGTATGTCAATATTTGATGTTGCAAGTCTATACCACTCTACTGAATTTAAATGAACATTCTCAATCCTATCATCAAGCAGAGTATTTATTACAGTATGTACTCGAGAGATATAGCCTTTAGCAACAATACTTTTATAGACATGAACATGCTCTAAACGACTAAAGAGTTTAAGTGCATCGGTATCGTAGTCGATAAGAACATTCATACGCAAAATAAGGGCTAAATCTTTTTTATTAGCATATTTTCCTTCTAAAACAGAACCTATTCTTGCCCGTAATTCACCATAATCTTCTTGTACAGAACTCAGTTTTTTATAGATAATAAGACTATTCTTAATCTCTGTATTCCCTGATTGATGAAGTAACATCTCATTTATATGGAGAAGTCGCATAATCATTTTTGTATAAAGTGTAAAAATGGTCTCTTTACTCAAATTTACTCCTCTTGCTGAGGAAAGCTTTTTCTTATAAGAATTTATGTTTATAGTTACATTTTTAGGTTCATTTTTTAATAATAAATTTACTGTAATAATTTGCTTATCTAAGAGGATTTTAATTTTTTGTGTATTTTTAGTATGATAGATGAAATTTAGACCTCTCTCTTTTTGTAGTTCGCGGATGAGATTTTGAGCATAAAAAACATCATTAACCTTTTTCTTCATCTTCAGTAGATTTATTCTTTCTTTAATGATGGGGTGAAGGTCAGAGTATATAGCAACCGAAGAGACTGTCGAAATAAATATAAAAATGAGAAAAACTTTCCACTTAGCTAGCACTAAAAATCCTTATGAAAATTATTTCCCATATTATGCGATTATTAAGATAAAAATTTCCTTGTTATAAATTTATAATCAAAATCTCTAAAATAAGAATCTAAAATGTGTTATTTCAGCAAATTTATATACCCATTATCTTGAAAAATCTTTTTTCCCTTTTTTGAGTGAAGAAATTGGAGAAACTTTTGAGCATTTGGATTTTGGAAGTATAGAGAGAACCGATTTCGATAAAAATCCAGCATCTCCTCTCCAAATAATATTTTTTATCTTTGCATTTCTGAAAAATCGTGATGTTACTACAAATGCAGGGCAGTATCTTACCTTGATGAATCCTAAAAATAAGTCAGATAGAACAGGAAAAACTTACTGGTCAACTCAAAAAATTTGCATATCAGTTGTCATCCATAAGTGATAATAGCCTTATCTTCAGAATTTTTGGAGATGATTTTGCCATTCTCAACTCTGAGCATTTTGAAATAAGTGAGCATATAGATGTGTTAAATAGCATTTTTGAAGGAACTGGTGTATCCATTATTGAATGTTTATCTGCAAATGCAGATTTAGAGTCTAAAAGCTAAGTTTTTGAGTGGTTTGTAACTGTAAAAGGTATCGTATTTACACTCTCTTGCATACCTAATGCTTCAGGGTGTTTTTTATAGTGTGAGCGAACTGCTGGAACAAAGTTTAATTTTTGTGGGAACATCTATCTTAATTAATAAAAAAATAGATTCTTCAGCGAAATTATGTCAAAATATATAGAGCAATTAAAAGGTGTAAAATTATGTATCTAGTAGAGAAGTTAGGAGAAAAAACTATTGAACTCTTTCATTCTATATTTGAGATAGTCCAGTTTTTACTTCTTATATTTCTGCACTTAGTAAATCCGAAAAGTTATAATCCTGCTATGCGGATGGTTTTAACAAAACAGATTTATTTCACTGCCATTGGTATTATTCCTATATTTATTTTAATGGCAATTATATTTGGTTCTGTTGTTATTGGTGTTGTTATTTATCTTTCTACTGCATACTCACTTGAGTCTGAAATTGGCTCTATTATCATTACCTTTGTTGTAGATGAATTTGCTCCTTTTTTTACAGCACTCCTTATCTCTCTGCGTTCAGGTGCTGCTATAAATACTGAGATAGCAGTAATGAGTGTGAATAAAGAGCTCAATACTTTAAAGGAGTATAAGATAGACATCATAGATTATCTCTTTTTACCTCGTATTATTAGTGGCATTATAAGCGTTACATCTTTGTCTTTTTTATTTGCACTTATTATGCTTGGTAGTGGTTATCTATTTACATTTTTTTATATGGATATGGATTTTAATACATATAAATATCTTCTTTTAAATGCTATTGAGCTAAGAGATATATTGACTTTGATATTTAAAAGTTTTGCCTTTGGTTTTGTGATAATGCTTATACCTATTTATAGTGGATTAAAAACACAGAATCATTATACAGCTATTCCTGTATCAGTTTTAAATGGTATGGTAAGGCTTTTTGTAGCCGTATTTTTTATTGAGGTGTTATCATTAATAATTCAATTTTTTTAAAACTCTTTACTACAGTTGATGAGGTAGAAGAATTTATACAAACTCATACTGATGCAACACTCATTTGTATAGAAACTCCATTAATATCCAACTTAGATATGTGTGAGAATATAGCCCTCATTAAAGCAGTACATGAAAATATGTCTATATCTGAAGCTAATACTCTAGCAGTTGAGATGTTAAGTATGATAGGATTACAAAAGATAGCTTACAAAAGGGTTGAAAACTGTTCAAAAGATGAGCTTTTGTTGGTGATGTTTATTCGAGCACTGATGACTAAAGAAAAAAGTGTTATACTGAAGCTACCAAGTGAGATTATAGGTGGTTTATTCCATATCGAAAATATTTTAAAAGACATGAGAAAAGTAAATACGTCCAAAGAGATATTTGTATGTGATTTAGTGAGTAGTAAAGCTTATTATAAGGAGTGTGAATGTCATATAGAAGAATCAAACTAGCAGTTGGAATTTTTGTCATTGTTTTAAGTATGACTATGGTTGCATTTTCATATTTTTTTCTGAAAGAAAAAGGTATTTTTAGTAAAAAATTTACATATAGTTTCGATGTACAGAGTGCACGTTTCTTTAGTGTAGGCATGCCTCTACAACTCTCTGGGTTTGATATTGGTGTTATTGAAAAAATACAACTTGAAGATGATGCCCGTGTGAAAATACTTTTTAGTGTCAAAAAAGAGAACTTAAAGTGGATAAATCAGGAGACATACCTGATGATAAAAAAACCACTTATCGGTTCGCCTCATATTGAAGTGCATTCAAAACTTGGAAAAGACATACTAAAAGAGCATTCGAGTGTCAAAATGATAGAAAGCAATGATATCAATGATATGATAGCGAGATTAGAACCAGTCGTAGTAAAATTAACAAATATAATTAACAGTGTAGAAAAAATCACTAAATATTTAGCAAGTAATGATTCTGAACTTGTGCATATCCTAAAAAACTTTGACACATTTACATCAAGACTACTAAAAAATAAATCTTTGTTGACAACTATTACAGGTGATGATAAGAGTACAAAAAATATGGTCAATGCACTTAATGAAACAGCAGAAATAATGAAAGAGCTTAAAAAAGTTGTTTCAGATGTTAGTAAAATTAGTGCTAGACTCAATAAAGATATCGTAGATCCCTCATCAAATAGTGCGAAAGAGTTAGAGCTAATACTTAAAGATGTCAAATTCAAACTAGACAAACTTGATGCAACTGTTGATAGTGTGGGCAGTTATGATAAAGATTTATTATCTATAAAAGAAGAGGTATTTACAGCTATTGCCAAATCAAATCAAATTATGGACAAGGTAGATAGTTTGATACAAGATAAAGAGAATGACAAGGTCTTACTTCCATGATAAAATATATATTTATACTATTTATAATAATTTATTTTTCTGCTTGTTCATTTAAAACAGCACCAAATGAGTGGCAATATAAAAGTGCAAATGCCTTTGACTCTTATGTAAATGATTTTATGTCTGAGCAAGATATTTTGGCACAAAATGATTTAAAACAGGCTCTAAAACATGCAAAAAAAAGTGCTAATTTAAGCACTTTGGCACGGATCTATTTAGGAAAGTGTGCACTTAATATCTCTGTGGGTATAGAGGATAAATGCAAAGAATATCAAAGTATTTCTAATTTAGTTGATGATAAAGAGTTGTCGAACTACTATGGCATTATAACAAGAACATCAGCACTTAATCCAGATGCTATTTTAAATAGAGATAAAGCGACATCTGTACTCTTAAATGGAGCACTTAATAAAGAAGTCCTTAATCAGACTCAAAGAGCTAAACTTCTCAAAGTTGCTTCCTATCATGGATATAAACGAGCCGTTATTTTTTGGTTAAAAGAGAGTAAAGAGCATACTTATGATAAAAATAAAAAAGCTTTTTTTCAACAAAAAATAGAAGCTATAAAGTAATAAGGTAGCATATTTTTCTTATGAAATTTTGTTTTATACTTATCTTATCCCTTCTGTTTGCTAGAACTCTAAGTGGAGAAAACTTAATTGAGCATGATTATGAGATAGATGCTTACTACACAAATGTTTCAACTTTTATTGATCTGGAACCCGATCGTAATATAACAAATGCAATAGATATGAGTGAACGTGATATCTATACACAGCTCTTGAATAAAGCATTCTCCCCAAATATTTTTCTTTTTGAGGCCTCTTGTAACCCTATGGCAATTCTTGGACTCTATGTAAGAAAGCAATACAATAATCTATATGATGAGTCCAATGTACAGGATATGAATCTTGTAAAGGTGATAACAGCTGGATTTGAAGAGCCATACTCCTTCTCCTTTTTTGTTGGAAGGATGATGATATTTAAGACTCATAAAAATGATAGAGTTGGGAAAAATAGAGCATATATGGGTGTGTTAGTTGATATTGGCGATAAAACAATAAAAGACAATGTTGCTTACAACAATAAGTGGATGGATATTGAGTATAAGCTAAAGGGAACACGAGCAAAAACAGATGTTGATTTAGATTGGAGCTTTAGAGTTGGAGCGAAGATAAATGGAAATAAAAACTTTGTAAATAGTCTCTATATCGGTGCAAGAAGAAGTAGTATTGACTATAAAAAAAATATTTATTCTCTTCGATACAATAGTGCTTTCTCAACTATGATTGCTTTGAGTGCAGACACATTTAAACTTATAAATTATGAGATAATTTTAGAAAAGAAAATACCTATAAGCGGGAGTGAGAAAATGAGTTTTGGAATAGGTATAGGGTATCGCTATAATAGTGGTAATAAATATAGAGGTACTTTAAAAGAGGAAGGAATTGATAACCATCAACTTCTTATTCGTCCAAATTTAAAATGGTGAGAATCAAGATATTAGCTAAATTTTGATAAACTCTATTTATGAAAAAACTAGACTACTTAAACGCCATAAACAAACTTAACTTATATGCCAAACATTACTATGTTTTAGATGATCCTATCACTACTGATGAGGTCTATGATAAACTCTATCATGAAGTGGTAGAGTATGAAACGCAACATCCTCATGAGTTAGAAGCAAACTCACCAACACAAAGAGTAGGAGATATAATAAGTGAGGGCTTTACGAAAGAGCCGCATCTCTCTCGTATGTGGTCACTTGAGGATGTTTTTGATAAAGAGGGATTGCAAAAATGGTTGGAAAAAACATATAGATTAGATAATAGTGTGACCTTTTACTGCGAACCAAAGTATGATGGTGCAAGTTTAAATCTTATCTATGAAAATGGTGTTTTAGTGAAGGGTATTACTCGTGGAGATGGGACTATAGGCGAACTCATTACCCAAAATGTGAAGAGTATTAAATCCATTCCTTTAACCATAGAGCATAAAGAGAGTATAGAAATTCGTGGAGAAGTTGTTATATTTAAGAGTGAGTTTGAGAAGATAAACAAGTCGCGTTTACAAGTAGGTAAAGCACTTTTTGCTAACCCTCGAAACGCAGCAGCAGGAAGTCTTCGCCAACTTGACTCTAGTATAACAGCAGCTCGTAACCTTGTCTTTTTGCCTTATGGCGTTGGGATTGATAGCTTAGAGTTTAAACTCCTTAGCGATAAGATGGAGTATATCTACTCTCTTGGGTTTAGAAAACCACCACAAAGAGCTGTCACAAAAGGCTTTGATGAGATAGAAGAGATGTATGAAATAATGAATCGAGATCGTGACTCTTATGAGATGATGCTTGATGGAATGGTCGTTAAAGTCAACGAAATAAGTGCTCAAATAGATATGGGTTATACTGTAAAAGTACCGCGTTTTGCAGTCGCTTACAAGTTTCCAGCAGTAGAGAAGATAACTACCGTAAAAGAGATAGTGCTTCAAGTAGGGAGAACAGGAGCTGTAACGCCAGTAGCCATAGTAGAACCTACCGATATAGATGGCGTTGTAGTTGAGCGTGCAACCTTGCATAACTTCGATGAGATAGAGCGAAAAGATATACGACTGGGTGATAAGGTCATTATCCTTAGAAGTGGGGATGTTATTCCTAAAATTATGAAGGTTTTAACAGATGAACGCGATGGCAGTGAAATAGAAGTTATAAAACCTACGCATTGCCCAGTCTGTAAGAGTGAACTTTTGCAAGAAGAGGTACTTTTAAAGTGTCAAAACTTAGAGTGTGACGCACGAGTAGTCAACTCCATCATGTACTTTGCTTCAAAACCATGTCTCAACATTGATGGGCTTGGAGTGAAGATAGTAGAGCAACTTTTTCGTGAGGGCTTTGTGAAAAGTCTGCTTGATTTGTATGACTTAACTCTTGAAAAACTCCTGACACTTGAGGGTTTCAAAGAGAAAAAGGCTCAAAACCTTCTCAACTCTTTAGAAAATGCCAAAGGAAGTGACTACTGGCGTTTTATAAACTCACTAGGCATTGAGCATATCGGAGAGGTGGCGTCTAAAACTTTAGCAGAGCAGTTTGGCTCTGCTTGGGTAAACGCCACTAAAGAAAGTATTGTTGTGTGTGAGGGCATAGGTGAAGAGATGGCTGAGTCTGTTTTAGAGTTCATACGAGTCAACTCTGTGGCAATAGAAAAACTCCAAACTATACTCCAACCACTAGAGCCTATCAAACGCGAAGAGGCAAAAGAGAATCCTTTTAAAGGAAAAACTGTAGTCCTTACAGGTACGATGAGTGAGAGCAGGGGAGTAATAAAAGAGATGTTAGAAGCTCTTGGTGCAAAAGTGAGTGGCAGTGTAAGTAAGAAAACAGACTTTTTAATCTATGGAGAGGATGCTGGAAGTAAGTATGATAAGGCTGAAAAATTGGGTGTGAAAACTCTTGAAGAAGAGGAGATGAAAGCTCTGTGTAACTAAGAGAGCTTTCTATAAGTTACACAATCTGGTGAGCTATAAAATCTTTTTCACTACTTAAAAAGCTAAGTCCACAAGCTTCATAGGCAAAAAATACTCTTGCATTATAAGTGTCGTTTGTCTCCTCTTGATAGAGTTCTTTGAAGTTAGCAAACTCTTCACCCTCTCCAAAAACTCTTCTCTCTACACTTCCATCAAACTTTTCAAAAGAAGCATGAAGAAGATAGGGGGAGTCAGGATAGAGTTTTTTGAGAATGGTGAGCATACCACGAGACTCAAAGAGTAGGGTATAGGCAGGGTTGATGATGATGGCTTGTTGCTCTTGCATAATGTTTGTGAGCATTGTAGCGAGTTCACTCTCATCGGTTGCTATATCTAACCACGAGTAGTTTTTACACCAGTACTCATAAGTTTCGCCCTCGCTATCACTGATACCATTTTCATCAAAAACAACATCACCGAGATAAGAAAATGCAGTCTCAAATCCAGCCTCTTGCGCGAGTTGTTCTAAAAAACGCGAGGTGTTCTCTTTCTCTTCATCATCATCTGGAGCTGAGAAGAGAATCTTCCATCCATCGTAGCGTTCCTCAAAGAGTTCAAGCCCATCATCAAGAGTGATAAGTCTTTTAAAGTTCTCACGAACCATCTCATAAATCTCATTAAATGCACTCTCATTGAGTTGTTCTTGTGACGTTTGGAGAAGTTTTTGAGGTGTGTCTGCATCAAATCCAAGGAGTTTTATAGATTCTCCCTCTCGACCACCACTTAAAATAAAAGCACCGTAAATATGCCAATGCACATCATTTTCCCAACTTTTTTTAATTACCTCTACAAGATTAAAAGGGATACCCATCTCAAAAAAGAGATCATTCTCTATGACATATTCTGCTGCTTCTACATACATATCGTAGAGTTCATTTGCTGCTTTGTAGTACTCTTGTGCTTCAGTTTTTTTCACTGCTATGCTCATACTATCCACCGAAGAACCCACCACTACTTCTTGTAGATTTTTTAGAGTTTCCACCAAAAAAGCTCTTTTTACTAGAAGATTTTGCAGAAGATTTACCTGCTGCTGAACGGCTATAAGCACTTCTGTTTGAGGCTGAAGAGTTTCTTGAGAAGTTTTTGTTATTCATAAGTGCATTACCTATCATATTTCCCATAAGGCTTCCTGCTGCAACGGCTAAGATAGTCCCTGCTAGACCCATACCTTCGCTACCACCATTATTCTGTATGGTTTCACTTGTTCCATTTTCTACCTTTTGGTACTCCTGCTCAGCAAGTTTTTTCATCTCTGCTTCATTCATAAAGCGTTCTGTGACATGACCATCTGCATCTGTTTCACGGATGATGGCACGACTAGGTCCATCTGTTGGCATCTCTTCGACTACAATATATTTGCCATTAGGCTGTTGTTGGATGACTAAAAATTTATTTTTTGCTTGCTCTTGATGCGATTCACATCCTGTAAGCACACTCATCATAAGTAGCCCAGTTGAGCCTAAGAACAGACTGTTTGTTATATGTTTCATATTAATTTAATCCTTGTAAGTTTTGTTTTTTCAGGTGGAGTATTTTTTTAAATTCGTAGTCATAAAAATTGACTTCTGTTCGCCCTATGTAGAGAATATCTCCACGATAAGAGAACTTTGGCGTTTGGAGTTCTACACTCTCTTTTTTAAACATTGCCTCTCCTATAAAATTCCCAATCGGAGCTATGAGAGTAAGAAGAACGACTATCCAAATGAGTGAAATTATCGAAACGCTAATGACATTTTTCGTGTACATTACCAAATAGCCAAAAAGTAGAGTGAAGAGTGCATAGAGCCATATATTTTGATTGTCTGCAAACAAAATATTGTAGTAGATATTTATCTCAAGAGGTCTTATGTAGTTTATAAATACCCCTAAAAAAAGAAAAAAATCTAAGATAAAGGTGACTAGCATTCCTACTAAGAGTGCTTGGAATATTTTGCTCATCGTAACCTCACTCTTTTTTTGGCGTTTATCTTGTAAAGTGCTGAGGAGTCTCCCTCATGCAGTGGCACTTTTGTCTCAATAATTATATCAGCTTTTTTCTCACAAAATGCTCTATCAAAGTTTTTTCCACCCTCATTTGCTGAAGTTGAGTAGTTCCATAGAGATTTTCTTAGCAGTGCAGAGTTGCCACTCTCTTTGGCTACTCTAAACGCTAGACCTTTGACTACAAAGGTTGTTTTTTTTGCTCTTCGTACTCTTCTTTTTTGTTGCTTTGGAACTCGTAGAGTTTGCGTAAGGGTTTGAAAGTTTTTATAAACTTTTATAAAGGGCTTACTAGAGGGGCGTAGCTTTATCGCTTGGAGCTTTTGTGCATCGGTTGAGAGCAAACCGACTGTAGTGTCGGTTTGTGCTAGTATAACAAAAGAGTCTATAGAAGAAAGTCTTGAAGTGCTGTCGCGTTTGACCATGAGTCATCATCCATCTCATCAAGAGCTAAGATAAGCGCACGAGTCGCACTAAGAGTTGTAAAATATGGAATGCTAAGTCTAAGCACCTCTTGGCGAATAACCGTAGCATCTTTTTTACTTGTGTTATTGTCAGAAGTGTTGATAGCCATGGCAATCTCTTCATTTTTCATCTTATCTTCGATATTTGGACGTCCCTCAGAGATTTTGAGAACACGCTCACATGCAATACCTGCTTTCTCAAGAACTTCTTGTGTGCCTTTAGTCGCTACAAGCTTGAAGCCATGTTTGACTAATCCAGCACCAATTTCAGCTGCATGAACCTTGTCTGTATCTACAAAAGATAAGAAACACGTTCCACCTGTAGGGATTTTGTTTCCAGCACTCAGCTGTGCTTTTGCAAAACTTACACCGAAGTTTGAGCTGATACCCATAACTTCACCAGTTGATTTCATTTCAGGGCTAAGGACTAAGTCAGCACCAACAAGTTTATGGAAAGGAAAAACTGCCTCTTTTACAGAGACATGACCTTTGAGTTTAGGACGACGGAGACCATTTGCAACTTCAACGATGTCATACTTGTCATAGTAAGCAAGAGCATCAACAAGAGCTTCACCCATCATCACACGAGTAGCCACTTTTGCAAGAGGCATACCAGTCGCTTTTGAAACAAAAGGAACTGTACGAGAGGCACGAGGGTTTACCTCGATGAGATAAATCTCATCTTGATAGATAGCATACTGCACATTCATAAGCCCAACGACTTGAAGTCCGAGTGCTATAGTTTTTGTCTGTTGCTCAACTTTTTCTATCATCTCTTTAGAAAGATTCATTGGAGGGAGTGAACAAGCACTATCTCCAGAGTGGATTCCAGCCTCTTCGATATGTTGCATAACAGAACCGATATAGACCTCTTTTCCATCAGAGATACAATCAACATCAAGCTCGATAGCCTGATCTAAAAACTTGTCAATGAGAACTGGAGCTTCATTTGAAACAGAGATAGCGAGTTCCATGTATTGGTTAAGCTCATCTTCACTGTAAACGATTTTCATACCACGACCACCAAGAACAAATGATGGGCGAACGAGAACTGGATAGCCTAGTTTGTTTGCGATAGGTGCTGCTTCTTCTTTCGCACGAGCAAGACCATTTTCTGGTTGCTTAAGTCCATGTTTGATTACGAAGTTTGAGAACTGTTCCCTATCTTCAGCAAGGTCGATAACTGCTG
Source organism: Sulfurimonas sp. (assembly GCA_027056465.1). Lineage (GTDB taxonomy): Bacteria > Campylobacterota > Campylobacteria > Campylobacterales > Sulfurimonadaceae > Sulfurimonas. The sequence continues at coordinate 11,710 of JALUKS010000065.1, forward strand.
ATGGCGTTCCAGAGATTTTAGCCCCTATCTTTGTAAGTCCATCTGCGAGTTTGAGTGGTGTTTGCCCACCAAAGTGTACGATAATACCATCTGGTTGCTCATTTTCTATCACTTCACGAACATGCTCAAAGTCGATAGGCTCGAAGTAAAGTACATCAGAAGTGTCATAATCTGTAGAGACTGTTTCAGGGTTACAGTTGTACATGATAGTATCGATGTCCATCTCTTTTAGGGCAAACGCAGCATGCACACAGCAGTAGTCAAACTCAATACCTTGACCGATACGGTTAGGTCCACCACCGAGGATAAGGACTTTTTTCTTATCACTTACACGGTTTTTGACATTCGGAAGTTTCGTGATATTTGTTGTTGAGTAGAGGTATGGAGTGAGTGCTTCAAACTCAGCAGCACAAGTATCTACTTCGTTAAACTCTAAGCTTACACCGAGTTTTTTACGAGCATCATATACTTCATTTTCACTTATTTGGTGACCAGAATTTTGTGTTATAAGTTGGCTTATACGTTTGTCAGAAAAACCATCTACTTTCACATCTCTCATGATGTCTGCATCAAAAAGAATTTTGTCACTTATAGTTGCTTCTTTGTCTATCATCTCTTTGAGTTGTGTTAAAAACCATGGGTCGATAGCACAAGTGTCAAACATCTCTTCGATGCTCATACCACGGCGAAAACCTTCAGCGACATAGAGCGCTCTGTCTGCATTTGGACGGCGAATCTCATGCTGGATAAACTCCATATCACCCTCTATAGGGTCAAAACCACAAAGTCCAGTCTCTAGTGAGCAGAGTGCTTTTTGCATAGACTCTTTAAACGTACGACCTATCGCCATAACTTCACCAACAGACTTCATAGAAGTGCTTAGAGTATTGACAGCTTCAGGAAATTTTTCAAATGTAAAACGTGGGATTTTAGTGACAACATAGTCGATAACTGGCTCAAAAGACGCAGGTGTTCCCGTGATGTCGTTTGTAATCTCATCAAGAGTAAAACCAACAGCTAAAAGTGTTGCTACCT
>JALUKS010000066.1 GCA_027056465.1 Sulfurimonas sp.
GAGCCATAACAGCACCAGTATAAACGATTATCTGAACCGCACCTAAAAAGTCAGCACCTAGAATAAAGAAAAATGCTGATATAAAAATCATCCCCGCTGCTAATGCAGTTAGTGCATATAACGCTTGTGCTGTTGTTACAGTTATGTAAAACATCGCTATCGTTAAAAATGCAAACAGGTAAAATGCTACCGCTTCAAACATACTTCACTCTCCTTAATATGCTAGAGGTGTTTTCTTAACACGCTCATCTTCATGTGGTGTAATTGCACCAAAACCTTCAAACTCTTTTTGAGCATTTTGCTTCATTACATCAATAGGAGTAAGCATCGCTTCATAATCAACAAAGTGTTCACGTTGATCAGAAGCATTCTCATACTCTCCACCATGTGTAATAGCAAGTTCAGGACAAACCTCTGCACAGTATCCACAGAAGATACAACGCCCAAGGTTGATTGTGTATTCAGAGACCTCTTTACGAGAGTTCTCATCAATCTTCGTATCTATTCTAATACAGTTAGAGATACAGATCTTCTCACAAAGTCCACAACCGATACAACGCTCAGTATCAGACTCCCAAAGACGTTTCATCTCATGAATAGCACGATAACGTGGTCCGATAGGCATCTTCTCCTCAGGATAAGAGATAGTATGAATATCAAATCTAATCATCTCACGAAGAACTACCCATAAACCAACAAAAAGCTCAAGTTTAAATGTTCTATCTACAACACGCTTAAATCTTCCCCAACCTGTCGTCGGGTAATCTTCAATATCTACTAAAAAATAACCGTTATCAGTTACATTTCTATCATTAAACTGTTCCATCATCATCCCTTAAAACATCATCACTAAACCAGTGATAACAACGTTAATCACTGCTACTGGCATAAGTATCTTCCAACATAACCACATAAGTTGATCTGGTCTTACATCTGGCCATGCAGCTCTTGTCCATAAGAAAAAGAAGAAGAAAAATGCCATTTTACCTAAGAGTGCTAATGCACCTAAGAGAGAACCATCACCAAAACCACCTAAAAATATAATAGGGATAACAAATGAGATAAAGAACATATTTGCATACTCTCCGATAAAGAAGAGACCCCATCTCATACCAGAGTACTCAGTACCAAAACCATCAATAATTTCGTGATCATTTGCGATAAGGTGAAATGGTGTACGACCAGTCTCAGCAAACGCAGCGATCCAAAAGAGTACAAACGCAACAGGTTGTGACCAAACAATCCAACCATTCTCAATCTGATAGTTGTTAAAGTCTATCAAAGAGAGTGAACCAACCATCATAATAGGAGCTAAAACAGCAAGACCTGTAACAACCTCATACGAGATAAACACAGCAGCAGCACGAGCAGCTGAAAGCAAAGAGAACTTATTTGCTGAAGCCATACCACCAAGAACTGGACCAAAAAGACCAACAGCCATTACACCAAGTATATAAAGAATACCAATATCAATATCTGCTACGATAGGGTGTACTTCATATCCGAAGAGTGTAAATGATGGAAAAAATGGAATAGCAGCTGCTGCCATAAAAGCAGTAGCCGCAGTAATAACTGGTGCTATTTTAAAAATAGGTGCTACTACATTTGTAGGAATAATATCCTCTTTAGTAAAAAGTTTAACACCATCAGCCCCAACCTGTAAGAGTCCGAAAGGACCAACATTCATAGGTCCTAATCGGCGTTGCATAAATGCAAGCACCTTACGCTCAAAATATGTACCAATACCAGCTAATGCTGAAAATATTAGTAGGATAAGAACGACTTTTATAACCGTTTCTATTAGATATGCACTGTCCATATATTACACCTTTTGTATCGAAGCTTTAGCAAATCGGTAACCGTTTACTAGAGCCTCTGAGTTTAATTTAGAATCAAATGTTGGTAAAATTACAATATTTCCTGCAATTTTATTATCACTTACTATAGTTGTAGTAAGTTCACCACTCTCTGTTTTCAGAGTTACACTCTCACCCTCATTGAAGTCTGATGCTTTTAAGAACGCTTCGCTCATATAGACACCACTCACTTCATCAAGGTTCTGCGCTTTGTTTGTAAAATCAGTAAACTGTCTTACAGGGTTTGCTAGATAGATTATATCATCTTCTAGCATAAGTGCCTCATCAATTTTGCTTATACTCTCATCAGAAGCCACTTCTACCTCTAAAGGTGTTACTTTATAACCACGTATCTCTTCACCTGCATTCGTATAATAATCTTCTAAATCATCAAATGCAACTGCTTGAAACGCTGGGTTTTCACCTAAAGCTACAGTATAATCAATAGTATTTTCTGCCTCTAATCCTAGAGCATTCGCAATATCATTGAGTGTATAACCACCATACGAGAGTGCCGCATTTGTAGGATTTACCTGCTTATTGATACTTGTGAGTGTCCCCTCTTGCTGATTAATAGCTGGCATATCTAAGTCGCCATCTCCAAGAGCAGAGAGAACAAAATCACCCTTCGTATTGTAACCAATTGTACTTGTTCCCGCTTCACTTGAGAGCGTGTTAATCATCGCAACACCAAGTGTATTTGTAAGAGTTGGAATCATCACTAACTCAAACTTAGAGTATTTCTCTACAAGTGCCACTAAACGAGCAAGATTTTTAGAGTTAGGGTGATTGTAAAGGTCAGGACCAACAATCATAGAGAAAGTATCCTTTTTCTTCATAAACTTCGCAAGAGTATCATTGAAATCATCTTTCATTCCAAGCATTGCTAAGAGTCTGTTGTCATCAACTTCAACCTCTTTACTTACTTTCTTAGGAACTATCTTAGACTTTTCAACTTCTACCTCTTCCTCTTCGCCTGTCTCTTCGTTCACTTTCATCTCTTTAACGATTTCCACTACTTTCTCTTTTACAGTTTCAGTAACTGTAATAGTTTTCGTAGAGTGAAATGATGCCAAATAATCAACTATATCCGTTGGGAGTTTAGACTTATCAGCAAATAAATCAAGAATGAGATAGAGTGCAGTCTCTTCTTGAAGTGGTTTATGGTTAATACTTAAGATATTTTTGCTTAGACCATCAACAATAGGATCAGCAACTGGGTGGAAGTAGAGTGCCGCACCTTTATTTACTGTTAAAGAGTTGTTGAGTGCATATCTCGCGTTTGGATTATCAGTTTTGATAGCTGTACCAACACTTACGATAAAGTTAGAGTTCATAGCCTCTTTCAAATCACTTCCATAAAGAGTAGTGCCACTTATTTCAGAGTAATCTTTTAAGAAAGTCTGAAAGCTTCTCGCCTCTTCATTAACTAGCTTATAACCAAACTTATCACTAAGTTTTTGTAAAATAAGAGCCTCTTCATTTGTGATAGTGCTTGTGAAGTTAATCGCATCAGCTTTTTTGAAAGCCTCTATCGCGTTTGCAAACGCCACTTCATCTTTAGTCACATCAGCGTTTTGATAATCAAATCCATAACGACCAGCACCACATAAAGAGACATAGTTCCACTCATTCATCACACGATAAATCTTCTCTTGAGGATTTTCAATACTTGTATGTTTTACATCATAGCTTATCTGACATCCAGCAGAACAGTGTCCACATGTCGCAGGTACACGAGTAAGCTCCCAAGCATTTGACTTATACATAAACTCTGTATCAACTAATGCTCCAACAGGACAAACAGCAGCACACTCACCACAAGAGGTACAATCAAGAACATCTGTTCCATTTGTAAGACCAATAACGGACTTGTTGAGTTTGTTCCACATAGCATAAGCATCTTTTGGCATACTTCCTTTAAACTCAGCATCGATTGCATCAGCACCACGAGCTATAGTTTTAAGGGAGTTGTCACCAATCATATCTTTACAAGCAGTAACACAACGCTCACAAACGATACAAAGCCCTGGATCGTAGTGAATATGTCCCCAGTCATGAGAACTTCTATCTACATCTTTTATCGCGTAACTTTGTGAATCTACGCCCATCTCTAACGTATAGTTTTGGAGTTCACACTCTCCTGATTGGTCACATACACCACACTGGAGTGGATGATTTACATCATAGACCTCCATAATCGCGCGGCGTTCTTTCTCTATTGTCTCTGTACTTGTTGTAATGTTCATACCCGCTTTAGCTTTAGCGTTACAAGCATAGACCTGTTTCCCATCAGCTTCCACTAAACAAATACGACAAGCAAGAGTAGGACTACATCGTGTCAGGTAACAGATTGCTGGTATAAAGATGTCATTTGCACGAGCGGCATTGAGTATAAACTCGCCCTCTTGTGTCTCTATCTCTTT
>JALUKS010000067.1 GCA_027056465.1 Sulfurimonas sp.
AGGTTACACTTAGAAGCTTTTTATCTCTCAATATCCTTTTATTAGTTCGGCTTGATAAGTTTTTTTGTAGCTTTAGGAAGGTGAGCAAAAGGAACATTTAAAATCCCTTTTTTCTCTTTATCATCTACAAGCATCACATCAAGTGTCATTTTGGCTTGGTAAAAACGCAAAGCTTTATACTTTTCACCTAGCATCTCAAACTCAATATCTCTTCCACGTAAATCTTCGTTTATTTTTTTCTTTATCACTACTTAGCCTTTGAGGTAGATACCAGTATCTTTTACTTCAATCTTACCAGCATCTTGAAGTGAAGTGAGTGTGCGTTTAAACTCTTTTTTACTAACTCCAAATACATCTCGTATAAGCTCTGCATCACTTTTATAGTTGTAAGGCATAATACCTTTACTCTCTTTGAGAAGAGCAAGAACTTTATCGTTACTGCCACCACTTTTTTTACTTCCTGGTTTTCTAAGAGTAAGGTCGATGTTACCATCTTTTCGTACACTCTTTACATAAGCAGTACGTTTCTCTCCAAGTTCAATTGTTTCAAAGATTTCATTATGATAGATAAGACCTTCGTATTTGTCATTGACTATACATTTAAAACCGAGTGGTGTTCTTTGGATGATGAGAATTTCTACAACTTTATTTGCTGCTAGTCCTACCACTTTTTTCTCTAAGAAGTCACCAATCTTTTCAGTGCCTACAAGTCGATGTGTTCTCTCATCATAGATGACTTTGATAAATCTCTTCTCGCCCACTTTAAAAGGTGTCTTTTGAAACATATTAGGTACAAGAAGATCTTTAGAAAGGTTCCAGTCCATAAATGCACCAAATGGTGCTGTATCGACTACTGTGAAAAGTGCCATCTCATCGAGCATTGCTGTTGGTTTATTTGTAGTAGCTACAAGTCTATCTTCTGAGTCAGTATAGAGAAAGACATCAAGTAGCATGCCCTCTTTCATCTCTGCTGTAAGGTATTGGCCAGGGAGGAGAACATCATTTCCATCCTGTGCCATCATGTAGGCACCTGGAGTTGTGAGTCTATCTATTTTAAGTGTGTTGATTTCGCCGAGTTCTAAAAAGTAACTCTGTCTGTTTTCTGTCATTTTGGTTTTTCCGTCAATTTGAATTTAAGTGTAATTATACCATTTTTTAGAGTTCTAAAATATCTCTTGTGATAGGAATAAGTTCCATCTTGATAGTTTTGATAAATCTATCAAGTGCCGTAGAGTTGTGAGTCTCTACATCATCATACTCAATCTCAATCACGATAGTTTTATCTGAAAACTCTTTGGTAAACTTACCCGCACTACTACTAAGTGCTATAACTAAGTCATACTCTCTATCTTGTACTTGATTGAGTGTTTTAGAACTGTACTCATCACACCATGAGCCATCTTTAACAAGAGCTGATTTTACATTTTTGTCAATCTGTCTATTTTTTCTTACCGCAGCACTCTCAACAGTTACATCTTTTACATAGTGGTTAAGAACTGCTTGTGCAATTATGGAGATTTTGGAGTTGTCATCACATAGCATGAGTATATTTTTGCTCATTTATAGCCTTTTTGTTTGCAATTGTAGCAGATTAAAACTTTATATATAGTACTCTTGCCCAACTGTTTTGCAGTATGCCTCAAGCATAGCGTGTTCAAAGTCGTTGTTCGTTGCATATTGATACCCAAATGTCTTTGCCCACATCTGATGCTCTTCCATACAGAGATAGAAAAATGTATTGGTTTTATGCCATGGTTTGAAACTCTCATAGGCGTGTTTGAACATCTCTACTTTTGTAGAGTCAGGATAGGATGTTTTGCCACTTGCATCTGCATGAGGGATTTGCGTAATTTTCGTTCTAAACTCGCGTTCTCGTAGTTGCTTGATCACTGGCTTGATAAAGGTAAGTGTCCCAAAGCTTATAAGTGCTACTTCCTCAGGAGTAAACTCCTCTAAAATTCTCTTGTAAATCTCAGCATACTCTTCAAGATACCCCTCATACTCCACTATCGGATGGAAGTGAAAGCCAACTTTCAGACCTCTATCTGCAACTCTTCTTGCTGATTTGATGCGTTTATCGAGTGAAGCAGTAAGATGCTCTTCATTTTTTATGATAGTAGGTGTGTTGAGACTCCAAGTACAGAGAATATTTTTTGGTAGATCATTCTCTAAAAAGTAGCTAATGTTATCACTCTTTGTTTTAAACTCTAAGATGACATTAGGATTACTAAATGCAAACGCAAAGAGTGCATCTAAAATACCCTCACGATTGCCAAACATAAGTGAATCACTCGCTTGACCTGTACCTATATGGTATGTTTTGTGAGGGTCAAGTTCAAGGTTGAGAAGTTTCTCTTTAAAGCTACTATCAAAGGTAATGGTGTTTTGGTTATAAAAACTCTGTATAGAGCAGTAGGAGCAGTCAAAACCACACGACTCCACTGCATCAAGTGTGAGCAGATTACAGCATCGAGTCTTTTCACTTGCAACAGGGCAAAGTCCAAGACCGAAACCTTTTTTTTCAGCTACTTTAAAAGTAAACTTCTGCTCTTGAGGAGTCTTTTTTAGTCTGAAGTTCTCATAAGAGTTGGGCTTATTCCGTATAGCTTCATAAGCCTCTTTAAGACGAGCAAAAACCACTTTTCTTTGAGTATGCTCTGGAAAAATCTCACGAACTCTTTTCTCATCCCACATTCCAAGGTCACGAGCTATATCTATAATCTGTTTGAGCTCTTGATGGGAGAACTTAAACGCAAAGGCTTTTTCTTCTATAAACTTCTGCTCATCAAGAGGAAGCTTTGTAAAAAATGTATTTTCTATCGCTTTTGTAAATTTCTCTTTATATATATTCATAATAGAATTTTAGCGAAAATATGGCAAAATGCAATAAAAAGTAAAAAAGTAAAAGTTTTTTAGTAAAATGGCCAAGCACTTATTAGAAAGGAGTTCTCTATGGTTTTAGGAAAATGTCCCTACTGCGATGATGGTCAGATAGAGGTGCGTGATAAAGAGGTCAGAGGGAAAAAAGTAAAACTCTATGCCTGCTCAAACGCAAACTGGAAAACGGAAGATGGAGAGATGTTTGAGCTTACTGAAAAATCTACTTGTGATTTTAAAATCTGGCAAAATACTTTAGCAAAATATGGGAAGTGGTTACAGTATAAAGATATACGAACACTTTTAGCTGGTGAAGATTTGGAGCTTGAATTTTTAAGTAAAAAGTATGGTAAAAAGATTTATTACACAAAATTTGTTGTCTTAAATAGGGAGTATGGTGTGAGTATTCTTTGGGATTAACTACTTTTTAATAAAATCTTTAAATATATTTTGGTATAATTTCCATCCGCTTTACTGTTTTAACAAACAAGAGAGTATTTCTATCTTTATACATACTATATAGATAAAAGTATTGGCAAGCTAATTCTCACCAATAGGTGACGTTTTAGTGACTAAACCAACATCGAGTCTATTCGGTATTGGTGAGAAATGAATAAGCTTCTTGCCTATGGGCAGTAAAGATGTACAAACAAAGGACTACTTATGAAAGTAAGAGCTTCAGTTAAGAAGATTTGTGACGATTGTAAAATCGTTAAGAGAAAAGGCATTGTAAGAGTAATCTGCAAAGTTAAAAAACATAAACAGAGACAAGGATAACCATGGCTCGTATATCTGGTGTTGATTTACCTAAAAAGAAAAGAGTAGAGTACGGTTTAACGTATATCTATGGTATTGGTCTTCATGCTTCTCGTCTTATTTTAGACGCGACAGGAATTGACTATAATAAAAGAGTTTACGAACTCAATGAAGCTGATGTTGCTGCAATAACTGCTGAAATCCGTGAAAACCATATGGTTGAAGGTGATTTACGTAAGAAAGTAGCAATGGATATTAAAGCTCTTATGGATTTAGGTTCATATAGAGGTCTTCGTCACCGTCGTGGTCTTCCATGTCGTGGTCAGAAAACTAAGACAAATGCGCGTACTCGTAAGGGTAAACGTAAGACTGTCGGCGCGGCATAAGGATAGATTATGGCAAAAAGAAAAGCTGTTAGAAAAAAAGTAGTAAAGAAAAATATTGCACGTGGTATCTGCCACATAGCTGCATCATTTAACAATACACTTGTAACAATTACAGATGAGATGGGTAACATGATTGCTTGGAGTTCTGCTGGTTCACTTGGTTTCAAGGGTTCTAAAAAGTCAACTCCATTTGCTGCACAAGCTGCTGTTGAAG
>JALUKS010000068.1 GCA_027056465.1 Sulfurimonas sp.
GTGCAGCGATAAGGTAGTAGGTAAGAAACTGTTTCTTCCCCTCCTCTGCATTGAGTTTATCATACATCTTTTTGAAGTCAATAAGTGTCTGCTTACCTGGTTTTCCCATCAGCTCTAGTACATGTTGTTCTGTATGCTCTGGGGCTACTTTCATCTGTCCAGAGATATGGTGCTTTACCATCTCTTTTAGATACGTGTATCCATGCTGTTTATCCTCTGTTATCAGGTCATAACGCACACCTGATGCTACAAATGCTTTGCGAACTCCCTCCACCTCTCGCACTTGACGTAGAAGATTTATGTTTCTTGAGTGATTGACTTTCATGGTGCTACAGAGGGCTGTCGCATCGACGCAGCGTTTGTAGTCACAAGTACCAAGTTTGAGCTTCTTGTTACACTCATATCCATACATATTTGCCGTTGGTCCACCTACATCGGAGATGATGCCTTTGTAATCCTTGTACTTGTTAAAATCTTTCGCTTCACCTAAGATATTTTTCTCACTTCGCGTTCTGATAGTACGCCCTTGATGTATGCCGATAGCACAGAAGTTACACTCTCCCCAACAACCGTGGTGTGTCATGATGGAGAATTTGATAGTCTCCAGACACTTCACTTTTCCCATCTTTTCATAGTGTGGGTGTTGCTCTCTCGTAAAAGGGAGATTAGAGTTCGCATCCATCTCATCTTCATCAAGATAATCACAAGGTGGCGTTTGAATGAGAAAACGGCTATCTACAGGTTGGCAGAGACCTTTTGCAGAGATTGGGTCATTGTTATCATAGAAGTCATCAAAGAGGTCTATATATTTTTCAGGTGTATCGACACATGCTTGATGGGATGGAAGCTGAATATACTCATAGTTTGGCTCTTTAGAGATGTAGCAGATACCTCGTATATCTCTATAATCCTCTTTTCGCTCTATCGCCTTTGTAAGCTCTTCGAGCGCTATCTCACCCATACCATAGATCATAATATCAGCTTTAGAGTCAAAAAGGATAGGTTTTTTCATCTTGTTTGACCAGTAGTCGTAGTGGCTCACTCTTCTCATACTCGCCTCTATTCCCCCTAAAACTAAGGGAACAGTATTTTTAAAGTAGCGTCTGATAAGGTTACAGTACACACTCAATGCACGGTCTGGGCGTTTGTTGTTCTTCCCTCCAGGGGTGTAGTCATCTGTATTTCTGAACTTCTTTGTCGCAGTGTAGTTACTCACCATACTATCGACACTCCCACCACTTACACCCCAGTAGAGTTTCGGCTCTCCCAAACGCATAATGTCATCGGGGGATTTTATATCTGGCTGACCAATCATACCGACCTTATAGCCCATTCGCTCAAGCATACGCCCGACCATCGCTACACCAATAAAAGGCGAATCTATATAGGAGTCACCACTCACAAGGATAACATCGCAGTAGTCCCACCCTCTTGCATCCATATCTTCACGAGTGGTAGGAAGAAAATCTTTAGCACTAAATGTTACGGTATCGCGTTGAGGTTGTTTACTTTTATGACGTCTACTCAAAATTTTGCCTTTATACAATTTAGTAGTATAATACTTAATAAATCCAAAAGAAGAGATTAGAGATGACATACCCTTATGAAAATTTAGAAAATTTTACCCTAAAAAGCCTTATTGATAGATCTGTAGCACTCTATCCAAATGAACCTGCCTTAGCAAAAGTGGGAGAAGAGCCAATGAGTTATGATGCGCTTCGCCAAAAGGTGCAAGATACTATCGTACTACTTCATGATAATGGTATCAAAAAAGGAGATAAAGTCGCACTTCTGAGTGAAAATATGCCAAACTGGGGTGTCGCTTATCTTGCAGTTACCTATTTCGGTGGGGTTATCGTTCCCATACTTCCTGACTTTCATAAGTCGGATGTACACCACATCATCCAGCATGCAGAAGTAAAAGTGATATTTGTCTCGGAGAAGCATTTAGCTACTGTTGAGGAGCTTGAGAACTCAAAAGTGCATTTTGTTATACATTTAGATAGCTTAGAGATGATAGATAGCCTTACAAACAATAGTTATATACGAAGACTCAAACAGAAAATCACTTCAGCAAAAGAGCTAGAGATTCCACAAGAGGATGATATGGCAGCGCTTCTCTACACATCTGGTACAACGGGTAACTCCAAAGGTGTCATGCTCTCCCATAAAAATCTCACAACAAATGCACTCTCTACCTACTCTAAAATTGCCATCACATCAGATGATATATTTTTATCTATCTTACCTTTAGCACATACTCTAGAGTGTACTGTTGGTTTTTTAGTACCCCTCCTTCATGGTTCAAGTGTTCACTACATTACCAAAGCCCCAACGCCGAGTGTTTTGATAAAAGCATTTAAGAGTGTACGGCCTACTATGATGGTGAGTGTACCACTTATCATAGAGAAAATTTACAAAAGCAAGGTGCTTCCTAACCTCACAGGCTCTTTTTTGATGCGAATGGCATATAGCATTCCATTTTTGCGAAAAAAACTCAATAAGATAGCTGGTAAAAAGCTCCTAGAGACATTTGGTGGTAGGTTGCGTTTCTTCGGTATCGGTGGGGCTGGAATATCTCCGTATGTCGAACAGTTTCTTAAAGATGCTGAGTTTCCTTACATCATAGGCTATGGACTCACAGAGACTGCACCCCTCCTCGCAGGAACAGTTCTAGGGAGTAAAATCAAACTCCACTCAACAGGAACGGCGTTTCCTTATGTTGAGGTAAAGGTTAAAAATCCAGACCCAGTGACTGGTGCAGGCGAGTTACTTTTCAAATCTCCTAGTGTAATGCTTGGCTACTATAAAGATGAAACGCAGAGTGCCGAGGTCATGGAAGATGGTTGGTTTAAGAGTGGCGATTTAGGCTATGTAGATGAGGATGGCTATATCTTCATCAGTGGACGAAGTAAAAATGTCATCATAGGGAGTGGTGGAGAGAACATCTTCCCAGAGCAGATAGAAGCGACCATCAACCAACATGAAGCAGTCTTAGACTCCCTTGTGATGATGCAAGCCGATAGACTCATAGCAAAAGTCCACCTAGACTATGAACTCTTAGATAAGATGTTCAAAGGCGACAATGCCCCAGAATCAGAGCTAAAAGAGAAGATAAGCAAACTGCTAGAGGAGATGCGTCAAGATGTCAATGCAAAAGTAGCATCCTACTCAAAAATGGTAAAGTTTGTAGAGCAGATAGAGCCGTTTGTAAAGACACCGACTAAAAAAATAAAAAGATTTTTGTATGTTGATTAATAGTAAAATAAAAAAAGTTTTGGGGTTAGACATAGGCTCAAATAGTATAGGTTTCTCTTTATTAGAGTTAAATGAAACAGAAGATAAAACTGTTTTTAAAGAATTAACAAGTAACAGTATTCTCTTTTCTGAACCAAATAGTGCAGAAGATAGGCGAAATGCACGAAGTTCTAGGCGAAGAAATGAGAGAAAAAGTGCTAGAAACAAAAACGCAAGAAAAGTATATGCAGATTATAATATCTCTACTCAAGAGTTTATAACAGACCCTACAAAATATCTCAATAGCTTTAAATTTAATGATGTTTATGAGATTAGAGAAAAAGCTGTAAATGGTACAAACCTCTTTAAAGAGGAGTTTGTCTATGCCACATACTCTATCTTGACAGATAGAGGATATAACAATATGTTCTCCATCTCAAATGAAGATGGAGTGATAAACGAAGCAGTAAGTCAAAATGCCAAAGAGTATGAAGAGAAAAAATATGCGCTTCCCTCTATGGTTCTAACACAACATAGAAAAGGAAACCCTCAAAACTATCAAAATGTAGCAATTCGCAATAAAAAAGATGATTATAAAAACTCATTAGATAGGGCTATGCACATAGAGGAGTTTACAAAAATTGTCGAGTCTCAAAAAAATAACACAAATATTTTTAATTCAAAAGAAGAAGCCCAAAATTTTATAGATGAAATAACAGATGAGAGTTCTGTAAATACTCCCTTTTACCAAAGAGCCTTAAAGAGTTTTGAAGGAATGGTTGAGTATTGCTCTTTTTATGATGAATTTAATCCTAAAGGTTCAGAAAAAAAAGTACCTTTATCAAATATACGAAATATAGAGAGAACATTAAGACAAGCGATAGATAATTATGATGCGATAGTACCAAAGACAGGAGAAATAAAGAATT
>JALUKS010000069.1 GCA_027056465.1 Sulfurimonas sp.
GTGCTGTTCGTGATGTCATAGAGAATCGTTTCGGCAAAAAATACCTTCCAAAAGAGCCAAAGGTCTATACGAAAAAGTCAAAGGGAGCGCAAGAGGCGCACGAGGCTATTCGCCCGACTATGCTCGCATTTACTCCTGAAGTGGCACAGAGCTTTTTAAAGGCTGATGAGATTAAACTCTATCGCCTTATTTATGAGCGCTTTATGGCTTGTCAGATGGAAGATGCGAGATTTGAGCAACAGAGCATCATCTTTACAGGGAGTGAAAATGAGTACCGTGCGAGTGGTCGTAAGCTTATATTTGATGGTTTTTATGCTGTTACTGGGGCAGAGGACAAAGATAAACTTCTCCCTACCTTGACCAAAGGCGACAAGGCAGAGACACAAAGTGTCAAACCTGAGCAACACTTCACAGAGCCACCAGCTCGCTACAGTGAAGCTAGTCTTATCAAAAAGCTAGAGTCTGAGGGAGTCGGTCGTCCATCTACTTATGCTCCAACTGTAGCAACACTAAGTCAAAGAACTTATGTAAACATAGAGAAAAAGCAGATAGTACCAACAGAGATGGCGTTTACCGTGACAAAGATACTTGAAGAGCATTTTGCAAACATCGTAGATATATCTTTTACGGCAAATATGGAAGAGAAACTCGATGAAGTGAGCGATGGAAAAGTGGATTGGCAGAAGCTTTTAGCTGATTTTTATACACCTTTTATGCAACAGATTGCTGATGGAAAAGAGAATATCGTGAGTCTTAAACTCGCTAAACCTCTCGGCATAACTTGTCCAAAATGTGGCGAAAGCGAACTCCTCTTACGAAGTGGACGTTTTGGAAACTTCATAGCGTGCAGTGGTTTTCCTAAGTGTAAATACACGCAACCATGTGATGAAGAGGGCAATGCCGTAGAGAAAAAAGAGACAACAGCAGACGAGAAGTGTGACAAGTGTGGTAGTGATATGATAGTGAAAAATGGTCGTAATGGGCAGTTCTTAGCATGTAGTAATTACCCCGACTGTAAAAACACAAAAAGCATTAATGTAGAAGAGAAAAACTCTGAGACTCCATGCCCTGATTGTGGTGGCACAATCAGCCTAAAAAACTCTCGCCGTGGACCTTTTTGGGGATGCAACAACTACCCAGAGTGCAAGTTCATCTCAAAGTTTGAACCGACAACTATCAAGTGTAAAGAGAAGGGATGTAAAGGTGTTCTCGCCCCTCGTACTTACAGAAATAAAGAGGTCTATGAGTGTGTAAAATGTAAAGCTCGTACTCCTCGTGAAGAAGAGACAAGCAGTAAATAAACTATGAAAAATAGTATTTTAAAGAGTCTCAAATCTTTACAAAATAAATATAAAAAGTACGGATTTCTTATTGTCGGTGTTTTTGGTTCTTATGCACGAGATGAAGAGAATAAAGAGAGTGACATAGATATACTCTACGATGTCAATGAACTTTTTTTGAAAAAATATAGTGGATGGAGTGCCATTTTACAGATGGAGTCTATAAAAAAAGATATTCAAGAGACCCTCAAAATATCTACTGTTGATTTAGCATCAGTAGATAACAATAGTATTACTTTTCAAAAAATGATAAAAAATGAGCTTATCTATGTCTAAACATTCAGATATAAGTAAAATCCTTTTTGTAATTGAAAAGATTGATGATTTGCTCTCATATAAAGAGGATTTTAAAAGTATAGAAAATTTACTAAATTCTAAGATGGGTTTTGATGCAACAAATATGTGTATTATGCAGATTGGAGAGACGCTTAATAAACTGACTCCTGAACTACAGAGTCAATACACTGAGTTACCAATCAAAGAGAGTTATCTAACTCGAAACTATATTGCTCATGATTATGAAGGTGTCAATAAACATATAATAGAGATGATTATACGAGTGCAACTACCAAAATTAAAACTCTATTTAGAAACAGTTATAAAAGAGATTCAAAAATGAAAATAGGCATACTATCTGATACTCACTCAAAAGTTAAAAAAGCGAAAGAGACTCTTGAGCAACTTATAGCTGATGGGGCTGAGTTTATTGTGCATGCTGGGGATGTTTGTGAGCTAGAGACTCTTGAACTTCTCAAGCAGTGTGGCAAACGCTATGTTGTAGTTTATGGCAATAACGATGCACATTTAGTCTCTTATCACAATGACTACAACCTCGTGCAAGAGCCTCACTACTTTAAACTTGCCGAGACAAAGTTTAAGCTTATGCACCTCCCTTTTTATATGACACCAGATACAGAGGTTGTTATTTTTGGGCATACTCATGAGTTTAAGTCTGAGTTTATAAATGGCACACTCTTTCTTAACCCAGGGGAGTCTTGTGCTAGAAATAAGCCACTCTCAGAGTGCGCTATGCTAGAGGTAAAACCTAAAAAGTTTAAGGTAACTTACTACACAAAGGGTAAAAATGATACAGAGTTTCAAACAGAAAAATTTAGTTATAAAAGGGAACTCTTATGAGTAAAAAGATATTTCTCTGCTCCATCTGCAATATCAATAGTGGCACCTGTTTAGAGGATTGTAAATTTTGCTCACAGAGTGTACGTTACAGAGCTGATATAGAACGCTACAAACAAAAAGATATGGAATTGATAAAGCAAGAGGCTATAAACGCCAGAGATAATGGAGCTTTAGGTTTCTGTCTTGTAACAGCAGATAAAGGGCTAAATGATAAAACTCTCGCGTTTGTATCTGCCGTAGCAAAAGAGGTGCAGAGTGTCGCTCCAGAGCTGCGTCTTATCGCATGTAATGGAACAGCTACAGTTGAACAACTTTTAACACTTAAAGAAGCAGGCATAAAAGCCTATAACCACAACTTAGAGACAAGCAAATCTTTCTATGCAAATATCTGCACAACCCACTCATGGGAGGAGCGCTACGAGACTTGTCAAAATGTTAATGAAGCAGGGCTTGTTCTTATCGCTGGTGGTATCTTTGGACTAGGTGAAACGCAGGAGGATAGAGTGAGTATGCTTGAGTCTCTCGCTTCACTCAATCCAACAAGTGTTCCTATCAACTTCTACCATCACAACGAAGCACTAGAACTCGCACCAAACCCTTTAGAAGTAGATGAAGCATTAGCACTCATTAAGCTCACACGAGAGAAACTCGCAAACGCAGAGCGTATTATGGTAGCAGGTGGTCGTGAGCTTATGTTTGGAAAACGCCAATCGGAGATATTTGAAGTGGGGGCGAACTCTATCGTGATAGGCAATTATCTTACTACTTCAGGAAGAGCTATGAGCAAGGATTTACAGATGCTTCAAAATCTCTCTTTAGATGTCGCAACAGAAGTTAAGTAACGAGCTTTGATGAGTGATAATGTAACTTTAATTATAACTATCTCACTCATTGTTATGTTCTCGCCATTCGTAGCAAAGTTTTTAAAACTTCCTACTACTCCTATAGAGATTATTCTCGGTTCTATCTTTGGTTATCTCGGGTTTATCCACGATGAGCATCTTTTTAATATTGTCGCTGAATTTGGATTTCTCTACTTGATGTTTATTGCAGGAACAGAGATTAACCTCAAAAATGTCCTCAATACCCCCTTAACTATTATAAAAAAAGTCTTTTTCTACCTCCTTTTTCTCTATGGTTTTGCTATTTTATTTTCCATGCAGTTCTCTCTTGGTAAGATTTTTATGGTACTACTCCCTCTTATCTCTGTCGGTCTTGTCGCTTCCCTCTCAAAGGAGTATGGCAAAACGCCATGGCTAAATATGTCTATGACTGTTGGGGGTATCGGGGAGGTAGCAAGTATAGTCATTCTTACTATCACATCAGCTACGTTAGAGTCAGGTGTTGGGCTTGGGCTTTTTCAGACCATCATGGCACTGCTTGCTTTTTTACTCTTTATGTTTCTACTTTTTCGGAGTATGCAGCTTATATTTTGGTGGTTTCCTAAGGTTTCACTTGCTCTTATGCCTCATGAAGATAACAAGGAACAGGATATTCGCCTCAGTATGGGTATGTTTTTTCTTCTTTTAGGCGCTATGCTCTACCTACATCTTGAGCTTGCGTTTGGAACATTCTTAGCAGGTATCTTTGTCCCTACCTTTTTTGAGCATAAGCATGAGCTTCCAGAAAAACTCGCTTCGTATGGTTTTGGTTTTCTTATCCCTATCTTTTTTATTCATATTGGAGCATCTTTTCACCTCGATGCACTCCTTATGGATGGGCTTATCCTCAAAGCTATTCTTATAACTATTGTTATGATTTTTATGCGTCTTATCGCTTCTTTGGTCTTCATAAAAGAGCTTGGATTTATGGACGCACTGCTTATGGGACTCTCTCACTCTATGCCTCTGACACTTCTTATCGCTATGGCGACACTCGCTTACACAGCAAACTCTATAGATAAACTTCATTACTATGCGTTTATCCTAGCGGCACTTTTTCAGGTGATAAGTGTTATGATTGTCATCAAACTTATAAATATTTATAAAACTAAAGATTTACAAAAGGAGAAGTCATGAGTCGTTCTGTTTTACTACAACTTGCCCGTGACTCTATAGAAGAGGTATTTCAAGCACAAAGAACTATAGATAAAAAACAACTTTTAGAAGAGTATCCTCTACTCAATGAAACCATTCCAATCTCAATCAATCTCTACATGGAGAAAGAACTCAAGGGAACATACACAACGCAGAGTAGCGAAAGTTCTCTTTTAGAAAATATCATTATAGGGGCTAAAAAAGCTGCCTTTGAAGATAAAAGTAGTGAAATTTTAACAACATCTGAGTATCTCTCCTCTGAGGTAGAGCTTATCTTAAAAACGCCAGATGGAGAGATGAGCGAGAGTGATCCCGCAATTATCTCTTAACTTTACAGTCACCTTTGATGTAACAGGCGATGGCATAGCCGTGGTTGAGACCAAGAGCGATGCTACCACCTGACTCTTGCGTAATGTCTCCAGCCACAAAAAGCCCTTTGATGTTTGTCTCATAGTTCTCATCATGCACTGGTCGTCCACCATCCTCTTTGATGCCTGAACTTGCAAGAAACGCTGAGGGTGTTGTGCCACCTATAGCATAGATAACTCTATCAAAAGTTTGTGCTTCTACCTCTGTAAAAACCACTTTAACTCTTCCCTCATCATCCTCTAACGCAGTGATATTTATGCCGAGTATAGGCTCTACTGCTTTGTGCATAATGGCGTTTGCGATATTTGTTTGGTTGGTAGGGTTTGCACGTCTAAATGTCTCACGTCTGTAGCAGATACTGACCTCATTTTTCTCACTCAAATCAACTGCATACTCTACGGCACTATCGCCACCACCAACAACGAGAATTTTTTCACCCTCACTACACCCATCAAGTGTATAGCCTATCTTTTTTCGGATAGATGGAGGTACTTTATAGGTCGGTTTATTTGGTTTGCCCATACGACCTATAGTGACTACAACATGTTGTGCTTTTACACTTTTGCCAGCCATAAAAACTTCAAAACTACCATCTTCTTGTTTCTCTATCGACTGTACTTCTACATGTGTTTGTAGCTCTACAGAGTGGTTGGCTAGTATCTCATCAAAGAAGTCAAGTGTAGATTCTTTTGTGCCATCTACAAAGTAGATACGACCATCAAGCTCCACTTTCTGCCCTTTCCAATCAACATCCACACGCTTATTATCTTTGTAGTATTTTCTAATAGTGGAGTTGTGATTTGTATCTTTTTCAAGTAAAACAATATCTCTCACACCCTGAAGATAACTCTCAACTGCAGTAGCAATCCCTGCTGGACCTGCACCTACTATGACTAGTTCATGAATATTGCTCATGTTCTCTCCTCATTATTTTAGTATGATGTAGTTTAGCATAAGTTTTGTAAAATAAGTAAAGAGACTTAAGAAACAATAGTATATAATCTCTATATGTATTATGTAATTAAAAAACAGGTAGATAAACTTCCTAGCACTTTCTTGGGCTTTGCTGTAGAGAAGTATATCGCTTCTAAACAAAATAAAAATGTTATTTTTCTCTTTCGTAAAGATGATAAAGTTATTCGTAAGTGGGTAAAATTAGAAGATATTATACTTCTAACTGAAGATAAAAAGTACTTTCTAAAAGTTATGCATCAGTTTAAAGAGATAGAAGATACTCAAAAAAAACTTGTCGCAGAAGCACATGCAAACTTAGAGAAGAGTATGACCAACTTTGCAGATACCATGAACTCTCAGATAATGGACTATGAAGAGATTCGGGATGCTACAGATGTGCCAGATCTACTAAAAAATCTCTAGCCTAATTTTTCTGGAAAGGACATCATAAACTTCTGTAGTTTAGGTGCTATAACCACTTGACAGTAACCTTGTGAGCTGTTGAGTGCATAGTAGTTTTGATGATAAGCTTCTGCTGGATAGACAACTTCAGGTAGAGGGCTTACTTCGGTAACTATCTTATCGCTGTAGTCTGATTGATGGCGTTTGATAGCATTGAGGATACACTCTTTTTCTAGCTCACTCGCATAGTAAATCACTGAACGATACTGCGTCCCACTATCAGCTCCTTGAGAATTGAGTGTTGTAGGATTATGGATAACAAAAAATATATCTAAAAGTTGAGAGAGAGTGATAAGATCACTATCGTAATTGATGTCCACTACCTCAGCATACCCACTCACACCAGTACAAATCATCTCATAGTTAGGATTAGGGCGATTGCCACCTGCATATCCACTCACGACACTACTTACACCCTTGACATTTAAAAACACCGCCTCTGTACACCAGAAACATCCACCACCTAAAACTACTCTTGCCATAATATTATGCTCACTTTTTTAGTAGCATTATCGCAAAAAATTCTTGAGCTGAGATAAATCGCTCTAATTAGTTTCAAAGCCAATAAGAGTACAATACTCTATGCCAAAAATAGATAATGAAAAATTTTACTCCTCTGCTATAAAAATGTATGGAGAGAGCGCTCGAGGTGTTAACTGGGCAAGTGTAGAAAATCAGAGAGTACGTTTCAAAGAGATACTCAAAATCTTGCCAACAGAGTTAAGCAGTTATACCCTAGGGGATGCTGGATGTGGCTTTGCTGACTTCTATAGATACCTAGAGAAGAAGAAATCTCTACCTAAAGAGTATTTAGGTTTAGATATACATGATGATATGTGTGCAATTGCAGCAAAAAACAGCGGACAAGAAATACTAAACAAGGATATATGTAAAGAGTCTCTTCCTGTAAAAGATTATTACATCTGTAGTGGAGCACTTAATGTCCTAACATCCTTTGAGGCACAACTTTTTATACGAAACTGTTACAACTCTTCAAAAATTGCTTTTCTTTTTAATGTTCTCTATACAGAAGAGAGCAAAGAGAGTGAAACATATAATTATATGTCAAAAGAAGAGATACAGATAATAGCAAAAGAGCTACATGTTTCAAATATTAAGTATAGTGATGGATATTTGGAAAATGATATTACAATTGCTTTTTATAGGTAGTATTTCAAATATAAGGTATCTCTAAAAACCCTAGTATCGCTTAGCAACTCATAGGAGTTTACAATCAAGGCGACCTTTTGCAGACCTAAGCATAGCTAAGTCAAAAAAGGACAACGAAGAGTGTAAGCTCCTATGTAGATATAATAACATAAATATGAGGAATAAAATGAAAAGAATATACACATTAATTATGCTTGCATCTATCACTATATCCCTAGTTTCTTGTAGTAGTTCTCAAATAAAAGTGGCTACATCTACAAAATCTAAAAAAATAGAAGATATTCAAGTTTTCACTTCTACCAATCCTAAAGAGGAAATAACAACAAAATCAATTGAAGCTGCTTTTGAAGCCAACAAGTTAAGTGTTCCAGATAACAACGATATGAATAAACCTTTTAGGACAAGATTTGGAAAAATACACTACAAAATATATAATCTTGCCATATATCTTAACAAGGATTTAACACTCAAACTTATAAAAAAGTACCCTAAATTTGGGGCATTGACACCACTTACAATGTCTATTTGGGAAGACAAAGATGGTTCTATGAATATTTCTACATTAAGTATTAATGGTATGGCTAGAGCAATTGGTATCCCAGTATCCGATCCAGATTTAATAGCTTATGGAGAGTTAATCCATAAAGCACTTAAAGCAGCTATGCCAAATGGAGTATTTAAAGTACTCAACTATACTGTGCCGTTTCCAAATAAGAGATTAGCAACTGATTTTACAATGGAGGTAAACTATGATGGAGTATCTCCCTCAGACTTTATTGATGATTTTGAAGCAGAATTTGAAGCTGAAATAGAGCCTCTAGGTTTCTTACTTCCTAATTATATAAATGTACAAGAAGAGATTTTTGATAATCAAGATTATAGTGGCGTTTATGACTTCTATCATACTTACTCTATCTGTAAATTTGATGTCATATATACAGTATCTAAAAAACACCCAGAAGCTGGTGCTTGGGCTCCATGCTCTTTCTTTATATACAAAAAAACAAATGAGAGTAAGATGCATATGGGATTCTTATCAGTTGAGAACTGGATTACTACAATAGGCATGACAAAAGATGAAGAGGGAACAAAAAAACTTCGTGAAGCACAAGGCTATATTGAAAAGATTATAAATAAGATGAGTAAATAAATTTAATTATAGTATTTTAACAAGCCTTTCATATTTGAACCCATATTTAAAAGTAACATATCTGCTATCACTAAAGCTGCCATAGATTCGCAAACTACTGTACCTCTTATAGCTACACATGGATCGTGTCTTCCTTTAAGAGAGAAATCTACCTCTTCGTTCGTTGTTGTCACTGTATGCTGCGTTTTGAAAATAGAGGGAGTAGGCTTAAAATATACATTAAGAACGATATCATCCCCACTGCTTATACCACCTAAGATACCACCTGAATGGTTTGACTCAAAACCATCTGCACGGATAGCATCATTGTTTGTTGAACCCATCGCACGAGCACTTAAAACGCCATCACCTATCTCTACTGCTTTGACTGCGTTTATACCCATAATCGCATCTGCTAAAACGCCATCAAGTTTGTAGTATAGAGGCTGACCCAGTCCTACGGGAACACCCGCAATCAGGACACGAGAAACACCACCTACAGAATCATGTTCATTTTTAGCCTTAAGTATTGCCTCTTTTTGAGCCTCTTCAGCATTAGCATCTAGTGCATAGATAATACTACTTTTTGCAGCTTCATAATCAAACACTTCACTCGCAATCCCAGCAACTTCACTAATTCCACTCTTCACACTTATGCCCAACTCTTGAAGCATAAGCTTTGCGATAGCACCAGCAGCAACGCGGGCGGCAGTCTCTCTTGCAGAGCTACGTCCACCCCCACGATAATCTCTGATGCCATACTTGTGAAAGTAGGTAAAGTCTGCATGCCCTGGGCGAAATACATCCTTGATATTTGTATAATCTTTTGACTTCTGATTTGTATTGAAGATAATCATCGCTATTGGTGTGCCTGTACTTTTTCCCTCAAAAACACCGCTCAGTATCTCTACCTTATCAGCCTCTTTTCGAGCAGTTTCAAACTCACTCTTACCAGGTTTGCGTCGGTCAAGTTCACTCTGGATAAATGCTTCATCTATATCTAGCCCAGCAGGAACACCATCAAGAAGTACACCGAGAGCTTTTCCATGAGACTCCCCAAAAGTACTAAAACGTAGCTTCATACCAAAACTATTCACTTCTGCTCCTTTTTAAGCATTTTCACTGCCTCTTCTGCTGCTATCTGTTGTGCTATCTTTTTACTTTTTCCAACTGCACGAGCATACTCTTTGCCCTCTATAAAGACACCCATTTCAAACTCTTTGAGATGATCTGGACCACTACTTGAGAGGACTTTATACTCAGGAGTAATCCCAAAACGAGCCTGTGTTAGCTCTTGAAGTGTTGTTTTAAAATCGCGAAAGAGTGAATCAAGTGAAATCTCATCATGGTTTGACTCTATCAAATCTATAGCTATTTTACTCACTACATCAAGACCAGCTTCAAGATAGATAGCTCCCATCACTGCTTCAAAGGCATTAGAGAGAAGTGATGACTTCTCTCGACCACCGTTATTTTCCTCTGCGTTTGAGAGCATGATATACTCACCTAAGTGCAATGCACGAGCAAGTTTATCAAAGCCCGTTTCATTTACAAGTGATGCCCTAATTTTTGAGAGTTTTCCCTCATCAGAGTTTCTAAACTTTATAAAAAGATACTCACCTACGATAAGGTCAAGCACTGCATCCCCTAGAAACTCTAAGCGCTCATTATCGTAGGGCTGTTTGTAACTCTTGTGTGTCAGCGCTTCAATAATAAGCGACTTCTCTGTAAACTCGTACCCAAGTCGTTCTTCTAATGTTGTTATACTTTTATTCATAAGACCTCTTTTTTCTATTTTTATTGAAAAGAGTTGTTCTCTTCACCAATATCTTTGTAATAATCCTTTGATAAACTCCACTCTACACGACTTGTATCAATTGAATGACACGATGCACAACGGTTAAATACAAAAGGATATGTTTTTTTACAGTTATCACATATATACTCAAAACTAAGTGTAGCGCTAGCTCTGTTTTGTAGTTTAATCAACAAATCCAACTCAAACAGTGAACTACTCTTTGCAAGATTTACATCCCCACGAGCAGTAAATAGCTCCCGTAAATAGCCATTTTTTGAAATTATATCTAAATTCAAATCTTTTGCATCTATTCGCCAAAGAATATCACCTAACAACTCACTCTTTGAACTATCAAAATGCTCCCAAGCAAGTGCAGGATTTACCCTAAAGAGATACTCAAAAATCATATAAGTGAGTTGATGGTGTTTTTTATATGATGCGAGAAGTAGTTCTGATTTTTCTGCAGTCGAGTAGTTAGGCTCATGTAAAAGAGCCAATGCTTCAAGATAAGCTCTATCAAGTGTTACATCTTTGTTCAGCTCATCTAAAGGTTCCAAAACCTCTAAAGCCGAATTATAATCCCTCATATACTCATAGACCAGAAGAAGATACTCTAGTGCTTCTGGGGTACGAGGTCTAGTTTTAAGTATCTCTAAAAATATCTGTTTTGAACGCTCTAAAAAACCAGCCTTGAAATAAGTTGTTCCCAGCAAGTACATAATCTCTAACTTATTCTCATAACTACAGACTTTTAAGAGTTCATTGTAAATCTCTACACTTTTTTCATAGTCACCATTTTTATAGTAAGAAGTAGCCAAAAGCAACCACGACTTTTCGGAAAGTTCTCCTCCACTTATAAGTATATGTAGCTCTGACTCAGAAGGAAGTGTTGAGAACTGCTCAAGAAAATTTGTAAGGCATTTTGTATCTTCACTATAACGGTACTTGTTCCACCAGTAGGAGAAAAAAGCTATCATAAAGATGATTACGAAAAAGATTATGATAGAAAAAAGAGGATCTCTATACTCAATAAAAAAAGAGTTCATCAGTCGTAAACCACTACAGCATAGTCATCTTTGAGTCTATAAAATGTAGCCTCAGGTGTCAACTCTAAGTCTCTGAGTTTTCCTAATTGTATAAGAGAGTTTCTCCCTACTCGGATACCATTCTCACGAAAAAATTTTTTAATATTTACAAACTTTACATCTTCGACAAACTTATACTCAAACTCTTTATGAAGTTTCATCTTATCACTTGAGAAAAGGTGCTCATTGACATGAAGCTGATCCGAGGCAAACTTGATGGGAAGATGACCAGAGAGATCAGTAAGTATCTCTTGGATATGGAGATGTTTTTGAGGAAGTGTATCTTTTTTTAAGAAGATATATTTGTTATTGAGTTTGAGACTCTGAGTATCTCTCCAGTACTTATAGGCTGGATTAGAGACACCAAGTTTTGAGGAGATTTCTCTCCAGAGCCAAAAGGAGTTGAGTGTACTAGGCAAGTGTGACATAACTTCTAACTCCTTTAAAACTATTTAGTAAATTATATAATTTTATTGGAAAATATGCCCTTAAATCTCTTCTCTAAAAAGAAAAAATCTACAACATCCCAATAAGCGAAGCACTAAATATAAGCTGTAATGCGAAGAGAAGTGATGAGACTTTAAATGCTGTTCCTGCAGTTCTCATAATTGTTCCAAAATGTATCATTAGTCCTATGGCACTCATAGCAATAAGCGTAATATAGTGGCTTGTAGTAGATATAAGAGTTTCTACCTCTTTTGGTAATAAACCTAATGATGCCACAACAGAAAAAGCAACAAACCAAATGATAAAAGAGGGAACACCAACTTTAGTTTTTTTCGACACATCCTCATCACTACCGATACTCTCTTTTTTAGCTATATA
>JALUKS010000070.1 GCA_027056465.1 Sulfurimonas sp.
ATTACATTTGAGAAGTTCTTTTTTGGGTTGAGTGTAATGATATTGAGCTTTTTTCCACTAATATGTGTCGCGTTGTACTCTCGTGAAGCGACAAGTGTTGCGTTTATATCTGGGAGTTTTGCTTCGTTATCGGTAGATTCAAGATAGAAAGTGTCATAAAAATACTTGCCTTTTTCAACTCGCAAGGGAGTCTCAGTAAGCACTTTTAAACCACTTAGATTTGAAAACTCATAGTGAATATCATCAAACTCTCTTACAGTTGAGAGGGCTTTGAGGGTGATGGGAAATATCTCCCCCTGTATTACTCTTTGCGGTGTCTTCTCATAGTTAAGATAGATAACTTTATTTGCATAAAGAGAGGAGAAAAAGAGAACAAAAAGTAGAAGGAGTTTTATCACGATGCCAAGAAACCTTCTAACATTTTAACACCATCATCAGAACCGAGGATTGACTCCATAGCACGCTCAGGGTGAGGCATAAGACCAAATACATTTTTAGATTTGTTACAAACGCCAGCGATAGAGCTGACACTACCATTTGGGTTGTCAATAGCACCATTTTCATCTGTATAACGAAGAAGAATTTGGTTATTTGCTTCAAGTTCAGCTAGACCAGCTTCATCTATGAAGTAGTTGCCATCGTGGTGTGCTATTGGGATATTTACTACATCACCACTGTTTAACTTCTCTAAAAAGATGTTGTCATTGTTCTCAACTTTAAGAGTATGATGCTTAGAGATAAAGTGAAGACCATCGTTGCGTTTGAGCGCACCAGGGAGAAGACCTGCTTCTGTAAGCACTTGAAAACCGTTGCAGATACCAAGAACTTTTCCACCACTCTCTGCATAAGCAGTAACAGCTTTCATCACTGGGCTAAACTTTGCAATAGCACCACTTCGTAGGTAGTCACCATAAGAGAAGCCACCAGCTACCACAAGCAAATCAGTATCAGATGGAAGTGCTTCCTCTTTATGCCAGATTATTTGAGTCTCTGCCCCAAGAGATGCAAAGGCATGCTCTGTATCATACTCGCAGTTTGTCCCTGGAAATTGTAAAATAGTTACTTTCATTAGATAAGCTCTATCGTGTAATCTTCGATAACTGTATTTGCTAAAATCTCTTCGCACATTTTCGTTACTTCACTCATCGCTTTTTCTCTATCTGTCTCTGTAAGTTGTAGCACTATCTGCTTGCCAACACGAACATCCTCTACACTAGAAAATTGAAGTGAGTCAAGTGCATGATGCACGGCTTTACCTTGAGAGTCTAAAACACCTGCTTTTAAAGATATGTTTACTATTGCTTTCATTACTATTTTCCTAAAATTCTGTTTAATACTTGCTCATAAGCTACTGTAAGCCCACCTAAACCTTGACGAAATCTATCTTTATCCATCTTCTCACCAGACTCTACATCCCAAAAACGGCAGTTATCGGGGCTTATTTCATCTATTAAGATGATATTACCACTGCTATCTTTTCCAAACTCAAGTTTGAAATCTACAAGATTGAGACCTTTCTCTTTAAAATAGGGCTTTAAAATATCATTGACTTGACGAGCCATACGACGGAGTTTATCTAACTCATCTTGATGCTCTACTAGCTCTAAGATAAGAGCATGCTGGTCGTTGAGTTTTGGATCACCCAAATCATCATTTTTGTAATCAAACTCTACTAAAGTAAATGGAAGAACTTTCCCATCTTCGATACCTAAGTTACGGCTAAGAGAACCAGTAGCAATGTTACGAACGATAACTTCTATGAGAATGACATCTACTTTTTTGTGTAACATATGGTTATCATCCATCATCTTCACAAAGTGAGTTGGAATGCCATTTGCCTCAAGTAATTTAAATAGCTCTGTACTTATTTTATTGTTTAATGCGCCTTTTCCAGCTTCGCTTGACTTCTTCTCGCCATTAAACGCAGTAAGATCATCTTTAAACTCAGAAATTACTAAGTTTTCATCATCTGTAAGCCATAACTTTTTTGCTTTTCCTTCGTAGAGTAACTCTCTTTTTTCCATCGCGTTTATCCTTTTGTGATTACTAAAGCTTTGAGAATATCAACTGCTGATTTGAGTTGTAAGTCTTTGTTTAGCATTTCTGGCGTTATTATATCTTTTTTTGCTTTTTTATCTTCTTTAGTGGTCGCTTTTTTACCATCAATTTTTGCGAGTTCTTTTTTAAGGTGCTGTTTCAAATCAGCCTCTTTGATAGAAAAGGCATTTTTATGTGTCTTAACTTCTCCTGCCATTACAGTAATATCTGGCTTGACACCCACAGCTTGAATAGTTCTTCCACTTGGAAGATAGTATCTAGCTATTGTTAATTTAATAGCCTCACTCTTGTTGATAGGAAGAACTACTTGCACACTCCCTTTACCAAATGTATTTTCTCCAACAAGAACAGCACGTTTATCATCTTGAAGCGCGCCACTTACGATTTCTGATGCACTTGCACTACCACCATTTACTAACACAACCATTGGTACGTCTGTAAGTGTTGTACTAGATGTGGCTGAGTATGTTTTATCATCACTTTTGTGTCTTCCTTTTTGAGAAACTATTGTTCCCTTATTTACAAAAAGATTTACTAGACCTACTGCTTGATCTAAGAGTCCACCAGGATTATTTCTTAAGTCTAATATTATACCTGTAGTTGTTGTTTTGTTCTTCTTAATAACGGCAGCAACATCATGTGCAACTTTTTGATCGAAACTTGTTACACGAATATAGAGTGTGTGCTTATTAATAGTTTTTGCATATACCGACTGGATAGTAATTACACCACGAACGATATGAATAGGCATAGGTTGTGCCTCACCTTTACGAACAATAGTTATGTCAATAGGCGCACCGACTTTTCCTCGCATAAGAGAAACTGCCTCTGAGATAGTCATCCCAATAGTGGATTTTTTATTGATTTTTAGAATAATATCACCAGCTTTTAGACCAGCTTTATCTGCAGGTGTACCATCAATAGGTGATATGACAGTAAGTGCACCATCTTTCATACCTACGGTTATACCCAGACCACCAAACTCACCGCTTGTTTGTACCTGAAGATTTTTATAATCTTTCTTTGTAAGATAGTTAGAGTGAGCATCAAGATTTTTCATCATACCATCGAGTGCTTTATCTATAAGCTTTTCTATAGTTACATTGTCAACATCATACTCTTGAACTATACTTATAACTTTCGTAAACTTAGTCAAAGCCTCAAGACGTGTTGTTTCTTTTTCTTGCTGTGTGTTTTTGGCAAAAAGAGAGGAGGAAAGGAGTAAACTCATAGAGAGTGCAGCTGAAGAAAATCCTAGTGTGATATATTTTTTATTTTTCATAAGAGACCTATATAATATTATTTTGAAAGTGATTATACCTTTTCTTATTAAATAGACAGATGCAAAATCCAACTTGATGAGTTAGTAGTAAGTGGTATAACCCCGATGGAGTAGCTCTAAAAAGACCACGGTTTCTAAGTCTGTACCTATTGTTTGAAGATTTGGCACTCTTAGTATATTTGACAATCCTAAGTCAATACTATAGTACTTTTTTTCATTGGCGTTTTGTTTCTTGAGTGAATAATCAAACTTCTTTATCTCATAAATCATATATGCTTTTTTTAAGATACGCAACATAACTACTTACGAAGTTGAGTAGCTCTGTATCTTTATCGTTAGAGAGTTCTCATCCTCTTCTAAAATCTTTATGTTGTTATATCTCTTGCGTTTTATGTAGAGAATGGCTAAATCTTCTGCTTTAAGTATAGTGCTTTTTTTGGGAGTGCCATACCATGGGGAGTCTATCTCTTTGGCTTGTTTTTCGAGGCTCTTTCTCAGAATAGTATTTAGATAATCCTCTTCAAGTAGTATAATATTTTTCATATCTAAGATATAGTAACTTCTCAAAGACTCTTTTTCAAGGTCATATGCTGATAGATACCAAGCACCTGAGAAATTACTTACTTTAAGGGGATAAACTGTTTTACTAGAGTGAACATTATCTCTTGAAGTATATGCAAATGAGAGGGCAACTCTCTTTGAGATGGCAGTTGCTACCTCACTAAAGAGTGCTTCATCCT
>JALUKS010000071.1 GCA_027056465.1 Sulfurimonas sp.
ATACTTCTTCTTCACTTTTCCTCCTCTCTTCTAATTCAACCATTTTTCTCTCTTTTCTTTGTATAGTCACCTTATTTTGCTAAAATACATAACTTTTAAAAATCGGAGAACCCAAATATGGATAAAATGTGGTCAGGTCGCTTCAGTGCGAGTGCTTCAAACTTACTAGATCAGTTTAATGCTTCAATAATGTACGATAGAAAACTCTATAAAGAAGATATAGAGGGTTCTTTAGCACATGCTGCTATGCTTGCAAAACAGGGGATTCTCACAACAGAAGAACTTACTCAAATAGTCACTGGTTTAAACACTGTTATGAGTGAAATAGAGTCTGGAGAATTTGAGTGGAAAATCTCTGATGAAGATCTTCATATGGGGATAGAGAAGCGTTTAACAGCCCTTATCGGTGATGCTGGTAAGAAACTTCATACTGCACGTAGTCGTAATGACCAAATAGCAGTAGATTTCCGCCGTTATGTTCTTCGTAAAAACTTAGAGATAGTAGATGCTCTAAAACTTATGATGAGTGAAGTGCTTGTAGTTGCACAGAAACATACTGAGACACTCATCCCAGGTATGACTCACCTGCAACATGCACAACCAATTAACTTTGGTTTTCATTTAGGGGCTTATCTCTCTATGTTCAAACGCGACATCGCTCGTTTTGAAGAGTCTTATAAACGCAATAATATCTCTCCACTTGGGTGTGCAGCACTCGCTGGAACACCACATAATGTAGATAGAGGTATGACTGCTGAACTTCTTGGCTTTGAGAGTGTGAGTCTAAATTGTTTAGATACTGTAAGTGATAGAGATTTTGCTTTAGAGATTCTTTTTAATATCTCTACTATGATGATGCATATCTCGCGTTTGAGTGAAGAGATAGTGATGTGGTCTTCGTATGAGTTTGGTTTTGTAGAACTCTCGGATGCGTACTCAACTGGTAGCTCTATCATGCCACAAAAGAAAAATCCTGATGTTCCAGAGCTACTTCGTGGGAAAACTGGTCGTGTTTATGGCTCACTTATGGGACTTTTAACTGTTATGAAAGGCTTACCTCTAGCTTACAACAAAGATACTCAAGAGGATAAAGAGGGTGTATTTGATGCAGTCGAAACTGCTGAATTATCTTTAGAAATTCTTAAAGAAGCAATCAAAACTATGGAAGTGAAGGCTCATAATATGGAGTCAGCTTGTGCAGTTGGACATTTGAGTGCTACAGATTTAGCAGATTATCTTGTTGAAAAATGCGATATACCTTTCCGTGAAGCGCACTTTATCACAGGTCGTGCTGTAGCTAAAGGTGAGGAGATTGGTGTTGATCTCTCTAAGATGGAGTTTAAATATCTTAAAGAGATTGATGCTCGTATAGATGAAGATGTTATGGAGTATCTCGGACTTCGCCACTCAATGAATGCTAGAACATCTGAGGGTGGAACAGCAAGCCAGAGAACAAAAGAACAACTAGCTCACTTTACGACTTACCTACAAGGAAACTAGGGAATGAAAATAACCGTAACTCATAAAGATGCTATGAAGTTTGAAGCGAAAACTGCTAAGAGTAGTTTTATTATTGATTGTCCTACAATCTCTCCAGTAGAGTACTTTTTATCTGGACTTATCACTTGTAGTGCAACTGATATAATTTTAATTCCTAAAAATCAAGGGAAAACCGTTACTGATTTAGTAGTAGATGGTGAAGTAGTCCGTGCAGAGCCACATCCCGCAAAGTTTGATACACTTCACTTAACATATAGCTTTAACTCTGATGCAGATGACATAACAGCTGCAAGATGGGTAATGGCTTCAGTAGAGACTTACTGCTCGACGATAAATACTATTCGTGACACTACAGCTATCACTTACTCTATCACTCACAATGGCAAGCTTATTCGTGAAAATGAGAAGATGATTTCTGGTCAAGGAGCAAATATCGATATGGGTGAAATAGAAGCCTGTCCTAGTTAGAAACTGCTACAAATTTCGCTTTGAAAGTGCGGAGAGAAAAAGCATATAGCTTTTTCTACTAAAATGTCTCTAAAGATTAGAGACTATTTTTTGGATCTGCATCACTAAAGTGACCCCAAGCGAGTTTACTGCCACCTAATATATGAAAGTGCAAGTGCTTAACCTCTTGACCCCCATTCTCACCGATATTTGTGATAACGCGATAGCCACTCTTCTCAATTTTTACCTCTCTTGCGACTTCTTGAATAAAACTTGTCATCCCTGACATCGTTGCAGGTGATACCTCAATAAAACTATCGATATGTTTTTTAGGAATAGCGAGTATATGAACAGGAGCTTTGGGGTTAATATCATGAAATGCTAAAAAATCTTCATTTTCAGCGATGATATTTGCAGGTATCTCTTTATTTACAATTTTACAAAATAGACACATATTTTATTTCCTTTATTTAAATGGAGTATATTGTATCACAAATGTAGGTAAATGAAGCTCTTTATTAGCAATATTTGAATATAATTGTTCTAAAATTTAAAAGTAATAGTTATTATTACTTCATTTATGGAGACTCTATTTGAAAGAGTGGTACGATAAAATTAATGAAGCACAAAGTGTTGAAACTTTAGAAGAGATTCGCATTAGTGTATTTGGTAAAAAAGGTATTTTGGCAGCTGAATTTGCAAAGATGAAAGGTCTTAGTGGTGCTGAAAAAGGCAAGCTTGCAAAAGAGCTTAATACTCATAAGTCAGCACTTATGAATGAGTTTACAGCAAAGAAAATTACTCTGCAAACAGAGGCACTGCAAGCTGCTATGAAAGCTGAGGCTATCGATGTTTCTATGTTCTCTACATCTTCACAAACAGGTGCTTTACACCCTGTAATGGAGACAATGGATAGAATTGTAGAGTACTTTTCTTCGATGAATTTTGCAGTCAAAACAGGTCAAATAGTAGAAGATGACTTTAACAATTTTGAAGCTCTTAATCTTCCTAAATACCACCCAGCACGTGATATGCAAGATACATTTTATTTCAAAGATGAAATGATGCTTCGTACACATACTTCTCCGGTACAAATTAGAACGATGATGTCCACAAAACCACCTATCCGTATGATAGCACCTGGTGCTGTTTTTCGTCGTGACTATGACTTGACACATACACCTATGTTTCATCAAGTAGAGGGTCTTTTAGTTGATAAAGAGGGAACAGTCTCTTTTGCAAACTTGAAGTTTATTTTAGAGGACTTTTTAAAGTATATGTTTGGAGAAGTAGAAGTACGTTTTCGCCCATCATTCTTCCCATTTACTGAGCCATCTGCTGAAGTAGATATTAGCTGTGTTTTCTGTAAAGGTGAGGGGTGTCGTGTCTGCTCGCATACAGGTTGGCTAGAGGTTCTAGGCTGTGGTATTGTTGATCCTAATGTTTTTGAAGCTGTGAAGTATAAAGATGTAAGTGGTTATGCATTTGGGCTTGGAGTTGAGCGTTTCGCAATGCTTATTCATCAGATAGGCGACCTTCGTTCACTTTTTGAAGGCGATATTAAATTACTGGAGCAATTTCAATGATAGTTACAAGATCTTGGTTAGAAGAGTGGATAGATTTAAGTGGTATATCTACAGAAGAAATTGCAAAAACATTTAATAGTATCGGTTTAGAAGTTGATAGATTAGTTGAGTACCGAGTACCTAGCAAGATAGTTTTTGGTAAAGTTTTAGAGTGTGAAAAGCATCCAGATGCTGATAAACTTAATGTATGTCAGGTAGATATTGGTTCTTCTATTCGTCAAATCGTTTGTGGTGCTGCAAATGTTCGTGCTGGACTTACAGTTGCTGTTGCAACTTTAGGTGCAGTGATGCCTGGTGGTCTTGTTATTAAACCTGTAAAACTTCGTGGTGTTGATTCTGATGGAATGATCTGTGCCGCAAGTGAACTTGGTCTTGTAGATACGGGTAAGGGTATATTAGAAATAGATGCAAGTATGGGTGAGTGTAAAATTGGTAATGAAGTGAGTACAAATCCTCTTTTTAACGATGATCTTATTGAGATAGAACTCACTGCTAATCGTGGAGACTGTCTTAGTATTCGTGGTGTTGCTCGTGAC
>JALUKS010000072.1 GCA_027056465.1 Sulfurimonas sp.
CGTAAACTCACTATAGCACTTAAACAAGCTAAACAAGAACCTTTTAAGCCCTATATTTATTATAAAGAAGAAGATGTCAATAATGACTTTATCAAGTTTAACAGCTACCTTTATGATGCTATATTTTCTCAACAAGATGCGAGGATTGTTCCCTTTTTTCAAGGGATAAGAGATAATAGAACAAAAAAAATCATGAAGTATGAGGCATTAGCACGACTCGAAGTAGGAGAGAAGATTTACTCACCTTTTTTCTTTATTGATATTGCAAAAAACAGTGGATTTTTATTTGAAATTACAAAGATTATGATAGATAAAAGTTTCGCTT
Source organism: Sulfurimonas sp. (assembly GCA_027056465.1). Classification (GTDB taxonomy): domain Bacteria; phylum Campylobacterota; class Campylobacteria; order Campylobacterales; family Sulfurimonadaceae; genus Sulfurimonas. The sequence continues at coordinate 326 of JALUKS010000072.1, forward strand.
TTCTTTCACAACAAGACCCTGAAATAGTTATATCTATCAACATTACAGAGGACGACTTGCTAAGTAAGAAACTCCAAGAGTATCTTATCTCTAAGTTGCATTTTTACCAGTTACAAGCAAGTCGAATCACTTTAGAAATCCTTGAGGGAGTAAGTGCTAGTGGAACACATAACAGTATCATACAACTCAAAGAGCTTAAAGAGTTTGGTTTTTCTCTCGCCATAGATGATTTTGGTGTAGAGTACTCCAACTTTGAACGCATCAACGAACTTGAAGTAGACTTTATAAAGATAGATGGAAAGTACATCAAAGAACTCGGAACAAATCCAAAAAGCTACAAAATCACTAAGGCTATCGCCGACTTTGCATCCTCTATGGAAATCCAAGTCATAGCTGAGTTTGTAGAGAATGAGAAGATACAGAAGATAGTCGAAGAGATAGGGATAAGCTACTCTCAAGGCTACTACTTTTCTAAACCAGCCCCAACTATGTTGTAAAAAATCTTTAGAATACATCTTTAACCATTTTTTCATTTAAAAGTGGTTAAAATCACTTATGATAAAAAGATACCCAACTAAAAAAATATATGTCGGTAATGTAGCTGTTGGTGGTGATGCACCTATAAGTACTCAGTCGATGACCTACTCAAACACTCATGATGTTGCTTCTACTGTAGAGCAGATAAAACGCTTACACTTTGCAGGAGCAGATATCGTTCGTGTCGCTGTTCCAGATATGAAAGATGCTCTTGCTCTGAAGTCCATAAAAGAGCAGATAGACCTCCCTCTTGTTGCAGATATTCACTTCAACTACAAACTAGCACTTATTGCTGCAGAATCTGTCGATTGCATACGTTTCAACCCTGGAAATATCGGCGAAAAGTCTCGCATAAAAGAGATAGTAAAAGCTTGTCAAGAGCGCTCTTTACCTATTCGCATAGGGGTAAACGCAGGGAGTTTAGAGAAGGAGTTTGATAACAAATATGGGCAGAGTGCTGAGGCTATGGTCGCATCTGCTGAGTACAACATCAAGTTTTTAGAAGATTTAGGATTTGATGACATTAAGATAAGCCTTAAAGCGAGTGATGTTGGTAGAACTGTAGATGCCTACAGAATGCTCCGTCCAAAGAACAACTACCCATTTCATCTCGGCGTTACAGAAGCGGGAACACTCTTTCATGCTACCGTAAAAAGCTCTATCGGTTTAGGTTCACTGCTTCTTGATGGTATCGGCGATACTATGCGCGTGAGCATTACAGGAGAGTTAGAAGAGGAGATAAATGTCGCTCGTGCAATTCTCAAAGATAGTGGAGCGATGCCAGATGGGCTAAACATCATCTCATGCCCTACTTGCGGACGAATAGAAGCTGACTTAGTAACTGCCGTAGCAGAGATAGAGAAAAGGACTGCTCATATAAAAACGCCACTTAATGTTTCAGTGATGGGGTGTGTCGTAAACGCCATCGGTGAAGCTGCACATGCTGATGTAGCCATAGCTTATGGAAAAGGTAAAGGGCTTATAATGGTAAAAGGTGAAGTAGTTGCGAATCTGGATGAAGCAGAACTTGTCGATAGATTTGTGAGCGAAGTGGAGAAGATGGCTCAAGAGAGCTAAAATTAAAAGCAAGAGATTGACCTCCCTTGCTTCTGCAACTTTTGCTTGCCCTATTACTGCAACAATTCCAACAACTCATTCCCACTAAATTTTATATCATCTTGTTGCTTGTCACTATCATAGATGCCATCTTGAAGGGCTTGTTTCTTCTTCTGCATCTCTAAAATCTTCTGTTCTATCGTGTTTTCCACTATAAGTTTATAGACAAAAACTGCTTTTGTTTGTCCTATTCTATGGGCTCTATCGGTTGCTTGATTCTCTACTGCTGGATTCCACCACGGGTCATAGTGGATGACTGTATCTGCTTCTACAAGGTTAAGTCCAACGCCACCTGCTTTGAGTGAGATGAGAAATATATCTGCATCACCTTTAGTAAACTTCTCTATCGCCTCTTCTCTCTTTCTTGTCGAGCCTGTAAGCTTTGAGTAGTTAATATTTCTTGATTTTATTTTCTCTTCTATGATAGCTAGCATTGAGGTAAATTGAGAAAAGACTAAGATTTTTCTGTTTTCTTGCATAAGTTCATCTATCAACTCCAAAAAGAGTTCTAGTTTTGCAGACTCTTGCACTTTCTGTGCCTCTTTTATCTTCAGAAGAGATGGGTCACAACAGACTTGTCGGAGTTTTAGAAGTGCATCGAGTATGGTAATGTGCGAAGAGCCTAAGCCCTTAGCGTTTACTGCATCGCGCACTTTTTGCTCCATAGTGACTCGTATAGACTCATAAAGCTTTGACTGCTTGTCGCTAAACTGAGTATATTTTATAATCTCTGATTTTGCTGGAAGTTCATCGGCTACTATCTCTTTTGTGCGGCGTATCATGAAGGGTTTTATGCGCTTGTTGAGGAGATTTTGTCTTGTGAAATCATGCTCTTTTTCTATTGGCGTTTGGTAGTAGTTTTTGAAAAAACTTATCGTATCTAAAAAACCAGGCATTAAAAAGCTAAAGATACTCCAAAGTTCTCCGAGATGATTTTCTATAGGTGTTCCACTCAGAGCCAATCTATACTCACTCTTAAAAGTTTTCAGAGCGACTGCCATTTTTGTCTTATGATTTTTAATCTTCTGCGCTTCATCTAAGATGATATAAGTAAAATCAATCTTATCAAACAACTCTTTATCACGAACAACAAGAGGATAAGTAGTGAGTAAAATATCATGCTGTTCTATCATATCAAATCTTTGGGCTCTATCATTTCCATGCAGAGAAAGCACTTTTAGATTTGGTGTAAATTTTGCAGCTTCGCTCTTCCAGTTGGCTATTAGTGATGTTGGCATAACTATTAGTGATGGATTTTTTAGTAACTTTTTCTCTTTTAAACGCGAGAGATGTGCTAGAGTCTGTATGGTTTTACCTAGCCCCATATCATCTGCTAAAATCCCTGCAAACTTAAACTCATAGAGAAAGTTAAGCCAGTTGAGACCATCTTGCTGATACTCTCGTAGAGTCGCATTTAAACATTTCGGAGGTTTTGCTTTTTTAACTCCCTTGAAATTTTTAAGTTTTTTAGAGAGTTCTAAAATATCCTTGCTTCCTCTCCAGATAACATCATCATCCATAAACTCTAAAAGGTGGGCATCAAAGGAGGATATTTTAAGGTTTTCATCCTTGTCTTTTTTATCTAAGAGTTCTATGATTGTATTTAAAATCGGCTTTATCTGTTTAGACTGTACCTCAACAAAATGATTTGGTTCTACCTCTATATGCAACTGTTTAGGCATATTTTCAAAATTATCAAACTCTGAGATAATACCACTCACAAGAGGGGCTATAGGTTGAGAGACTCCATTAAACTCAAGGTTAAAAGAGAGACTAAACCAGTCATTTTTATCCTCACTCTCCACAACAACTTCACTAGATGGCTCAAACTTCATATCGAAAACTTCATTTTTTTCTATAAGCCAATTTTCGCTTCTAAGTTTTTCAACTTCAACATTTAAAAAATCTTTCCAAAGTTGTAACTCTTTTTGACGGTTTGTCTCTTTGAACTTTGAGACGAGATTATCATGAGACTCTTCAAGCAGAAATCCTATGGACTCTATCCTCTCTTTTGCCGAGAGTTCAAACGCCAAGTCACGCTCTATCTCTATCTTCTCATAGTTTT
>JALUKS010000073.1 GCA_027056465.1 Sulfurimonas sp.
TAGAGGGAGATGAAGCGAAGATTTTACATCCAAAGTATTGTCTTGCTATTGCCTACCCAAACCTCAGCATGGGTGAGTTTATGTCCATCTCAGGAACACCGGGAGACATTGAAGAGTATATGACCGGGCTTTTCAAATAATTTTTTAAGGAGCATATCCTTATGCTCCTTGCCAACTTCCCACTCTCTCTTCTAAAAATATCTTATAATTGATATAACTTATGCTATTATTAGCTATAAACAACTTTAAGAAACAGGATAAATTATGGGATTTTTTTCAAATAATACAATATGATTTTAGCTTTATAGATGCAGAAGTATCAAACATCTTGTCAGATGACAAAATAGTCGTTTTTGAAAATGAAAAATCTACACTTCAGAGTAATAATATAGAAGAAAAAATAAAAACACTTTTTGCCATTAAAAATAGAGAGATGTATTATTGGGATGAGTTTAAAAGAACGTACCCTGTGGGAATGTTTGCCGTTTTACCTGATAGAAGATTTGTAGAATGGAATGAAGATTTCAAAAAACTTGTAAAGTGGAATGATCAAGATTTAAGAGATGTCAGCGGTGCGGGAAAAGTACTCTGGCCAAGTAACCCTAGCGAGTGTCAAGTCTGTAAAATTGTGAAACAGTTTGACATGACAGAGAAAAAAGCAGGCTATGGTAATGCAAACGTAGAAGATAAAAATGGAAAAATTATTCCTGTATTTGTCTATGTTATTCCCGTATTTATGAATGGTGTGCTTGACAGAACATTTGTTATTGTCAGAGACAGACGTGAAGAGTTGGAGACAAGAAGAGAGTTCTTACTAGAGCAGACTGCACCAATCATTTCAAGACTTGCAAAACTGCGTGATAGAGATATATCTGAATTAATGCATTTAGATGATAATTCTGAGTTAAAAACACTTGAAGAGCCTATTAATGCCATTATAACAACTCTACAAAGTATTATAAGCCAAACAGAAACATCCGCAAGCGAGGTAGATGAAAATTCATCCAAAACTAAAGAAGTTGTTAAGAATTCAGTTGCATGGGCAACAGAAGAGTTTCAAGCGGCACAGGCAGAGCTTGTAGAAAAAGCTAAATCACTAGAATCTTCTACAAATGAGATAGAAAATATGGTCGGTCTCATCAAAGACATCGCAGACCAGACAAATCTACTTGCACTTAATGCTGCCATAGAAGCTGCCCGTGCAGGGGAGCATGGCCGTGGGTTTGCCGTAGTTGCTGATGAAGTCAGAAAACTCGCAGAGAGAAGCCAGCATGCCACTTCTGAAATCACAGCGACCATTTCTGTCATTAAAGATGCAACTTTTACTATGGTTTCTGACATCGAGCGATCCAACAAAGATGGAGAGAAACTTGTAAATGACCTCTCTCAAATAGATGAAAATGTTGACTCCATTGAAACACATGTACAGACACTTAAAAATGCCATCGAAGGCTTTAAACTTTAATAATAGAGAAAAATTAGCTGGTAAAAAATAATCTTATGTTATTTTAAATATAATATTCTATAATTTAACTATATTTATAAAAGGGATTATGATGCAATTTTTAGATGAAGATATATATGAAGCTGTAAAAAACTACATTCCAAAAGTAAGTGAGTATGTCAACTCTCACGGTGGAGGAATAGAGCTTTTAGGATCAAAAAACGGCACAGTTTACATCAAACTTACTGGCGCTTGCGGTGGATGTTCTATGAGTCTGATGACAACAAAAATGGTCGTACAGAAAAAGCTGCGTGAGCTTATTCACCCTACTTTAAATGTCGTAAATGTGGATGGCACAGCTGAAAATGAGATGCCAGAAAATGCTTACACAGGGCCTAAAGAAGAAAAAGTCGAAGCTGATCATGAAGAGAAACACGGTATTATTGACAATATCAAACATATCGTAGGGCTCTAAGATGCTTGTTGATTATGCTAACAAAGAACTCACACAACGCTACCAGCTTATGGCACAGACGATTATCCCGCGACCGATTGCGTGGATTGTCACTCAAAACGAACAAGGTACTCTTAACATCGCACCTTTTAGCTATTTTATGGGGCTTAGTTCAGAGCCTGCTACCATGATAGTGAGCATCGGACATAAAAGTGACGGCAGTCAAAAAGATACACTTAAAAACCTGCGTGAGACAAAAAAATGTACTATATGTATGGTTGATGAGGCACACCTTGAAGCGATGCACTTTAGCTCTAAAGAGCTGCGTGAGGATGAGAGTGAAGCTACTGCATTTGGCATTGAAACAAGAGAAGTTGTAGAGGGTTTTCCTCCTATGGTTGCGGGTGTTCCTAGTGCGTTTTTTTGTGAATTTTATCAGGAAATAGACCTCAAAGGCTCAAAAACAATTCCTTTGGTTGTCGAGATAAAAGCACAGTTTATTGACGATGAAATTATTAGTGATAAAGAGCGAATTACGCTTGATTATGCACCGGTTGCACGAGTTGGGAAAAGCTATGCACTCCTTGGTAAAAACATCACACCACCTACTATAAAATAAATATAATGAAAATAAAAACCACACCTTCCGTCGTTATCCGCATCATTTTATGGCTCTTTATGATAATAGGCGGTGCTTTATATGCATATAGCATTGACAAAAACGACCTCCTTTTTCACTCACCACTCTTTCATCTACTCTCAGCACTCATTGGTCTTTTCATACTGCGTTTGGCATTTCGCGCGGCAGCTAATGGTGGTAAGGAACTTGCACGTGGAAGAGGTGAAGATATGCCGCGTTTAGAGACAAACAGACTTGTCACAACAGGCATTTACAAATGTATGCGCCACCCTATGCTCTTTGGTCTTACACTCCTACCACTTGGATGGGCACTGCTTTTAGGTATGCCGACTTGTATCACCTTCATCGCTCCATTAGAAATGCTCTTCATTGTTTTTATGGTGATGGTTTTTGAAGAGATGGAAGTTAAAAGAAAATTTGGAAATGAATATAGAGCATACGCGCAAAAAGTCCCTATGGTCTCTTTCAAACGCAGCTGTTTACGCAGAGTTTTTAGAAAATATAAAAGATAATTTTTATTATTTACTAACTATTGTTTATATAGTTTTATAATTTCAACATATCAAAAATATAAGGAGTTGCAATGGCATGTGACACTCCAGTTCAAGCAAAAAAAGAAGTTCTCTCAAACAATGAGACTGAAATAACAACTACAAAAAAGGAAAGTAAAATGAGTTCAACATTAGTAATGCAAAAAGCACCAGAGTTTTCTATGGAGGCGTATGACGCTAAAAGCGGTCACTATACAACTGTTAGCAGCGATGATTATAAAGGGAAATGGCATGTTGTCTGTTTCTATCCTGCTGACTTTACTTTTGTATGTCCTACAGAAATCGCAGCGATGAATGCAAAATATGATGAGTTTCAAGCGATGGGTGTTGATATTTTAGCAGTATCTACGGACACTAAATTTTCTCACAAAAGATTTGTAGAGACTGAGCCACTTTTAAAAGATTTAAAACTTACTATGGGTGCTGATGGTACTAAAGAGGTAAGTCGTGCTTTTGGTGTGCTTCTTGAAGATGAAGGTGTTGCACTTCGTGGTAGATTTCTCATCAATCCAGAAGGTGTTGTCGTAGCACAAGAGGTACAAGCGCCTTCAGTCGGTAGAAATGTAAATGAGTTCTTAAGACAAGTAGAAGCATGGCAACATGCTACAACAACAGGTGAAGTATGTCCTGCAGGATGGAGACCAGGTAAAAAAACACTGCCGGTAAACACTGATGTAGAACAGATGACAGGCCGCGTTGGTGATTACATCACAATTGAAGAGATTTTAAGTTAATCATAAAAGATTCTGAGGTATTCTCAAGGCTATATTAGTTTCAAGACAATATACCATTTTGAGAGAGTGTAAAAAGAACTGTGTAAACCTTAAAAATTAGATTCATTTGATAAACTAATCAAGTGAATTATTTGAAAGGATTTACATATGAGCTTAATCAACCATGAAGAGTTAAAAAAACAACTGGC
>JALUKS010000074.1 GCA_027056465.1 Sulfurimonas sp.
CGCCTTGAAGATGGAAGCTTATGTCTCATCCTTGACTATGAAAAACTTCTCTCAGATGTTATACCTCAAGCTATGGTAGATGTTGAAGAAGATACAGCGAATCTTTTAGAGGTTATTATACCTGATAAACTCAAAAATGGTACGGTACTTATCGCTGAAGATTCAAGAACTGCGCAACGTCATCTCATCCAACTTTTCAATAAAGCAAATATAAATATGCAACTCTTTGACAACGGTAAAAAGCTTGTTGACTACATAATAAGTCTAGGAGAAAATGCTTCACAAATTCCTGCTATCATCACAGATATCGAGATGCCAGAAATGTCAGGTTTTACTGTTATCAAAACACTCAAAGCAAATCCACTCACTAAAGATATTCCTATTATTGTAAACTCTTCAATGACAGGAGACAATAACAAACGCGAAGCAGAAGTACTAGGTGCTGATGGTTTTATTGATAAGACAAAAAGTCATAATGTTATTCCATTAATTGTTTCTGTAATGAAATAATAGGGAGAGAATATAACGACGCAGATGCGTCGCTTCTCACTAAATAGAGTGTTTACTTATTTAAAGAGAGAGATAAGAACTCCAGCTGCAACAGCCGAACCAATTACTCCTGCTACATTTGGACCCATAGCATGCATTAAAAGCATATTTGTGCGGTCATACTCCATACCTACTTTATTAGATACACGAGCTGCCATTGGAACTGCTGATACACCAGCTGAACCGATAAGTGGATTTATTTTATGACCTGGAAAAAGATTCATAAATTTTGCCATAAGAACACCAGCAGCAGTACCAACACCAAATGCAATAATACCAAGAACCATAATAAACAGAGTCTCAGGAACTAAGAACTGATCAGCTGCTAGTTTAGAACCAACACCAAGACCTAAGAAAATAGTCGTAATATTGATAAGTGAATTTTGAAGAGTATCATTAAGACGCTCAACTACACCTGACTCTTTTAAGAAGTTACCAAACATAAATGCACCAATAAGTGGTGTAGATTCTGGCAATACTAAAATAGAGAGAGAAAGAACCATAATAGGGAAAATTAACTTCTCTAAACGTGAGACATGACGAAGTGTTGTCATTTTAATCTTACGCTCTGCATCAGTTGTTAATGCTTTCATAATCGGAGGCTGGATAATAGGAACCATAGCCATATAACTATAAGAAGCAACGGCAATAGCACCTAAAAGTTCAGGAGCAAGTTTCGTTGCGATAAAGATAGATGTAGGACCATCTGCTCCACCAATAATAGAGATAGCTGAAGCTTGTTGTAGAGTAAAATCTACAAGTCCAGCTTGAGAAAGTGCAACTGCACCTACAAGCGTTCCAAAAATACCAAACTGTGCAGCTCCACCAAGGAGTGCAGTTTTAGGGTTCGATAGAAGTGGACCAAAATCTGTCATCGCACCAACACCCATAAAGATGATAATTGGGAACATCTCATTGGAGAGACCCATCTGGTAAATAACACCTAAGAAACCATCTGAACCACCAATTCCTGCAACAGGGATATTGGCCAGTAGCCCACCAAAAGCAATAGGAAGTAAAAGAAGTGGCTCAAAACCTTTAGCAATCGCTAACCAAAAGAGGAAAAATGTCACTAAAATCATAATCACACGACCAAGACCTTTATGAAAAGTACTCATTGGTTTACCCTTAGCATTTAACTCATCACCGGGATTTATAAGTGCTACAACACCTGTAGATTTTAAGAAACCTGTAACCATCTCACTAAGAGGCTTTGTTTTATATGTCTCTTCTTTATGTTCTGACATCTTTTTTTCTGATACCTGAGTAGCATGTTCACTTGCAAACACACTTGTTATACCAAGCAGCATAAATACTGCTAAAAATTTAAGTACAATATTTTTCATCAAATTATCCTATAACAGCTACTACTTGACCTTCTACAACTTTGTCATTTGTAGCAACATTAATAGTTTTTAAAACTCCACCTTTAGGGGCAACAACATCAATTTCCATTTTCATAGACTCCAGTATCATGATAACATCGCCTTCATTAACACTTTGACCTGGATTAGCAACTAATTTCCAAACACTCCCTGGAAGCAGTGCTTTTATCTCAATTCCATCACCAATTGATGCTGGGATATGCTCTGTTGGTGTAGCTGTTGCTTCACCATTTACTTCTGTGACTTGAATATTCGCATCACCCTCAGCTACCTGAACACTAAACTTTTGACCATCGACTACTACTGTATAATTTCCATTACCCATTGAACTTCCTTTACAATCTTCTTTCATTTGAGATATTTTTCGTACATTTAACTCGCCTTTACCTTTAAGGAACGAGATACCTTTCTCTTGACATGCTGCAGCTATGAAGATATTTTCTTCTGTTATTTCAATATCCTCTTCTTTAAGCACATTAATCCAGCTCTCTAAAGATTTTGCAGGATCAGCATCTGCTAAATCAAGTGCTTTCTCAGTTGTTGGCAGTAGATTTAACTTTTCACTTGCAATTTTAACAATCTCTGGGTCTGGAGCTACTGGCGTTTTACCAAAGTAACCTAGCACCATTCTTCCATATCCAGGTGCGATTGCATTCCATGGACCTTGCATTACATTGTTCAGTGCTTGTTGGAAGTAAAATTGTGAAATTGGTGTTACAGATGTACCATAACCACCTTTTTCTACTACTTCTTGCATAGCAGCTATCACTTCTGGAAACTTATCTAAGATATCGTTATCACGCATCATTTGTGTATTTGCAGTAAGTGCTCCACCTGGCATTGGTGAAAATGGTATAATAGGAGAAACCATAGTTGCTTCAGGAGGCATAAAATAATCACTCATACATGAGTGTAGTACTTTCTCATAAGTAAGAACCTTCCCAATTTCAAGTCCACCAAGGTCAAAATTCATACCCTTAGTTGCATGAAGCATAGTTAAAATGTCAGGCTGACTTGTTCCACCACTCACAGGGGCAGCAGCTAAATCTATACCATCTATTCCAGCTTCAAGTGCTGCCATATAAGCAGAAACAGAAACACCAGCAGTCTCATGAGTATGCAGACGGATATGAGTATCTTCACCAACTAACTTACGAGCCATTTTAATAGTCTCAAATACTTTTTGAGGATTTGAAGTTCCAGATGCATCTTTAAAACAGATACTATCATAAGGAATTCCCGCATCAAGAATATCACGAAGTGTTTTTTCATAAAATGCAACATCATGAGCACCATAACAGCCTGGTGGTAAATCCATCATAGTTACAACTACCTCATGTTTCAAACCATGGTGAGCGATTCTCTCACCTGAGTACTTAAGGTTCTCTACATCATTAAGTGCATCAAAGTTACGAACTGTAGTTGTTCCATGTTTTTTAAACATTTTTGCATGTAAATCGATAAGGTCTTTTGAACCTGTATCGAGCATAACAGTGTTTACACCACGAGCTAGTGTTTGAAGATTTGCATCTGCTCCAACTATCTTACGGAATTTATCCATCATCTCAAATGCATCTTCTCTTAGATAGAAGTAAAGAGATTGAAATCTTGCTCCACCACCAAACTCAAAGTGATTTATTCCTGCCATTTTCGCAGCTTCTACTGCTGGAAAAAAGTCATTCATCAGAACACGACCACCATGTACTGACTGGAAACCATCTCTAAAAGTTGTATCCATTATGTCTATAAATTTTTTAGCCATTATTATCCTTACCCTTGTCTATGATGAGCAATAGCAGCTGTAATCGCTGCTACTACTTTTTTGTTATCTTTTTGTGCCGGAGCTGATGGGTTATTATCTGCTACTTGTGGTTCTGGAAAAAACTTATGGATGATAGCGGACATGAGGCTCATGCTACCTATCATTACAATCAAAAATAAGAACACAGTTCCCATTCCTAATCCCATAAACTTAAAACCTTCTACTATGAGATTTGTCTCATTCATAAAATTGCCTTTGTTTATAATTTGTAAACTTATTATAGTATAAAGA
>JALUKS010000075.1 GCA_027056465.1 Sulfurimonas sp.
GTTTATGCACTTTTAGCAGATGAGAAGTCAAAAGCTATTTTTACAAAGGTACTGAACTTTAAAATCTCTTTTGATTATGGCTTTATGGAGGGTTTTACAAACGACCATGAGGGGCAATACTTCGACAAAGAGATACTTCCTGACTTCAAAAATATCACTTTCCTTGATGGTGGTGGTTATGTTGGAGATACAGCAGAAGAGGTCATAAAAAACTACCCTGATTTTAAAAAAATCTATCTCGTAGAACCCATAAGTGAAAATCTTCGCATAGCTAAACGCGAGTTAGGTCACCATGAGAATATAGAGTTTATTCCCTTTGGTTTAGGCAAGCAAAAAGAGAGACTTTTTTTTAACGAAGAGAAGTCTTTCTCTACCATGTATGGCAAAGGTACTCAGAGTGTCGAGGTCGATACTATTGACAACATTGCTAAAGAAAAAGTGGATTATATAAAGCTAGACATTGAAGGTGCAGAACAAGATGCCATAGATGGGGCAAATGCAACCATCAAACGCGACCATCCCACTCTAGCGATATGTATCTATCATAAAGCAGAAGATTGGTATAAAATCCCTCAAAAAGTTCTCGCTATTCGTAGTGACTACCATATTTATCTTCGCCACTATATGGAGGGAATTTTTGAGAGTGTTATGTACTTTATACCAATAACTAACCAATAGTATAAGCTTATTTGAGTATAATGGCGAAAATCTAAAAATAAATCGGAGAAATTATGGGTGTAGCAATTGGTCTTGTAGGACTTCCAAACGTAGGTAAATCAACAACTTTTAATGCATTAACAAAGGCACAAAACGCAGAGGCAGCAAACTATCCATTTTGTACTATTGAGCCAAACAAGGCTGTTGTGCCTGTTCCTGACAAGCGTTTAGCTGAACTCTCAAAGATAGTAAATCCTGAGCGTGTACAGTACTCTACTTTAGACTTTGTTGATATTGCAGGGCTTGTAAAGGGTGCATCTCAAGGAGAGGGTCTTGGAAATAAGTTCCTTTCAAACATTCGTGAGACAGAAGTTATCTTACAAATCGTAAGATGTTTTGATGATGACAACATTGTGCATAATGAGGGAAGTATTGACCCTTTACGTGATGTTGAAATTATTGAGGGTGAGCTAATTTTAGCTGATATTGAAGTGCTTTCAAATAGAATTGATAGACTAAAGAAACAGGCAAAAGCTGATAAATCTGCTAAGGCTGTTTTAGATTTTGCAGAGGAACTTTTAGAGTTTTTAGGTGATGGTAATCTTGCTCGTAACTACGATAAAACAGATAGTGAAGAGTATGCGCAACTCGTAAATGAGGTACGTTTCTTAACAGATAAAGAGATTATGTATGGTGCAAATACTGATGAAGATGGTCTGCTTGAAGATAACGACTATGTAAAAGCACTCAAAGCTCATGCTGAGGCAAACAACTGTGAACTTATTAAACTCTGTGCAAAAGTTGAAGAAGAGCTTATCGGTCTTGATGAAGAAGAGGCACAAGAGTTCTTAACTGAGATGGGTGTTGAAGAGTCTGGACTTGAGCAGATCATCCACAAAGGTTTTGAGAAACTTGGTCTTATGAGCTACTTTACTGCTGGTGTAAAAGAGGTGCGTTCATGGACTATTCGCCAAAACTCAACTGCTCCTCGTGCTGCAGCTGCAATTCACAATGACTTTGAGAAAGGTTTTATTCGTGCTGAAGTTATCGCTTATGAAGATTTCATAGCATGTGGTGGTGAAGCAGGAGCAAAAGATGCTGGTAAGATGAGACTTGAGGGGAAAGAGTACATCGTACAAGATGGCGATGTTATGCACTTTAGATTTAACGTTTAGAGTTTAAGAAGCAACACTTCATGAGAGGTGTTGCCAGTAGAAATTAGTCTGCCCTAATCTTTGCTATAGTTTGCGCAAATTTTACATTATCACCCGCATTAACTTTCACATCAAGCATATCTTTCTCAGCTAAAAGAATGATAGTAGAACCCATCTCAAAACATCCAAAATCATCACCTTTATTTAAATGCATATTTTCAAACATATATGTTTGAGGTCTCGTAGCAATGGCATTTGTTTGGATAAGTGGCTCAAAGCTTACCTGCATTACACCAACATTTAAAGCACTCACCAAAATCATATAAAATCTCTTCCCATTTGTCGCTTCACAAAGTAGAACTACACGCTCATTCTCTATAAAAAGGTTCAATCGTTTTTTCAGTGATGGCATATTTACTGGATAAAACTTTCCTGGAATATGTACTGCTTTAAGCACTTTAAGATTTGTAGGAATATGATAACGGTGATAATCTTTTGGTGAAAGATAGCAGTTGATAAAAGTACCATCATCAATGATAGCTCTCTCCTCATCACTAAATTCACTCCCTATAAAGTCAGCACACTTGTAACGCATACCTTTAATCTGAAGTGCATAGTCATCAGTAATCGTTCCAGTCTCAGAGATAAGGGAATCACAAGGTGAGATAAAATCTTCTGCATCAAGAGAAAACTTACGCTCTTCTCTTAGGTTTCTTGTAAAGAGAGCATTGAGACTTTTGTATGTACTTGGGGCATGAAATTCACTCATATTGAGTCCCATAAGGCGTACATAAGAGTGGTTGACTATTTTTTGAAACCATAAAGGAAACTCTTTACTTGCAAACTTTCCAAAGTTTTGAGAGATAAGTGATGTAATATGTCTTCTGTTCATCTGATTCTTTTTCCTTTATTTATCGTTTATTTTTCGCTTTGCTATCTCTTCTATGAGTACCGTTGCATAGGAGCCTTTTGGAAGAGTGAAGTTCATCTCATACTGTGCTTCTACTTGGTTGAAACGCCCCTCTATATCTGTAGGGTATATCCATGCAAAACGGCGAGCGCCATCTGCATTTATCTCATCATCGAAGCCTTTTTCTATCTCCCCTGCAAGAGAGTCTGCAACTCGTACTTTTTTACCACAAAGAAGCCCAGTCACAGTGATGTCATGAGAGTTAAAACGCTCTATGTCATGTTCACTCTCTTCATACTCAAAGAGTTTTCCTTTTGGATAGTGTTCCATAAGATCACCGCTCATAAGCTTAAAAACATGCTTCTGCTCTTTCATTTTTTTGACTGCATCATTTGGCATATTAAGCAGACCCTCAAGCTCTTTAGGCTCAAAACTACTCACAAGAGAGTTTATCTCCAGTCTTCGAGAGAGCCAGAGGTTAAAAAGATGTGACTGATAAGCATTTATAAGAAGTTTTTTTACTCTAGGATTTCGCTCTTTTTTCTCACCCTTAGCAATCTTCTCTCCGATGATATGGTTATCCCCATCATTTCCAAAACGCTGGTAACCAAAGTAATTTGGCATACCATTTTTTTCAATGTTTTTAAGTGCCTCATCAATTTTAGTAGCATCAGTAGGGTTAACCTTTTTCAGTTTGATATAAAAACGATTTCCTTTAAGATGCCCTATTCTTATCTTGTTGTTATGATAAGTTTTTGAAACTATTTTTATACCCTCAAAGTTGAAGTTTTCTAGTGCTTCTTCATGCTGTTTATGTATAGAGATATACTGTTTTGTCATCGCGTGCTTATCTTTGAGGCCTGCATAGCCTATATCTCTATTTTTGATGTTTAGGTATCTAGCGAATTGCCCTATCATTTCGTTTGTAGTGAGGTTCTTTTTTCTTACCAAAAGAATAAGATGCTCGCCCTCCCCTGAAAACTCATAAAGAGGAATCTCCTCAACAACAAAGTCACGTGGTGTCTGTCTAAAGTGAAAGTCTATACTTGCATGTGCAAGAGAATAAAATCTGTCCATAATGTTCCTTAAAAATGATGTGCTTTACATCTGTTTGTGTATCTATTTCTTACAGCTTGTGCAAAAAAAGTTATCTCTGTTCTACTCTGAGTAGCTCTGCGTTTCACTGCTTTCATATCGCGTTTATCAAACGCAACTAGCATCTCATACTCTTCCCCACTACAAGCCATACTCTT
>JALUKS010000076.1 GCA_027056465.1 Sulfurimonas sp.
TTCGCTCGTGGTGGCAGATACAAAAATGAAGAGCTCACCTCTGTAGGCTTCGCAATATACACAGATGCACTCTGTGAAGAATTAACAAAGTAATAGGAAATAATAATATGAAAGCAGATTTAATCGTAGGCATCCAATGGGGTGATGAGGGAAAAGGAAAAATAGTAGATAGACTCGCTTGCGAATATGACATGGTTTGTCGTTCACAAGGTGGTCACAATGCTGGTCACACTATCTGGGTTGATGGTGTGAAGTTTGCTCTTCACCTTGTACCCTCAGGTGTACTTAACCCTGAAGCTATAAATGTAGTAGGAAATGGTGTCGTTCTCTCTCCAGAGTCTATCATCAAAGAGATGGAGCAGTTTGAGGGACTTGAAGGTCGTCTTTTTATCTCCGATAAAGCACATTTAAATCTTTACTATCATGCATTAGTTGATCAAGCAAAAGAGCGTCTTAAAGGCGATAAAGCTATCGGTACAACTGGTAAGGGAATAGGACCTGCGTATGCTGATAAGATTAACCGTACTGGTTTTCGTGTTGGAGAGCTTTTAAATCCTGCTAAATTAACTGCTGGAATTATCGACTATTTTGAGCAAAATCGCCAAATTTTTGATATTTATGAGATTGCTACCCCTGTAGAGTCTGAGCTTCTTGCTGAGTTAGAAGGTTACAAAGCGAAACTTGCTCCTTTTATTACAGATACGACACAACTTGTATGGAAAACTCTTGATGAGAATAAACGTATTCTTTTAGAGGGTGCGCAGGGTACTCTTCTTGACATCGACCATGGAACATACCCTTATGTAACATCTTCTGCAACTGTCTCTGCTGGTGCTTGTACTGGTCTTGGTATCAACCCTAAAGACATCGGCAAAGTTATTGGTATCGTAAAAGCATACTGTACTCGCGTTGGTAATGGACCTTTCCCATCTGAAGACTTCGGTGAAGATGGTAAGCGTTTAGGGGAGCAAGGACATGAGTTCGGAACGACTACTGGTCGCGCTCGTCGTTGTGGTTGGTTTGATGCGGTAGCTACTCGCCATGCAGCACGCTTAAATGGTTGTGATGAATTAGCCCTCATGAAGCTTGATGTTCTTGATGGTTTTGATGAGGTAAAACTCTGTGTTGCTTATGAGTTAAATGGAGAGACTATTGACTATATGCCATCAGATTTAGACTCTGTTAAACCTATCTACAAGACTTTTAAAGGCTGGAATAACTCTGTAGGCGCTAGAACTTTTGATGCACTTCCTAAAGATGCACAGGATTTTGTAAATACAATCCAAGAGATTAGTAAAACAAAAGTGGGCATTATATCTACATCACCTGAGAGAGATGATACTATAATCCTCTAAGGAAAATTTATGAAGACTCGTTACTCACCTCTTGTAAGTGTTAAAAAAAACATTATGCAAAAAAGTGAGCAAGCTCTTCAGAGTGCTAATGTAAACTTGAACACTGCATCAGAAGCACTCAAAATCTCTTTGTTAGAACTTCACACTATTGAGATCCCTCAAACTGGAAATATTCAAGAATTTTTATCTGCACGGACACTTTTAGATGCACAGCGCAGTGTAATTACACATAATGAAGAGTGGATTGCTTTTGCTCAAAAAGAGATAGTAAAAGCAAAAGAGAAACTTAAACAAGATAGTATAGAGTATGAGAAATTTAATTATCTTGAGCTTGAAGAGGTAAAGAGAATTCTTAATGAAATAAAACTTAAAGAGGCTAAAGAACTAGATGAAGTAGCACTGATGACTTATGAGATAAAACAGAAAAAATTAAAATGCCAATTTGGAGAAGATTCATGATAAAACTATTACTTGCACTTGCAATTTCTACACATCTTTTTGCCATACAAACAAGTGAAAGACTTTTTGAATGTACGGAGATATTTAAAGAACGAAAAGGGGAGTTACTTGTTGAGTTAGAGCGTATAGATGAGCAAAAACAAGCATTGAGTGCTTTAAAAGTAGCTACTGAAGAGTTACTTAAGCAAAAAGAGACAAAGTTTACTATTAAAGAGCAAGAGCTAGATGAAAAACTAGCAACTGTTACCGCAAAAGAGAAAAATGCAAAAGAGATGTTAGCAAAAAATGAAGCAGTACTTAAAGAACTTAAAAGTATAAAAATGAGTAAGATAGCACAAACTTTTTCAAAGATGAAACCAGCATCTGCAGCAAATATACTAGCAGATATGCCAAATAATGATGCTAAGGGTATTCTACAATCTCTTAAATCAAAAGTTGTTGGCAAGATTTTAACAAAGATGGATGCTAAAAAAGCTTCTAAATTAACACAACTTTTAAGCAAATAAGGGTAACTCTAATAAGATTTTTACCTTACTTATAGTAAAATGCCCAAATTTAAATAAATAAATAGGGTCGTTACTCATGAAAATATCACTTAAAACTATTCCCCATATCGCAAATAAAATCGCAATTGACTTAAACAAAAGTGGCTCAGTAACCATGACTCATGGTCTTGAGCGAATAGCTCAAGAAGCACAAAAAGTTTTTGAAGAAGATATAAAAAAAGAGATGGCATTAGAAGATAAGGTCGATGCTATTTGCGATGAAAATGAAGATGAGATTGAGTTTCAGCTTGTAGATGAACGCCAACTTTTCTTTATGATTAAGAAGAAACTCGCACCTGAATTTGGTGTTATCCTAAACTACGAAGAACGTTTTTCCGATATAAGTCATAAGATTTTAGATGAGCTTTATGAAGAAGATCTAATACACTTTGATGTAAGTGAAAATCGTATTAAAAACATCATTTATAATGCTATAACAGGATTTATCGCAGACACTGATGAGATAGAGGATGCAGTTATGGATAAGATACGCTCTTATAAAAAGCACTATATTCCAGGAACAGATGAGTTTGATATTTTACATGAAAAAATCTATCGTGAAGAGATGATGAAAAGAGGTATGGAGTAGTGAGTATGAAAAAAGTTTATATCTATCTTGAAAATGGCACTTTTTTAGAGGCAAATAGTTTTGGAGCAGAAGCAACAGTAGTTGGAGAGATGGTTTTTAACACCTCTATGAGTGGGTATCAAGAGATTATGTCAGACCCATCGTATGCTGGACAGTTTGTAACATTTACAATGCCAGAGATTGGTAATGTCGGAGTAAATGCACAAGATATGGAGAGCAGTTCTGCTCATGCTAAGGGGATGATAGTACGAAAATATCAAGATTGCTACTCAAACTTTCGTGCTGAGGGTTCTCTCTCTGCATTCTTACAAGAGCATAATGTTATGGGTATTTGTGACATAGATACAAGATACTTAACGAAGATGATTAGAAGTGAGGGTGCTATGATGATGATAGCATCGACTGAGATAAGTGACAAAGCTGAACTTGCAAAACAGCTTGCAGATGCACCTCGCATAGAAGATGTAAACTACATCGAGCAGGTAAGTACGAAAAAAGCCTATAAGCACACTTCAAGTACCTACAATAAAATGGAAGGTTTTGAGTATGAAGAAGCACCGACAGCACAAGCTAAAATAGCAGTAATAGATTTCGGTGTAAAACGCAATATCCTCAATGAAATCGTAAGTGCTGGAATTAGTGTAGAGGTTATCCCAAATGATTTTCAAGCAGAAGATCTTATCGCGCAATATCATGACAAATCTATCGATGGAGTCTTCCTATCAAATGGACCAGGTGACCCTCTTGTGCTTAAAAAAGAGCAAGCAGAGATAAAAAAACTCATCGTTGCAAAAGTACCGATGTTTGGTATCTGTTTGGGACACCAACTCTTGAGTATCTCTCACGGTTATGATACTTTTAAACTCAAGTTTGGTCATCACGGTGGTAATCATCCAGTCAAAAATGAAAAATCAGGATTTGTGGAGATAACGGCACAAAATCATAACTATAATGTTCCTGATAACATCACAGAGATAGCAG
>JALUKS010000077.1 GCA_027056465.1 Sulfurimonas sp.
CTACTTGTCGTAAGAACTCATTTACATTTCTACCAACTGATGGAGCTTGAACCTCTTGAGCGACAACCATACCTTCTGGATTTATAAGAAATCTACCACGAAGAGCAACTCCCTCATCTTCAAGAAGCACACCAAATGCACGACTTACCTCTTTAGTACCATCAGCACCCATAGTAAGTTTTAAACCTTTTAATAGTGGCTCAGTCTCTACAAATCTTTTATGAGAAAATTTAGTGTCAGTTGATACTGCTAAAATCTCAACACCCATCGCTTGAAACTCATCATATTTTGCATTCATCGCTGCAATTTCTGTAGGACATACAAAAGTAAAGTCAGCTGGGTAAAAACAAACAACATGCCATTTCCCTTCATAATCACTACTGCTAACAGTTGTGTAGTGACCACTTTTAGCGTCGTACGCCTCCATAGAAAACTCTGGTGCTTTTTGCATTACTAATGTTGAACTCATATTACTTTCCTTTTTTACAGTTGTTGTGTGGGTCTCAGTATCTGAAACAACTTCTTTTTTTGCTTGAACGGGAGTGTCACATGCCATTGCAACTCCTTATAATATTGATATGTTGAAATTATAATACTTTATAAATAATAATTAGTAAACAATAAAAATTATCCATAATCTTTTTTAGTCGATACTTTCATATACCTCTACAGAAGGTTTACCAGCAAACCACTCTCTTGATGGCATATTTTCATAAAACTTTTCATATCTTCCAAATAGTTTCTCCCCTGTCATTGGTCTTGACATTTGGGGACATTATACTTCTATAAGATTAACTATACTTGTATCTAAAACATAGACATTTGTATATTATAATACTCAGCATTACTCAAAATTTGGTGATTTGCTATTACTCTGGAAGTTTTTATACAAATTATGGAAAAAATCGATGAAATTAATGAAATTTTCAAGAGAAATGAGGATTTGAATGTTATAATAGCAACATTATGAAGTATTACGGCAAATTTGCTTGGATTTAGGTGTGAAAGTTAAGTTAGCAGATACCGTGATAGCGATGGATAGTTTCGGAGCATCAGCACCAGCCTCACTACTCTTTGAGAAGTTTGGTTTTGTGTTGCAAGTGTTATGTAAAAGATAAAATAAGTAAGTCATATAGGAGTAGTATGAAAGCATATATTAACAGTTATGAATTGGACTCCTGTGTAGGCAATAGTAAAAGTTTGATGAGAGCAATCTACAATCAAGAGAGTGGCATTACAATAGACACCTCTTATATGCAAGGTACTCCTGTCGGACTTGGTGTGATGCACTATAGCGATTTTTTTGAGACCTTAAACTCTGTAGTTAACGAGGTACTTCTCCACTCTAACTTAGATAATTTTCATGATACTCTTTTGCTTGTTGGCTCTTCAGTGGGTGGGATGCAAGAGAGTGAAAGACACTATTTTCAAGATAAAAATTATAAAAATATAGAGAGTTCAAGACATACTATAAGTGTGATAGCAGACTCTTTAGTAGAAGAGTTCCACTTTAGTAGTAGTCGCTCTTTCTCTACTGCCTGTACCTCTTCTGCAAATGCACTTCTTGTTGCAAAACGTCTTATAGAAGTAGGTGCTTATAAAAATATAGTTGTTGTTGGAGCAGATGCCCTCTGCTACACAACTGTATGTGGATTTCATGCGTTAAGTGTTCTCTCTTCAAAAGTCTGTACTCCATTTAATGAAGATAGAGAAGGTATGAATGTAGCAGAAGCGATTGCTGTCCTCCTTCTTCAAGATGAAAAGTTTGAACACTCTATAGAGTTGGCAGGAGTCGGGGCAAGTAGTGATGCTTATCATATGACAAATCCTGATCCTACTGCAGATGGAGCTGTGAGTTCGATGTACAGTGCATTGAAGGACGCAGGGGTGGATGCTAAAGATGTTGATTATGTCAATGCCCATGGAACAGGAACAGTCGCAAATGACACGGTGGAGGCACTAGGAATTGAGAGACTCTTTGATGGTGTGGCTGTAAGCTCTACAAAGGCTATAACTGGTCATACTCTTGGTGCTTCAGCTGGTATTGAAGCTATTGTTTCATGTGAGGTTATCAAACAGGGACTTATTCCTGCTCAGGCAAATCTAGTCGAGGCACAGAACAAAAATATTTACATACCAAAAGAAAACATTAAAAGAGATGTAGTGTATGTTCTTAGTAACTCATTTGCTTTTGGTGGAAATAATACATCACTTCTTTTTAAGGGAGCAGAGTAATGTCAAAAAGAGTAGCAGTAAATATTTTAAGTGTAGCTACTATAGCTGCACCAATAAAAATAGAAGAACTTGATGAGAAGAGAATAGTACCTAAAATGATGATAAGAAGGCGACTAACTAGAAACACAAAAATAATGCTTTATCTTGCAGATAAGTGTGGGTTTAATGGGACAAAGATAGTTTATGGTTCAGCCTATGGGGAGCTACAAGCGACAGTAGGAATCACAGATGCTATTTTAAATGGAACACAAATAAGCCCAACACTATTTCAGAATAGTGTTTATAATTCAGCACCATCGTACTATTCACTTTTAAATGACGATAAGGATGAGATACTGACTATCTCGTCTGGTAAAGATACTTCAAAAACAGCACTCCAAACAGCAGCACTCCAAGCACTTTTAAGTGGAGAAAAGGTCTTATGTGTAGTCACAGAGTGTCTCAATATAGCAAATATAGAAGAGATAAATAGCTGTACAAATTTTCTAGAGTCTGGTTGTGCAGTTGTTTTAGAAATAGCAAACGATGAGACAGATGCAGTTGAAATCGCTTTAAAACCTCATGAAGGAATCGTTGAATCACTATGGGATATAATGAGTCTTATAGATAATTACGAGAAAGGAAGAGTGAAACATTTTATCACTTTATAAAATTAAAATCTGAAATTTAATTATTAAATAAGATTTTCAATGATATAATTCTTCTAAATTATATTTAAGGAATAATATATGAAATCAATAATACTTGCTTTAACGGCAATCTCTGTGTTAACATTTAGTGGTTGTGCAGGTTCAAATCCAGCACCAGGAAAAAAACAGGTTCAAGCTAAATCTAGCTATAAAGTGGGGAAAGCCACTAAATCAGAGGTAATTGCTGGTCTTGGAACACCAGCTGGGCGTTCTTACAATTCAAAAGGTGAAGAGACACTGGTCTATCGTAATATTCATCGAACGGGTAAGGCATGGATTCCATTCTATTTTGGTCACGATAGAGTCCGTACTAGTGTAAAATTATTTACTTTTAACGCAAAAAATATTTTAACGAAATATTCAACTTCATCAAATCATTATTAAATTGCTTCTCATGAGATATCTCATGAGGCAATTTTAGATACTACCCTCTTTACTTATCGATAGATATCAACAGATATTTTTCTTCACAAATATAAATTGTTATAATAAGATAGAGGGAAAGAGAATAGATACTTCTTATCGAAGTATCTATATTATCAATTTATTGTAAATTAATTTATGTGTAATGAGAAACTATGAGAAGATGTTTCGTTAGTATTTGGTGTAAAATGAACAACTTTTCCATTTTTAAAATTAACTACAAAAGTTGTAAATCTAGTTCTCCAATACTTCCATCGATTCATTTCAGTTGTTGGGGTAACATGGGCTGGTGGAACACCTAGAGAAATTAAAACAGCTTTTTTACTCATATTATTGGTTATTTGAGCAAGCCTAATCTCTTTTTGTTCTGCCTCAGTAAATAAAGAGATGTCAACTTTCTTTTCAGCAAAAGATCTTGTAAAAAGAGCCAACATATCTATGCCTGTGTATTTTGGTATATTTCTTAAGATAATTTTATTGCCTTTGTAGTTAAAAATAACTTGTTTTGCATTAATCTCTTCCATTGTTACTTTTGAATTGGCAGGAATTAAAATACCAACCTGATAGTTTGTTGCATCAACAATCTTTGCACCTCTTGAAATATTGTAATGCATATTTTGCTGAGTATACATTGTTGTCTTGTTTGAAAAGACATTTTCAACTTCTGGAGATAGCTTTAAACCTCCACATCCACTCAACATAAATCCTAAGCCCATTAAGAGCATAAAAGTATTTAAATACTTCTTTATCTTTCATCCTTATTTCTTAAATTTATGAATTGTATCATAAAAAAATAAAGGTAATTTTATTTTTAAGAGAAAATATTATTTACATATAAATTGTTATAATTATTGGAGATATTCTACCATTCTTAGTTATTTAAAAGCATAATAATTGTAAAATAAAATTAAAATTGAGTAGAGAAAAATGAAAAAAGTATTAGTTATTTATTTCTCGCAAACAGGGCAATTAAAAAGTGTATTAGATAGCTTTATCTCAAAATTACCAGATAAAGATATTAGAGTAGATGTTCGAACTATAAAACCTAAAAAAGCATACCCTTTTCCTTGGCCATTTTATACATTTTTTGATGAGTTTCCTGAAGCAGTACAGATGGATGGCTGTGAGATAGAGGAGCTTAAAGATATAGATAAAGAGTATGATTTGATTATTTTAGGTTATACTGTTTGGTATATGTCTCCATCGATTCCCATTACTGCATTTATGCAATCTGCTCAAGCAAAAGATATTTTTAAAAATAGACCTGTGGTGACTGTTGTTGCTTGTAGAGATATGTGGGTTTTGGCACAAGAGAAGATGAAAGTGATGCTTAAAAATCTTGATGCAAGACTTATAGATCATGTAGCATTAACAGATCAAAGTGGTTCTGTCTTGAGTTTGATAACACTACCGACATGGATGCTCACTGGAGAGAAAAAATATTTTTCAGCACTTCCATCTTCTGGTATATTACAAGAGGATATTGATGCTAGTGTACGGTTTGGTAAACGGCTAAATTATGCCTTGAAAAACAATGAAGAGCAAGGCTCTGAAGCTATGTTGAAAAATTTAGGCGCAGTAAATGTAAATGCTAAGTTGATAGCAACAGAGAAGATAGCCAATCGAAGTTTTTTAGTCTGGACAAAACTCATTAAACTCTCAGGTAAAAAATACTCATTAGGAAGAAAAGTGACTATTACAATTTATGTCGCTTTTTTAGTTCTCTTAGTTTTGAGTGTTGTGCCATTAAATATCATAGCACGCAAGATTTTAAACATATTTCAAAAAGAAAAATTACAAGCGATGGAAGAGCATTATGAATTTCCAAGTGGTCGATAAAGGTAGTGAAATGAGAAACGTATATATAAATAGTGTAGCAGTATATCTTCCAAATGAAGCAGTAGATAATGCAAATATTGAAAAAGTATTAGGGCAAGTAGGGGAGAGACCTTCTCGTGCCAAAAGAGTTGTCCTTCGCTCTAATAAGATAAAAGAGAGATATTATGCTATTGATCCAGAGACACGTGAAGCAACACATACAAATGCAGAGCTAACAGCGAATGCGATTAGAGTTCTTGAGCAGAAGGGATTAGACTTAAATAGTGTAGATCTCCTCTCTTGTGGAACAACCATGCCTGATCAGATTATGCCAAATCATGCTATTATGGTACATGGAGAGCTGGGGTGTGACCCTTTGGAGGTTGTTGCGACTTCTGGAATCTGTTTAAGTGGTATTACTGCTTTAAAGTATGCGTATACATCTGTTAAGTCGGGTGAAGCAGACATTGCTATTGCTACTGGTAGTGAAAATGCCTCAGCTACTATGCGTGCAGAGAACTTTCAGCCAGAGATAGAGTTAAAAGTAGATAAACTAGAGACAAATTTAGAGTTGGCTTTTGAGAAGGACTTTTTGCGTTGGATGTTAAGTGATGGAGCAGGTGCAATAGCACTCAGTACAGAGCCAAATAGAGATACACTCTCCTTGAAGATTGAGAGAATTTTTTCAATCTCTTATGCAAATCTCCTAGAGACTTGTATGTATGCAGGTGGAGATAAACAAGAGGATGGCTCTTTAGTGGGTTGGAGAAGATATGCTCCACAGGAGTGGTTAGATAAGTCTATTTTTTCTGTAAAGCAGGATGTAAAACTTCTCAATGAAAATGTAACCGAATATACTGTTAATAAAGCTTTACAGAGAATGCTTGAGAAAGGGATGTTTAATCCACAAGAGATAGACTGGTTCTTGCCACACTACTCTTCTGGCTTTTTTAGAGATGAGGTCTATGAGAAGATGAAAAAAGCTGGCTGTGATATTCCTCAAGAGAAGTGGTTTACAAATCTCTCTTACAAGGGAAATACAGGCTCTGCTTCTATCTATATTATGATTGAAGAGCTTTTTAATAGTGGCAAAATAAAAAAAGGGGAGAAGCTTCTCTGTTATATTCCTGAGAGTGGTAGATTTTCTACTGCTTTTATGTTACTAGAGGCTGGATAGATGGAGATTAATGGTGTGCCACAGGATGATAGTTCTACATATGCAAATAATAAAAAAGCGATTTATGCAAAAGATGAAGATGGTAGTGTAAAAATAGTAGGTTCATCTGGTTGGAGTGCTGAAGAGATAGTCACCAAACAGGCTTTAGAGGATTTTTTAGAGCATGAGCTAGAGGCATATTGTGAGGTAAAAAGGGGCTTAAAATCACCTCTTTATTATCATATGTATAGTATAAGAATGGATTTACAACTCTTAGCAGACTCTACAGGCTTTTTTAAGTGGAGTGTAAAACGAGATTTTAAACCAGAAGTTTTTGCTAAAATCAGTGAGAAAAGATTAAGTATCTATGCTGAGGTTATGGGCATTGATACTAAGCAGCTAAAAGTAGTTCAGGAGAAAAATTATGAGTGTAACTGAATTTGAACATCGTCACTCTGCACATTGTGAGAGTGGTGTTATCTCATCGATGCTTCGCCACTATGGGCTTGATTTGAGTGAACCTATGGTATTTGGTGTAGCGAGTGCCTTGACTTTTGCATATCTTCCTTTTATTAAAATGGGTGGGATGCCCCTTATCGCTTATAGAAGTATGCCAAAATCGATTATAAAAAATATTCAAAAAAATCTTGGTGTTAAGATGCACCTAGAGACCTTTTCAAACAAGGAGAAGGGAGAAAAACGCTTAGATAATCTCTTATCTGAAGGTAAAATTGTAGGTGCTCAAACCTCTGTCTATTGGCTTCCCTATTTTCCAGAAGAGATGCGTTTTCATTTTAATGCACACAATCTTCTTATCTATGCTAAAGAAGAAAATATCTATAAAGTGAGTGATCCCGTTTTTGAGACTCCACAGGAGTGTGATAGAACATCTTTAACAAAGGCTCGTTTCACAAAAGGTGTGCTTGCCCCAAAAGGGTTGCTTTACTATCCTACTTATGTGCCTCAAGAGATTATATTAGAACCTATCATTGTAAAAAGTATCAAAAAAGTAGCAAAATCAATGCTAAAGACTCCTGTTCCTATAGCGGGACTTAAAGGTATAAAATATCTTGCAAGGTCGATAAGAAAATTGGAGCAAAAAGATAAACGCTATGCGAAGCTTTTTTTAGGGCATATAGTGAGAATGCAAGAAGAGATAGGTACAGGAGGAGCAGGGTTTAGATACCTCTATGCTTCTTTTTTAGAGGAGTCGAGTAGGCTCTTTGATAGTGATGAAACACTACTACAGGCTTCAGAGATGCTTTTAAAAGTTGGTGATGAGTTTAGAGTTTTTGCACTGATGGTTGCAAAGGCTATTAAATCAAAAAAAGAGATAGAGTATGATGTAATCGCTACAAAACTAGAGTATATTGCAGAGGAAGAGAGAGCCGTCTATCTGAAACTATTAGAGTTTTGTGCAAAATATTAGATGATAGATATTCAAAATATTACAAAATCATACGGTAGTAAAAAAGCATTAGATAATCTTTCTCTGACGATACAAGAGGGTTCTATCTTCGGTTTGCTTGGTGTTAATGGTGCAGGAAAAACAACACTCCTCTCTATCTTAAACGGTCTGGTAAAACAAGATAGTGGAGAGATTAGGATTTCTGGTCTGGATACTCAAACCAGTATGCAAGAGATTAATAAAATAAGCTCTATTATCCCACAACATCTTGCTTTCTATGATGAGTTAAGTGTTGGAGAAAATTTAGATTTCTTTGCTAAAGTACAAGATGCGAAGCAGGATGATTATACAAAAGCGATAGAGGTCAACTCTCTGAAGTCACTTCTTACTCAAAGAGCATCTACACTTTCAGGTGGACAGAAACGGCGCTTAAATATTGCTATTGGTCTTGTAAATAATCCTAAAATTATCTATTTTGATGAGCCAACAGTTGGGATTGACCCCAAAAGCCGAAATGAGATATTAGACTCTATAAAAGAGTATAGAGAGAGTGGTATTACAGTTGTTTATACGAGTCACTATATGAATGAGATAGAGAAAATTTGTGATGAAGTGGCAATTTTAAGTCATGGAAAGTTACTAGTACAAGATTCTCTTGAAAATCTTATTTCAAATCGAAATAGTGACACTATAAATGTTGAAGTATTCCACTCTTCAAAACTAATTATGCTAGGATTGACCCTTTTGAGTGAGACTATTATTCAGACAAAAGAGTCCCAACTTGTTGCTGTTTTAAAGCAGTGTAAAGAGCATAATATAGCTATTAAGCAGATTCAATACGGTGCAACAGATTTAGAGAAATATTTTTTAGATATTACAGGAGATTGTGATGTTTAGAGCTATGATTCAAAAGGAATTTCTCTTAGTTTTTAGGGATAAACATGCACTCTTAGCACTCTTTGTTATGCCAGCAATTTTTATCCTTATTATGTCCGTTGCTATGAAAGACCAGTTTAGCACTAATAGTATAGAGTTTAAAGTTTTTGTAAAAGATAGCGATAATACAAATGTAAGTAAAAAAATTCTTAAAAATATAGAAGAAGATAAAAAGTTTCAGATAGTTTCCAATACTCAAGATGCAGAGTTTTTCATAAAAATTCCTCAAAAATTTGAGGAGGAGATAGAGAGCAAAATATCTCTATCCGTGCAAGGTGCTATAAAAAATAATCAGATTACAGCTTTTAAGGCTATCTTATTAGAGGATATTTTACATGCAAAATTAGATACTATGGCTGAACACTTTAAAAATCAATCAGCACAGG
Organism: Sulfurimonas sp.; assembly: GCA_027056465.1. Lineage (GTDB taxonomy): Bacteria > Campylobacterota > Campylobacteria > Campylobacterales > Sulfurimonadaceae > Sulfurimonas. The sequence continues at coordinate 9,052 of JALUKS010000077.1, forward strand.
CAGAAAAAGCTCTACAGAATTTAAAAATATCTAGTGATGCTATATTTAGTACTAAGTACAACAGTTCTATACATATACCTAACGCAACACAGCAGAGTGTTCCTGCATGGATAGTTTTCGGGATGTTTTTTGTTATTATTCCGATGTCCACCATCTATGTAAATGAAAGAAAGCAGAATACTTTAGCACGTTTGCACTCTATGAATGTTTCTATTGTCAGTATGAGTATCTCAAAGGCTATTCCTTATATGGTTATTAACCAGATACAGGTTGTGATAATGTTGGGTGTAGGGAAGTATATTGTTCCTCTCTTTGATACACCTGCTCTACTCATTAATGGCTCACTTATAGCTCTTGGAGCTATCTCTATAGCACTTAGTAGTACTGCTATCGGTATCTCTTCTCTTATAGCAGTAAGTGCAAAATCAAGTGAACAGGCAACGACAATAGGAGGTATATTAAATATACTCTTAGGAGCTATAGGTGGTGTGATGGTGCCAAAGTTTATTATGCCTGAAGCGATGCAGAAGTTAACAGAGCTATCGCCTATGTCATGGGGTCTTGATGGCTTTTTAGATATATTTTTACTTTCAGCTGATTTAAGTATGATTTTATCAAAAGTTACTCTTCTGCTTTCTTTTGGAGTAGGCTCTTTAATAATATCTATGTTAATATTAGATTATAGAATAAAAAAAGGTATTTAAAATGGATAGAGAAGATTTAAAATTTAACCTAAAAAAGATGATTATAGATGAGTGTGAAAAAGAGGATATAGCACCTGAAGATATAGCTGATGATGTGGAGCTATTTTCGGATAAGAGTGGTTTAGAACTTGACTCTTTAGATGCACTACAGATTTCAATGGGTTTACAAAATAAGTTTAGCATTCGTCTTGGTGATTCTAAAGATTTCAGAAGAGTGGTAACTACGATTAATCATTTAGCAGATTATATAGATAAGCAAAATGAATAGTATTTCACTACTAGACTACACTCTAAGAAGTTCACAAGGCGACTTGTATGATACTCTACAGGTGATGAAGAGTGGCGATGTAAATATTGGAACAAAGAGAGTAGAAACACTTGCTGAGGTAGTAGAAATTCCTTACTATATTTTAGATGAGAGTATCTCTGAAGATGTAGATAAAATCAAAGAGTTGATAAAAGATGAAGTAAAAAAGCTTACCGATAAGCTCTCTAAAGAGCAAAAAGGAGCAACAGCACTTCTCGTTGGAACATCTTTAGTTGATCAAAATATAGTAGATGCTGTTGAGAGCAGTCTCTATGAGTATAAAAAAGAGAAGTACCAATCTGTAAAAAAAAGTATAGATTTTTTTGCAAGTCAAATTGCACAAGAGTTATCACTTCATCCATTTACGATGACAGTTAGTACAGCATGTACCTCAAGTGTTAATGCACTTTTAGAGGCTAAAAATCTTATCAACAGTGGTGTAGTAGAGTATGCTATTGTTGTTGGTGTTGAGATATTCTCACAGATGATGAGTAATGGTTTTAGTTCTATGAAATTACTCTCATCTGATTTGCAAAGACCATTTGATACACAGAGAGATGGGCTTATACTAGGTGAAGCAGTCGCAGCTGTTTTAGTTGGTAAAGAGGAGTCTCTTTGGTCGCTTAAAGGTGGATACTCAAACTGTAATTCTTTAAATATTACTTCGGTGAGTCCAACTGGAGAGGAGTATGCAGAGGTAATGCGTGAGGCTATGCGTTTATCTAATATTACAAGAGAAGATATTACGGCACTTAAAACACATGCAACAAGTACTCCGACAAATGATATGTCAGAAATCCATGCTATTGAGCAGGTTTTTGAACCCTCTGTCGTATTTACTGCATTGAAACCTTATGTTGGGCATACTTTAGGTGCATGTGGCGTTTTAGAGTTAGCGATACTTATGGCTGTAGTAGATAGTGGCTTTATTCCAAAAACTCTTAATCATAAAAGTTCTATTATAGAAGAGTATAGACCACTGCAAGAGCATTTAAATTGTCACTCTGGTACTTTTATGTTGAACTATTTTGGTTTTGGTGGGAACAATACATCTATAATTATTAAAAAAGAGGCATTATGAAACTGTATATAAAAGCTTTTAGTAGTTATAGAGGTAATATGGATGATTTTGATGTGAAAAAAGAGCTTAAAAGTAGATGGAAACTTGATACAAGAAGACAAGATACTTTTATACATTTAGCAGTCTATGGTGCGCAACTTTTAAAAGAAAAGGTAGCTATAGAGAGTTGTGATGAACTCTATATCACAAGTGGTGTAGGCAATATAGATGTTTTACAAAAAACAAATAAGTATGTTTGTGAAGATGGAGAATTTATTAAACCTTTTGATTTTATTAATATGCTTGGTAATACTACAAGTTATTATGTTGCAAAATCCTTAGGCTTACAAGATAAAAATATCTTTCAGATTTCAAATAATTTCACTTTTTTAAATACTCTTATCTCTGTCTATGCTTCACTAAAGAACTCTCAAAAGAGTGCAATTGTTGGTGCTGTAGATCTTGCTACAAATCCAGATGAGGTTATTAAAAGAGTTTTAGGTGTGGATGAGTCTCTATCTGTTACAAGTAGTGTTACCTACCAAAAGTTTTCTCTTAGTGAAGAGGATGCTATAGGAGAGGTTGAGTTTGATACAAAACTTTACTCTTTAGAGGAG
>JALUKS010000078.1 GCA_027056465.1 Sulfurimonas sp.
AAACTTCTCAATGCAGTTCCAAAGATTCCACAAGAGAAGCTTATTATCGAGACTGATGGACCATATCTGACACCTACACCTCATAGAGGGGAGAGGAATGAACCTTTATATACTACTTTAGTTGCAGAGAAGATGTCGGAGATTTTAGAGATACCTTTTGAAGAAGTAAGTGAAATTACTACAAAAAATGCTAAAAAATTGTTTTGCATAACACTAAAGGGGTGAAACTTTTGCATAATATCAAACTACAGACACATTATTTAGTGTTATTTTTATAAAAAAATAATTTTTTTAAAACGGCATAGTAGAATTTATATTATGGATTGATTTGGAATATATAAAAGATTAATAAAGTTTTAGATAAAATGATAAAATGTTTAAATATCTCTTACTCTTATGTGTACCACTGCTCCTCTTTGCAAACTTGACTTATGAATCAAACTCTAAAAAAGAGTTGTCTCTCTTAAGTTCTTTTGATATAGAGCCATCTTTTCTTTATGATCCTATCATGAATAATATGCGAACTAAAAATAGCTCTCTTCAAAAGAGCCATCATTTCTTTCGTACTATGAAAGATGCTTATACATTTATACCCGCTATCAAAAGTATTCTTGCAAAATATAATGTTCCTCAGGAGTTTCTCTATCTCGCGATGGCAGAATCAAACTTTAGAACGAAAGCATACTCAAATAAACGTGCAGCAGGATTGTGGCAGTTTATGCCTCGTACTGGGCGACTCTATAAACTTCATATAGATGAGTATGTAGATGAGAGACGCGATCTTATAAAGTCTACAGAAGCGGCTGCAAAATATCTCTCCTATTTACATAAAAAATTTGGAAAATGGTATCTAGCTGCTATTGCCTATAATTGTGGTGGAGGAAGACTGAACCGTGCTATAAAAAAAGCGGGGACAGATGATCTCTCTGTGCTTGTAGATGAAAAAAGGAAGTATATTCCGAAAGAGAGCCGTTACTATATTCGTAAAATTGTTGCATTAGCTCTTATTGGAAGTGATGAGCAGCATCTTCTCTCTAATGAGTATGAATATCTCCTTAATCGTGCAAGTGCTTACTCTATCGCAACAGTGAAGATTTCAGGTGGTGAGTCTCTTAAGCATGTTGCAAAACTCATAGATATGCCACTCAAAGATCTCAAAAAACTGAACCAGCATCTTAAGTATGACTTTGCACCTCCATACTCTAAAAAGTATGCTATTTATATCCCTTACATTAAGCTTGCGGACTTCAAACGCAATTATCATGAATCATCTATGAGAAATATTTACAAGATACATATAGTAAGAAGAGGTGAAAATCTCTCTTATATCGGGAAAAAATATGGAGTCTCTTATCGTGTTATAAAAGACTTTAATAATCTTAAAAGTAATAGGTTAAGACTACGACAGAAGCTTATCATTCCAATAGCCAAATCTAGTCACAAAATGAAAATAAACACTCAAAACTATTATATGGTTAAACGCGGAGACTCACTTGACTCTATTGCAAAAGCACATAGAATAAGTGTGAGAAATATTAAAATGCAAAATCATATAAAAGGTTCTCTGATAAAAATCGGAGATAGGTTGAAAATTTATGAATAAATTAGCTATTATAGGAGTCTACACACTTGTTATATTTATGAGTGCATGTAGTACAAGAGGGACAGGTTCTTATAAACATAAAGTCTATTCTCAACCAAAAACTTATTCTCAACTAAAAACCTACTCTCACCCAACGATGAGACCCTATACTGTACGAGGTGTCAGATATTATCCTACAGTTGTCAGTGTTGGTGATGAGTTTCGAGGAAATGCTTCTTGGTACGGTCCAAACTTCCATGGTAAGCTCACTTCTAGTGGTGAGATTTATAATATGCATACTATGACAGCGGCACATAAAACACTACCAATGAATACTATAGTAAGAGTTACAAATCGCAGAAATGGTCTTAGTGTTATAGTTCGGATTAACGATAGAGGTCCTTTTGTAGCAACTCGTATTATTGATCTCTCTAATGCAGCAGCAAAAAAGATACAGATGATAGGTACAGGAACAGCACCAGTTACTTTAGAAGTCTTGGGCTTTAAGACAAAAGGTGAAAAAAGTATACCAACGAAAAAAGAGATGAAGAGAACATCTCAGAGTAAATCTACAGGTAATTTTGCACTACAAATTGGTTCCTTTTCTCATATAAAAGGTGCACTAATTACTCAAGAAAAGTACAATGGTATTGATGGTTATAAAACTACTATAAAAGATATTGAGAGTTCCAATGGACGTATGTTTAAGGTTATCCTTACCGGATTTAAAAGCGAACAAGAGGCAAGAGATTATAAGAAAAACAGTCAATTTAACAGAACATTTATACTAAGAGAGGAATAAAATATGATAACAAAAACTAGAAAAACAAAAGAGACAGATATAACAGTAGCACTAACACTTAGTGGTAGAGGTAAGAGCAACATTGCAACAGGTGTTGGATTTTTAGACCATATGCTAGAGAGTTTCTCAAAGCACTCTCTTATTGACCTCAATATCACTTGTAAAGGCGATACTCATATTGATGATCATCATAGTGTTGAAGATATTGGCATCGTGATAGGTTCTCTTCTCGCTGAAGCACTCTATCCTATAAAAGAGATGGAACGTTTCGGAAGTGCAAATATCGTAATGGATGAGGCTTGTGTCTCTTGTGATTTAGATTTGAGTAATCGCCCATTTTTAGTGTTTGAACTCTCTCCTACTGGTAAGGTTGGTAACTTCGATACAGAATTAGTAGAAGAATTTTTCCGTGCTTTTGTACTGAATGCTTGTATCAGCGCTCATATCGTTGAAATTCGTGGAAAAAACAAACATCATATTATAGAGGCTGCGTTTAAATCTCTCGCAGTAGCTCTTCGCCGTGCTACAGCTAAAAATGAACGTGTTGGTATCCCTAGTACAAAAGATGTTTTATGATTAAACTTATAGTTTTAGATGTAGATGGTTGTCTTAGCAATGGTAAACTTATCTATGATGCTAATGGTGTTGAGAGTAAAAACTTTAGTGTTAAAGATGGTTTAGGCATTACGACTTGGATAAAGATGGGACATAGTGTTGCCATTATCACCGGAAGAAATTCTAGCATAGTCAAAAAACGTGCTGAAGAGCTGGGTATTACACACTTGTATCAAGGTGTACGGGATAAAGATAGAGTACTTAAAGAGATTATAAACTCTTTAAGTCTAAAACTTTATGAGGTAGCTGCGATTGGTGATGATTTAAATGACTATGGAATGCTTAGTGTTGTCGGGAGAAGTTTTACACCGAGAAACGGAGTCAAAGAAGTTCAAGCACTTGTAAATACCATACTCACAAAAGAGGGTGGGGATGGAGCAGTTCGAGAAATGATAGAGACAATAGTTGATGAAAATAACCAAAGAGAAGAGTTTCTTTCTATTTGGATAAAAGGATAAGTTATAAATATAAATCTTTTTTTTGTAGTAATACTGAGTGGACTCATGCTTATCTATTTTCTTTTTGAACCCATTAAAACAACTAAACAAAAGTATGTAGATTTAGCACAGCTAAATGTTGGGGAATTTATACTCTATGATTTAGATACAAAAGGACTCAAAACAATTATGACTGGTAAAAAGGCACTACGTTTTAGTAATAGATACATAGTAGATGATATAAACTATACAGATAATTCTAAGAAGTTCATCTCAAATATGAAAGCAAATCATGGAGTTTATAAAGCAAACTTAGTAGACTTAAAGGGTAATGTAGTGTATGTTAGAGAGGATGGTATCACCTTTAATACCGATTCGATGCTCTATAATACTACTACAAAGATAGTAACTACAAAAGATTACTACACCTCAAATAAAGGTGAGAGTCAGATGAGTGGAACAGGCTTGAGTTATAATGCAGCATTAAAACAGATGAAGTCAAAAAAAATAAAAATAATATATAAACTAGATGAGGAAAAGTAATGAAATATATTTTACTAATAGCAATTTTTTGTAGTAATATACTCTTAGCAAAAGAACTTAAAATAGTAGCAGATACATTTAGTGCAGATGAGCTTAAAGGTATCTCGATATTTACAGGAAATGTAAAAATTAAAAGGTATCACGATGAGCTAAATGCTACAAAAGTTACTATTTACACAGATAAAGATAATAAGCCTACAAAGTTTATGGCTATTGGAGATGTCTCTTTTAAAGTAGAAACAGAAGCTTTGGCAAAGTATGAGGGTGTCGCACAAAAGGTAATTTATTTGCCTCTTAAAAAGGAATATAAATTTTATGGGAATGTGCATTTAAAACAGGTAAATGAGAAAAAAGAGATTCTTGGTAATGAAGTAACACTTAATGCCATTGATGGTACAGCAAATGCAAATGGGCTGAAAAAAGCACCAGTAATCATGATATTTGACATGAAAGATGAGGAAAAGAAATAATGGTAGAAATAGTAGAAGCAAAGTTTATAACATCAGCACCAACAGTAGCCCTAGCACCAGAGTCACTTGAACAGAATGAAGTGGTTTTTATGGCAAGAAGTAATGTAGGAAAGAGTTCACTCTTAAATGCACTCACAAATCATAAAGGTTTAGCAAAAGTCTCTTCCACTCCTGGTAAGACTCGTCTTATTAACTACTTTGACATTACTTTTATAGATAGAGACAGTGATAATGAAAAACTTATAGCGAAATTTGTTGACCTCCCTGGTTTTGGTTATGCAAAGGTCTCTAAATCTATAAAGTATGATTGGGAAAAGAATCTTACTGATTATATTGCAGAGCGTGAACAGATAAAACTCTTTATACATCTTATAGATTGTCGCCATCCTCATTTGGAGATAGACACAGAAGTGAGTGAATTCCTTTTTGAGCATGTTCGAGAAAATCAAGTTATTTTACAAATTTTTACAAAGATAGATAAACTCAACCAAAAAGAGCAGAGTGCTTTAAGGCGAGAGTTTCCAAATGCTATGACAGTCTCTAGCTCTAAAAAACGTGGAACACATAAAATAAACAAAGTAATCTTTGATATTCTCAAAGAGACAGAACTTACAGATGATGAAGATTAAATACCAAAAAGCAAAACTCTCAAATATTAATGAGATGCGAGAACTTATCCTTCCAGAAGTTGAAAGTGGTGTGATTCTCGATAGAAGTGAAGATGAAATTGCTACAAATATCCGTTCTTACACTCTTGCTTACAAAGAGGATACTCTTGTAGGTTTTACAGCACTGCATATTCACACAAATGACCTTGCTGAAGTACGTTCACTTATAGTTAAAGATGGTTTACGTGGACAGAAAATAGGAGAAAATCTAGTGAAAAGTGCTTTAGAAGAAGCAGTTTATTTAGGTATACAAAGAGTACTCAGTCTTACTTATAAGCAGGCATTCTTTGAGCGTTTAGGATTTGTTGAAATACCTAAAGAGTCCCTTCCAGAGCATAAAATCTGGGCTGATTGTATTAAATGTAAACACTTCCCCGTATGCAACGAAGTCTCTCTCATCAAAACACTCTCATAACACTACTTTATGTAGTTGTTTTTGTACTCTACAGTAGTTTGAGTAGTATATATCCTATGCTACCACCTATGTTCGCTGTATTATTGGTACTCTTTTCTCAGGCACTAAAAAATAAAGATACACTTTATATTGCTCTTTTATCTTTTTGTTTACTTATTTTTGAAGCAAATAATGGATACATACTCTTTAGTTCCATCATCTATTTCTATATAGTCTATAAATTTCTTTTACCAAAAATATCGCAAAACTTTTCCTGCATATCCTGTGTCAATATATCAAGTGTTCTACTTGCATATATAGGTTATTTTCTTTTTTTATCATTACTATCTTATATCTTTTTGCTTCCAGCTCCGTATATAAGTTACTATATAGTTTACTATATAGTAATTGAGTTCTTCTTTGTGAGTCTTTTATGAAAATAAAATTTATACTTTTTTTCTTTGTCATCACTTGGTTAGCACTTCTGACACGTGTTTTTTCACTTAGTATTGAGTCTCATACAAAATATGCTAGACTTTCACAACGTAACACTATTAGGTATGAAGAGATAGCTCCAGTCCGTGGAGAAATAGTTGATAACCATAATAGACCGATTGCTATAAATAAGCTTGGATTTAAAATATCTTTAGCACCACAGTTGAGTTCAAAAAAAAGAAAAAAAGAGCTAATAGAAGCAGTTAATCTCCTCGTGAAGCTTCTTCCATCTTTGGATAGAAAAAAGATTATGAAAAACTATAAAAAGAAAGAGTCATTTTATAATCATAATTTCATTGATGTTGTGCCATTTATTGATTACAAGTCTATCATGCCTGTTTACTCTATCCTTAACCTAAGAACAAACATCCATGTTCGTCCAGCACCTAAACGTTTTTATCCCTATAGAAATATTGCTGCACATATGATAGGCTATGTTGCCCATGCAAATAAAAAAGAGATAGATAAAGACTCTTCGCTTGATCTTATTGGCTTCACAGGAAAAACTGGACTAGAGAAATACTATAATTCTTATCTTCAAGGTAAAGCAGGAGAACGCAAGATACAGGTTAATGCGAATAATCAAGAGGTAACTGAAATTACACATAAAAATCCAGAGGAAGACACCAAGCTAACACTTACTATGGATATGCAACTTGAAAAATATATTACTTCACTTTTTAAGGGAAAAGTTGGTGCTATTATCGTTATGAATGTAGATGGTTCTATTTTAGCTGCTGGAAGTTTTCCTAACTATGATCTTAATATTTTTGTGAATGGAATGTCCTATAAAATGTATGATGGACTCTCTTCTAGTCTTGAACATCCTTTTACAAATAAGCTTACACATGGACTCTATCCACCAGGATCAACTATAAAGCCAATGCTAGGTCTAGTATATCTTACAAATGGTGTGAAATCTAATGATAAAGTTTACTGTTCTGGTTCTATACCTCTTGGAAAAAGAGTATTTAGATGTTGGAAAAAGTATGGGCATAAAGAGACAAATATGGTTAAAGCTATACGAGAGAGTTGTGATGTTTATTTTTATGAGGGTAGTTTGAAAGTTGGTATTAGAAAGATGAGTCAGAGATTATTACGCTACAACCTAGGGCATAAAACAGGTATAGACTTACCTAATGAATTTATAGGTGTGGTGCCTTCAAGAGAATGGAAAAGAAAAAAATACAATCAATCATGGAATAAAGGCGAAACATTAAATACTTCCATTGGGCAAGGATATTTTCTTGTAACACCTCTACAGATTGCACAGCAAACTGCACTCATTGCCACAGGGAAATTACCAACACCTCATTTTGCTTCTATGATTGGTAATAAACATTATAAAGAAATAAGTAGAGATGTTCTTAGTCCTGAAGAAAAAGCCAGATTGCCAATTATTCGTAGAGGAATGTATGATGTTTGTAATGTATTACATGGAACAGCATTTCATCATATAAATTCTAATATAACTATAGCAGGAAAAACAGGTACTGCACAGGTTATCGGTATTAAACAAGATATTAAAAAAAGAAAATTAGAACACGAACTCTCTTACTATAATCGTTCGCATGCTTGGTTTACGACCTATGGGCCTTATAAACATCCTCAATATGTTGTTATGGCGATGGTTGAGCATGGTGGACATGGAGGACACGCTGCTGGAAGTATAGTCTCTGATATATACAACAAGCTCCTAGAGCTTGGATATATCAAAAAGTAAAATCTTATGCAAAAGAGTTCTGAATAAAAAGTGCTAAAATAGCTAAAAGAAAGATAGCTCCTGCTTTGTTGTAGAGCTTGTTTGCAAGTATAAATAGAAGTGCAAACGATGCAGCAGAGAGTATGACAAGATCAAAACTGCTCTTTTGAAGATTTATAGTAAGAGGTTCAATTAATGCTGAACCTCCTAGAACCATAGAGAAGTTTGCAACATTTGAACCGATAATGTTACCGACACTCATATCGGCATTTCCTTTTTTGATAGCAACCAGAGAGACAACAAGCTCTGGCAAGGAAGTACCTAAAGAGATAAGGAAGAGTCCTATTATCCACTCACTAACACCTAATTGGTGTGCGATATTTGTACCACTCTCTACAACGAAATTTGCTCCTCCTAGTGTAAAAGCAAAACCGATAGATAAGAGAAGTATGCTTTTCCCCCAGTTAAACTTTTTTGTAAGAGATGCATCTATCTCTCCTTCTAAATCCTCTTTTGAACTTGTAAACAAAAAGAAGAGATACGAAACCATAATAAAGAGAAATATGATAGCGTCTACTCGCCCAATAACACCATCTTGAATCATTACTAAAAAGATAATAAGAGGCATAACAACCCAAGCACTATCGAGTTTAAAGAGGTCACGACTAGGATTCATAGACTTTGCTATAAAAAAGACAATACCTAAGACAAGAGTGATGTTAAATATAACACTTCCTATGACATTCGCCACTGCCATATCTACTTTACCTTGACTTGCAGCCATCATAGAAGCTGCCATTTCAGGGAGACTTGTTCCAAACGCCACTAAAGTTGCTCCAATCACAAAGTGAGAGATATTAAAATGAAGAGCAATACGCTCAGACTCTTTGATGATAAAATCAGCACCATAAATAAGTGCAGCCATCGCTACTATAAAAATAATATAATCCATTGTTATCCTTCTGTTCTCACTATTAAGCTTTTTGGTAAATTAAACTCTTCTATAACTCTTTTCTCTTCTTCTCTCATTTCGCCACTATCCACTTCATGGTCAAAGCCAAGGAGATGGAGGAGTCCATGTATGAAGAGTAGAGCAGACTCATCTTGTTGTGTGTGTCCTAACTCTTTAGCCTTAGACTCTACAAACTCTTGAGAGATAACTATACTTCCTAAGGGAGTCATAGGCATATCTTCATAAGGAAAACTAAGCACATCTGTAGGTTTATCTATACCTCTATGCGCTGCATTTATCTCTTGTATCTCATCATTTGTAGTGATTATAAGCTCTATCTCTCTATCTGTAAGAGTATCGGCAATAGTATTTAAAAGGGGTTCTTCGATTTGAAGTGAGGTTCTGTTGTCTAGTTCAATCATAACGCGAATTATATCGAACTAGACTTAATATTTTTAGGCAGAAAGGTTTAAATTACTACCTACACCTGTTTTTTGTGCAGTAACTTGTTGTGACTGCTCATTTGCACTGTCGAGTATTTTAAGAACTTGTCTCTCTTGCACATCTTGTGCTTTTTTCTGAGCTTCTACACCAACACTTGATGCACTTGTGTTTGAAGCATTTGTAGATGATGAAATTTCCATATTATCTCCTCTTTATCTTGTATAGTGTATTGTAGTCTCTATTTCTTTTAAAGAAGATTAAAAAATTATGTTAAAATAACTCTATGAAAAAAATAAATGATAAAATAGCAGTTTGTATAATGAGTGGTGGGATGGATTCTACATTGAGTGCTTACATAATGCACTCACGTGGTTACGAAATAATAGCAGTTCACTTTAACTATGACCAAAGAACAGAGGCGAAAGAGCTAGCCTCTTTTCACAATATCTGTGAAGCTCTGCAAGTCAAAGAGAAGTATGTTTTAGATTTAGACTTTTTTAAACAGCTCGGGGCTTCAGCACTTACTGATAGAAGTATAGAAGTACCAACCGATGGAGTAGAGGAGGGTGTTCCTGTAACCTATGTTCCTTTTCGTAACGGTATATTTCTCTCGATGGCTGCTGCGATAGCTGAAAAAGAGGGTGCAGAGCTTATTAGCATTGGAGTAGTACAAGAAGATAGTAGTGGCTATCCTGACTGTAGGGAGAGTTATATCCACTCTATGCAAAACGCGATAAACCTCGGCACAAAAGATGAGACAAAGATAGAGATAGATATGCCACTCGTACATCTTATGAAGTCTGAGATAGTCGCAAAAGCGATAGAACTTAAAGTACCATTAGAGCTTACATGGTCATGTTATCAGAGTGAAGATGCAGCTTGTGGCGTTTGTGATAGTTGTAGATTGCGTCTCAATGGATTTGAGAGAGCTGGAGTAACAGACCCTATAGTTTATGCCTAAAAGAGAAAGATATAAAGGGTATGAACTCTCAATAGTTATCAACAAAAAACTAAAACATAGTTACTTGAGTATAACAAACGAGGGGAGTATCAAGATAAAAACCCCTATAGATTCAAAACAGTTTATCTACTCTTTTATAGATGAAAGAGAGTTATGGATAGAGAAGCAACTTAAAAAGTTGGAGTGTTTTACTCCTTTAGGTTCAAAGCAACTTCATAGTGTGGAGTCAATAGAGAAGCGAGTAGATTACTTTTCAGAGCTTATGTCGCTACACTACTCTCAACTCAAGTTTAGAAAGATGAAGAGAAGATGGGGATCATGTAGCTCTTTAGGTGTCATCACACTCAACAAAGCACTCTTTTTTGTAGAAGAGAGACTCTTAGAGTATGTTATAGTGCATGAACTTGCCCATCTCAAACATATGAATCACTCGAAAGTATTTCATACTTTAGTAGCACACTATCTTCCTCGGGCAAACGAGTATCATGAAAAACTACATCAGATAAAACTTAGTTAATTAACTCTTTTACCTCTTTTGCTAAGCTGTGGGGCATTATACCTGATGTAAGTTCTTTTGAAATTTTGTAATGAGGATTATTGGAATTGCCTAAAAGAATGATTTTTGATTCTGCAAGAGAGTATTTTTGATAATATTTTAAAAAACCATTGAGTGTCATATTTTGTAAGTTTTCACTGATAACAAGAATTTTTACACTATTTTGAAATGCCCATTTTAAAGCAAGTTTTTCATCAGTAAAGGAGACTACATCTTGCTCTTTATTAAATAATTTTACACTTTTTTTATACTCTATTGCATCATCTATACAATCTACTGCTATTAAGATTGATTCCATATATAAGGAGTTTAGGTATTGATAAAGCTCTAAAAGTTCCTCTAACTCATCTGATGCTTTTTTTATATCATTGCTTTCAAGATAGTATTTTAAGTATGTTTTTGAGCTATACTCTTCATGAATTTGTGCTTGTTCAAAAAGAGATTTGACTTGTGTTGATTTTTTAGCCTGTTCCCATAAGATTTTATCGAGTTCAAATGCCATCGCTCCTAGTATAGCCACAAAAGCTTTTTCATAAACAACTGCTGTTTTTTGAAAATATTCATTAAATTCTCTACTATACCTTTTTTCAAATGCCTCTATGAGTCTCTTGTTCTCTGTATGCTTCTCACGGAGAATGGAACAGATATGAATAGTATCGGTATATGTTCCATTGATTTTTTTGCACTCTTGGAGTAGTTGTGGGTATTGAGGGGATTTTAGAGATTTTTTGAGATACTCTTTCTTCTTTTTTAATGTAGCATCTAAGTAGTTCTCTGAAACTTTTAACTGTTTAATCTCTTTAGCAATTCTCTCAGTATTCTTTTTGAGCTTAATATATTCTGATTGTTTCTCTAAAAAAACCTCATCATAAGCAAGGGCAGGGTATTTTGTTTTGCGAGTAAAATCATTATAACTTTTTGCCATCTCTTTTAGATGATTACTTAACTCTCTTATCTCATGTGTCATTATGTCTAAATCTTATACTACCACAGAAAAACCAAACAACATTTTCTAAATCTTTATTCTAAAAGAGCTAAAATAACACAAGAAAAAGAGAGGGTAATATTATGAGTAGAAAGAGAACAGTTTATACAGCAGCA
>JALUKS010000079.1 GCA_027056465.1 Sulfurimonas sp.
ACAAACTATATGGATGGTGGTGCTGAAAAAGCGATAGCTAAGGCATTAAGAAGCTTTGATGATGCAACTCGTGAATCTGTAGAGATTGTGAGTAAATTTGGCTACATCCAAGGGAGTACTCTTGCACGACATAAAGAGGAGCCTTTTGAAGATGTAGTTGAGTTTAGCCCAACTTGTTTTCATTCAATAAGTAAAACATTTATGCTCGATCAATTAGAAAAATCACTCCTTCGTTTAGAACTTACAAAAATAGACTGCTACCTTTTACATAATCCAGAGTATTATATGCTGAGTATGCTTAACAAAGAGAAGCCATTGGATGAAGTATTAGATACTATGATGGATAGAATCTTTGATGCTTTTGTTGCATTAGAAGAGCAGGTAAAAAATGGCACTGTTGGAAGTTATGGTATTAGCTCAAATAACTTCAGCATAGACCATAAATCTATAGATTTTTTACCTTATGAAGATCTTATAACTTTAGCTGAGAGAGCAGCGGAGATGGTAGGCAATGATACTCATAGTTTTACAACTCTACAACTCCCTATAAATATGCTAGAAACCGAGGGACTTAAGTGTGCTTCATGGGCAAAAGAGAATGGGCTTCGAGTACTTGCGAATCGCCTACTTAATGCACAAAAAGGCGAACTGATGTTTCGCCTTGCTGATTACGATGAGAGTAGTGAGTACTACCACCATCTTAATGAACTTTTAGATGTTTGTGGTGATGAACAACTCCAACCCTTAGGTAATCTTATAGAACAGTTAGATGAGAATAAGCACAAGTATGGCTGGATAGGAGACTACGATAGTTTTTTATATGCACAAATTATTCCACATATTCAAAAAACATTAGAGAAACTAGAGGGAGAGTATCTTGAGACTATTCTAAATTATATTGATATGTTTTTAACTGAGTATAGAAAAATGGTTGCTTTTGAGTGCAGTAAAAGTACACGAATACAACTCAAAGAAGAGTTAGAGGGCTGTAATAGACCTCTTCAAGAGTGTGCACTTGATTTTCTGAAACAGAGAGAAAGTATAGACTATATTTTAATAGGTATGCGAAAACCATCTTATGTAGCTGATGTTATGGCTTTATCTTAATAAGTAAAAAAATATTTTAGGAATTGTTAAGCGATATTGTCCTATTTTATGATATTACATTACAAAATTTCTAAATAGAGATATAAAGGAAGAGAATGATTCCATTTTCAGATGAAGAGTTGTTAGAACCAGTGAAGGTAGTTATAGAAAAAGTTCGCCCATCATTGGCACTCGATGGTGGAGATATAGATTTTATTACTGTAAAAAATGGTGCTGTTTATGTGCAACTTAAAGGTGCATGTATAGGCTGTGCTAGTAGTGGAAACACTCTTAAGTATGGTGTTGAACGCCAATTAAGAATGGACATACATCCAGAGTTAACAGTAGTTAATGTACCTGTTGGTATGGAACACGATATTGAGAATCTTTAACAAAGTAATAAGAAATTTCGACTAGAAGAAGTAAATGAGTACAATAAGCAAATACCAGACATTAACACAAGCAAAAGAGAGTTTTAATAGGGCAGAATACAAAAATGCTTTAGAAAAATTTGCTGTAGTTTTACAAAATTATCCAAACTCAAAAGAGGCTTTTAATGGCGTTATCCTTTCAGAGATGGCTATGAGTGGGGAAGGTGCTGCTGAAGCATTGTTTGACTACTATGAGATACTTAAAGAGGATAATAAAGAGCAAGCTGATGTCATTATTAGTGAAATCCTACAAAATATGGATGGTAGTTTAGAAAAATTAAGTGAAGCATTTAGCGAACCAATTCGTCAGCGTTTAGAATTAGAAGATGGTATCCTTTATAGTGATTTTAGACAACTTTTAGAAGAGGGTGCTCCTTTTAAAGAGACTTTTGAAAATATTATGTTTTCTACTCGTGTTATTATCACAGAAAAAGAGGACTTTATAGACTTTTTAGATAGACTTATAGAACACGATTTTGCTGAGATGGCACTCACCTATTTGGAAAATGCTCTAAGTATTCACCCTAGTGATAAGCTCCTTCACAAACTTCTTAAAAAACTCGCACAAGGCAAACAGAGTTGAAAATAGAACTCCCAAATCAAACTTACAAATATGTAACAGAAAATTCACAAGAGTGTGATAGCGAGACAGCATTTGTTCTTACTGCACAAAATGAGAAGTATTTAGAAAATGCAAAAGAGAATAATACTCATTCTATCATTAAAATAGCAGAAATAGCTTCACTATTTCGTGTCGACGAGATAGAGATAATAGGTATTACTGGTACAAATGGTAAGACAACTACAGCAAGTGCTATCTACTCTTTTCTCCTTGACTTAGGCTACAAAGCAGCTATGCAAGGAACACGTGGTCTTTTTATGAATGACACAGTAGCAGAGGGCAAAACACTTACAACACCATCTGTTTTAAATACCTACAAGCACATCTATCAAGCAGTAGAGGCTGGGTGTAAATACTTCATCATGGAAGTAAGTTCTCATGCTATCGTGCAAAAACGTATAGAGGGTTTAGAGTTCGCTTTGAAGATTCTCACTAACATCACTCAAGATCATCTTGACTATCATAAAACTATAGAAGATTATATCTATGTAAAGAACTCTTTTTTCCAAGATGAGGGTAAAAAGCTTATTAATCGTGATGAGCCTAGAGCTGATTTTAACTTCAAAAATGCCTATACTTACTCCATTGAAAATCCTTCGACATACAGACTGATGGCATACTCTCTCAACAATGGAAGCAGCGGACTTATCCAACATTTTCAAGAGATAGTACCTTTTACTGCGTCTCTGCATGGATTTTTCAATCTTTATAATCTTATGGGAGCTATTGCAGCTGTCCATCTTTTAACAGGTAAAAAGCTTGAAGAGATAGCAGATGTTGTGGACAATTTCGCTGGTGTAAGTGGGAGAATGGAACAAATATCTACAGTACCAAATGTTATAGTAGATTTTGCGCATACACCTGATGGCATGCAGCAAGTTCTTAATGCACTTAAAGAGAAAGAACTCATAGTTGTCTTTGGTGCAGGAGGTGATAGAGATAGGATTAAACGCCCACTTATGGGTCGAGTCGCTTCTTCTTTAGCAAAAAAAGTCTTTATTACTAGTGATAATCCACGTCATGAAAATCCTGAAGCAATTGTTCAAGAGATTTTAGATGGCATTGAAGATCGCTCAGATGTAGTTGTTGAGCTTAACCGAAAAAAGGCTATAGAGATGGCATTAGCTGTGCAGGGCGAGGATGAAGTTGTAGTTATTTTAGGAAAAGGTGATGAGTCATATCAGATTATCTATGATGAGAAACTTCCCTTTGATGATAGAGAGGTAGTGCGAGAACTACTACATTGCTAAATAGGTTAAAATCTATAGTTAATACCTAAGTAGAGGGTATTCATAACTGAAGTATAACTTTTTCTTGTAGTACCTAGATTAACATCTTCATAAGAGAGATGGCGTATTTCATAGCCTGCTTCTATATCGAAGTGCTCTCCTAGAGGCACATATGTTCCTAGTGCAAGTTGAAATGAGCCATAAGAGAGGGAGTTTTGATTTGCTCTCTCTATCGTCTGTATACCACTTCCAAAACCTACTTTAACAAAGGGAAAGATATAGCTGTTAAAATCAAATGCTTTTATGAGATCAATATCAAAGCCGAGCCTGTTACCATCTTTGTTGGATGTAGAAAATATTTGGGCATTATTGTTGAGATAATTAAGCGAAAACTCCACAGCATAAGATTTTCTGTTTCCATAACCAACTGAGAGATTTGCCACTGTTGATGCATTTGTAGTATCTACACCTGAGAATGTTTCATTGTAAACACCAATATGTGTTCCTATATAGGGTCTTGCATCGGCATATAGTGAAGAGAGTAGGAGTAAAAAGAGTATAATTTTTTTCATAAGAAATTATAGCTAAAAACTTACAAATAAACTTAAAATTACAAATTTATTTTTTAGCATTAGAATAATGGATAAGAATTTTGCTATAATTTCAAAAAATCAAGGACTATTCTTATGGGAATCCCTCAACCAGCCTTTTATATATTTAAATGTGAGCAATCTGCTCCTCCAGGAATGCCAAAACCATCATGTGTAACAAAAGATACACAAGATCTTTTTCAACACTTAGCGACAACTCTTATGCAAGAGGGTGTTATGGGTACAGTTCAGCCAATTCGTACAGGATGTATGAACCGTTGTCAAAGTGGTCCAGTTATGTTAGTAGAACCAGGTCATACCATGTATGTAGGTCTTACTAAAGAGAAGATTGATCGTATCGTGCAAGAGCATATTATCGGTGGTAATGTCGTTGAAGAGTTCGTGATTGACTCTGAAATGTGGGATGCTCCAATAAGCCCAGCAGATATGAAAAAGCAAATGGGTCGATAGGAATTTAGATGCAAATAGAGATGCTTTATAGTAAACTACATCGTGCTACAGTAACGGATGCCAACTTAAATTATATTGGTTCCATTACTATAGATGAGGAGCTTATGGAAGCTGCGAAGATGAGAGTAGGGCAAAAAGTAGAGATACTTAACATTAATAATGGTGAGCGTTTTAGTACCTATGTTATTTTAGGTGAACGTTATAAACGCGACATCTGCCTCAATGGTGCAGCAGCTCGTAAGGTACAACCTGGCGATAAAATAATCATAGTAGCTTATGCTTCTTATGATGAGAAAGAGCTAGAGACTTATGAACCTAAGGTTGTTATCTTAGATGATAAAAACAACATCACAGACATAGAAGTGTGTATCTAAATGTTTGATATGGGACAAATGGGTAAAATGCTTGAGGGAATGCAAGAAAATGCAGAGAAACTCAAGGGTGAACTCGCAAGTAAATCCTACAGTGTCAAAACTGGTGGTGGACTTGTAGAACTTACCGTCAATGGTAACGGTGAAATTATCGATCTCGTGATAGATGATACAGCTCTAATTGATAAAGATATGTTGCAGATTCTACTCATTGGTGCCATTAATGATGCCAATAAAATGGTGCAACAAAACCAGCAGAGTAGTGCCATGAATATGCTCGGTGGTATGGGTAATCCCTTTGGTGGAACGAAGTAGGTGTTTCGCCTATTTCTTCTTACTCAATTTTTTTTAGTCACTATTTATGCCTGTCAAGCTGGTTATGCTTCATGTATTGCCAAAATAAAAGACTCTCATACTATCCAAGAAAACTCTCTTTTCATACCTATTAGAAACAATGAACTT
Organism: Sulfurimonas sp.; assembly: GCA_027056465.1. Lineage (GTDB taxonomy): Bacteria > Campylobacterota > Campylobacteria > Campylobacterales > Sulfurimonadaceae > Sulfurimonas. The sequence continues at coordinate 5,263 of JALUKS010000079.1, forward strand.
TTAGTATATTCTCTCTTCAGACCAAATGCAAAAATTTTAAAATATGACCCTTTCCTCTCTCTTTATCTTATAAAAGATCGCAAAAAATTTGCTTATCCATTTGCACTTAATATGAGACTCCAGTTAGGCACAGCCTTAGTAAATGCTAAGAGAGCAAAAGAGGGAAAAATAGTTAAAAATCAGATAGGTTTAAACACTCTTGGCGTTTACAGTGCAAAATTAAGAACACCAGCTCTTATTACAAGCTCTTGTTGTTCTCTTGAGGGTATAGTGACTCCAAAAGGTCTTATCCAAAAAGAGTATCTAAAAAGATTTCTCTCCTCAGCACCCGCTAGTTATGGAGACATAGGCATTCGAGTAAAAAATAAAAAAGGTTTTGTTGTCGTGAGTGCCTCTAATCCTTATGTAAAAGATAATCCTTTTAAAAAGGGTGATTGTATAGTTACTTTTGATGGAGTAAAAATCCATGCAGCATCTCTTTTTATGCGCAGAGTTCTTTTCTCAAAAATTGGCTCAAAACATAGAATTAAAATTAAACGCGGTAGTAAGTTTTTAAACTTTCATATTCGAACGACAAAACGCTATGGTGGTGGTGCAATGAGCGATACTTTTTTAGAGCAGAAGGGTATCTATTTTGATAAAACATTGCATATCGTACGACTTCCTAAATCTTTGAAAAGTTATGGTCTTATGCTAGGAGATCAGCTTGTACAAGTCAATGGAAAAATAGTTAAGAACCAAGAAGAACTACAGCAGTACATTGAAAACTTCAAAGTTTTCTCTCAACTTCTTTTTGAGAGAAAAAACTTCCAGTTTTTTGTAAAGATTAAGTAGAAAGATACTACAATTTCATATGCAAAATTTTGAGCAATTTTTATTAGACAATTTACCAACATCTACGAGCATTCATCCAACCTATGAAGATGCCCTACAAAATATGCTTATCGCTGGTGGCAAGAGATTTCGCCCAGCACTTCTACTCGGTGTAGTAAAAGCTTATAACCCCCTTATGCTAGACTCTGCAAGATATGCAGCCTATGCGATAGAGCTTCTGCATACCTACTCACTTATCCATGATGATTTACCTGCTATGGATGACTCTCCACTTCGCCGTGGAAAGCCAACTCTGCATATCTCTTTTGATGAAGTGACTGCTATTTTAGTCGGTGATGCTCTTAATACTTACTCTTTTGAAGTTCTTGCTAATGCACCATTTTCAGACACTACTCGTGTAAAACTCATTCGTGAGTTGGCTACAAATGGTGGGCTAAATGGTATGGTTCTCGGTCAAGCGATAGATTGCTACTTTGAGAACAAACCCCTCAAAGTAGAAGATATAAAAGTGCTTCATACAAACAAAACAGCTAAACTTATAGCTGCTTCACTCAAAATGGGTGCTATTATAGTCGGTAGAGATGATGTAGCGCAAAAACTCTACGATTTTGGTATCAAACTCGGTCTGCTTTTTCAGATACAAGATGATATTTTAGATGTAACGCAGAGTAGTGAAGAGGCTGGTAAGCTGACAAACAATGATGAAGATAAAAATAGTTTTGTAACGATTTTAGGACTCCAAGAGGCGACTGCTCAGGCAGATGCAATAGCAGAAGAGCTAACAGAAGAGATAGATAGTCTCGATGAGAGCTTACAGTGTGAGTTCTCCTCGTTACTAACGAAATATATAAATAGACATAAATAAGGAATTTTTCAATGCCAAATATAATGCGTAAGAAGATGGCTGATAGTATTAGATTTTTAGCTGCAGATATGGTTCAAGCTGCAAACAGTGGTCACCCTGGTGCGCCAATGGGACTTGCAGACATCGCAGTAGTTCTTAGTGAACACCTCAATCACAACCCTAAAAATCCTGATTGGTTAAATCGCGATAGATTGGTATTTTCTGGTGGACATGCAACAGGTCTTATCTACTCACTCTACTATCTATGGGGCTATGGGCTTGAGATAGAGGACTTAAAAAACTTCCGTCAACTAGACTCTAAAACACCAGGACACCCAGAGTATGGACATACGGCAGGTATAGAAATTACAACTGGACCATTAGGACAAGGTATCGCAAACGCTGTTGGTTTTGCAATGGCTTCTAAGTTTATGGGTGCTCAGGTAAACTCTGATACTGCTAATTTAATCGACCATAACGTTTACTGTCTTTGTGGCGATGGCGACTTAGAAGAGGGTATTTCTTATGAAGCTGCATCTATCGCTGGACACAATAAACTTGATAACTTAATTCTTATTTATGACTCAAATCGTATCACTATCGAGGGTTCTACTGATCTGAGTATCAGTGAAGATATCCGTATGCGTTTTGAAGCACAGAAGTGGAATGTTTTAGAGTGTAATGGGCATAATTATGATGCAATTGATGATGCTATTGTTCAGGCAAAAGAGAGTGATAAACCTACACTTATCATAGCAAATACTATTATCGCAAAGGGTGCTGGTAAGTTAGAGGGTTCACACCATGCTCACGGCGCTCCTTTAGGGGATGATGTTATCGCTCAAGCAAAAGTAGATGCTGGATTTGACCCTGAAAAGAAATTTTTTGTAGCTGAAGATGCTCTTGCTAGATTTCGTTGTGCTATCGAGAAGGGTGACCTTTTAGAACGCGAGTGGATTCATAGTCAAAAGACTCTTCCTTTGATGGAACAAAATGAAGCACTCTCAGCCCTACAAAATCCTGACTTTTCTCGCATAGAGTACCCACTGTTTGAAAAAGCAGAAGCGACTCGCTCTACAAATGGAAAAGTGATGAACGCCATCGCTCGTGCAATTCCAAGTTTTTTAGGTGGTTCAGCTGACCTTAGCCCATCTAACAAAACAAACTTAAACGATATGGGAGTCTTCCCTAAGGGTAGAAATATCTACTTCGGTATTCGTGAACATGCTATGGCTTCTATAGTAAACGCGATGGCTCTTTATGGACCACTACTACCTTTTTCGGCTACATTTTTTGTATTTTCAGACTATCTCAAACCAGCAACTCGTATCGCTGCTCTTGCAGGGATTCAAAACTTCTACATCTGGACACATGATAGTATCGGTGTAGGCGAAGATGGTCCAACACACCAACCAATAGAACAACTCTCACAATTCCGTGCATTGCCAAACTTCTATGTATGGCGTCCAGCTGATGGTGCAGAAAATGTCGAGGCTTGGAAAAAAGCACTCAGTATGAAAAAATCTCCATCTGCATTTGTATGTTCTCGCCAAAATCTTTCAGTGCTTCCAAATGCTGTAAGAGGGGAAGCTTCTCGTGGTGGTTATTTACTTGCAGAATCTGACAATGCCGTGATGAGTATCATGGCATCAGGTTCAGAGGTAGAACTAGCACTCAAAGTTAGAGAGACTCTTGCTGAGATAAGTGTACCAGTAAATGTTGTCTCTGTTCCATGTTATGACCTCTTCATCGAACAAGATGCAGCGTATATGGCGTCTATCATCATAGAGGGTACAAAAACCGTAGCGATAGAAGCAGCTCGTGGATTAGAGTGGTATAAACTAGCAGATACCGTGATAGCGATGGATAGTTTCGGAGCATCAGCACCAGCCTCACTACTCTTTGAGAAGTTTGGTTTTAGTGTTGAGAGTATTATGGATAGAATCAAATAATTTTCTAGTAACTTGAATAAGCCTTAGTATTTTGTAACACTAGGGTTAATTTACAAATTTTTCTTGTAATACTATCTTGCTAAGTAATGGCATGGTATTTATATTTTATAAATATAACTTTAACTTAATTTTGCTATACTCTAAAAAAATCAAAAAGAGAGTATAAAACCAATGCAAGCAAATGAAGTAACAAAAGAAAATCTTAGACAAATGGTAAACCTATTTTACACAAAGGTTTTAAAAGATGAGCTAGTAGGACCTTTCTTTATAGAGAGGTTAGGTGATGATATGAAAAATGAGAAATGGATTCCTCATCTTGAGCTTTTGACAAACTTTTGGGCTTCTATAGCTTTAGGAGATTTTGAATACAAAGGCAACCCTTTTGCACCTCATGCAAGTATGCAGAATCTCTCAAGAGAAGCTTTTTCAAGATGGCTAGAACTTTTTGCTACTACACTAGATAGTATCTATATTCCTCAGATTGCAAATCAGTTAAAAGAGAGAAGTAGTGTTATCGCTGAAAATTTTATGAGAAATTTACAACTTTAATAGTTTAGAGACACACTTAAGTGAATGTTTGCTAAAATTATGAAAATTTAATGATTTAAGGAAAGAAAATGGCACAAGTAGCAGAAAATATAGGATGTGAAAATCCAGAGTGTATAGCAAAAGATGATTGTAAACGTCAGGTTATAGCAAAAGATGGTTCAGCAGTAGAAGTAAAAACATTTGGTGGAACAGCTGAGAAGAAGTGTGGAAAGTTTTTAGCAAAATAGATTTGAGATACTTTCTTCTTCCCCTCTTTTTGCTCCTTAGTGCTTGTAGTCTTAAGAACTATGAGCAGAGTAGCTCAAAAATCTTCACTATAAAATCCCCTCATTTAAAGTTTTCAGATTTAGCATTTATTCGCCATAGTGGTGATGACCTCTCTGTAGAACTCTTTGAAGTTGGAAAACTAATCAAGAGTATTACTATTAACTATCTTGTCTGTGTAGATGAGGGTTGTATGAGTCGTAGCAAATTTAATAGTGAATTTTTAAATAGTGCTTACCCCGATAAACTTTTACAAAATGTACTCTTAGGTCTGCCTATCTATAAGGGAAGAAATAGAGTGAAAACAGTAGATGGTTATAGGCAAGAGATAGACTCTAAAGATGTTCATATCTTCTACAGAATAGAAAAAAAATCAATCTACTTCAAAGACAAAAAAAACAGAATATTGATAAAAATTAAGGATATAAAGTAATGAGAAATAGTAATAAATTTGTAGGAGCGCACTGTTCAGCGAGTGGTGGCGTTTACAATGCTATAACAAACGCAGAGGCTATCGGGGCAAAAGCTTTTGCTCTCTTCACAAAGAACCAACGCCAATGGGTAGCAAAAGATCTTGATAGAGAAACGATAGATAAGTTTAAGAGTATGCTAGAAGCGAGTGGCATACTCCCTAAACATATCTTACCTCACGACTCCTATCTTATCAACTTAGGGCATCCTGAAACTGATAAGCTTGAGAAGAGTAGAGTGGCGTTTGTAGATGAGCTTGAACGTTGTAGGCTTCTAGGGTTAGATAGACTTAACTTCCACCCTGGGAGTCACCTTACGAAAATGAAAAAAGCAGATAAAGAGAACATCGAGATAATGAAACCCATAGAGGATCTATGTCTTGATGTTATCGCTGAGTCTATCAATATCGCACTTGATAAGACAGAGGGTGTGAGTGCTGTTATTGAAAATACTGCTGGGCAGGGGAGTAACCTTGGTTGGCGTTTTGAGCATTTAGCACATATCATCGACAAGGTTGAGGATAAGAGTCGCATAGGTGTCTGCATAGATACTTGCCATATGTTTACGGCAGGGTATGACATTAGAACACGAGAGGCTTACGATAAAACTTGGGATGAGTTTGAGAGTGTTGTTGGGATGAACTACCTTATGGGTATGCACATCAACGACTCGAAGCCACCTCTAGGCTCTCATGTCGATAGACACCACTCACTCGGAGAGGGGGAGATAGGGCTTGATGCTTTTAGATTTATTATGAATGATGAGAGGATGGATGATATTCCTCTGATTTTAGAGACAATAGATGATACTATTTGGAAAGAAGAGATAGAACTTCTCTACTCTTTTGTGAAGTAATTTGAAAAATCTAATAAACTTTTTATCTCAAAAAGATGTTACAAAAGCAGCCATTTATGTACATCTAAAGTGTAGCAAAAGTGAGGCAGAGATACTCCAATACCTCTCTAAAATGTATATGCAGGGGCAAGATGAGATAGTTGTTCTTGAGATGCTCCAAGAGCTTTATGAGAGTGAGAACTATAAACATCTTAGACATTTAGAGGAGATGAAAAATCTTCTTGAGCTAGGGTGGTTACACCAGCAGAGTTTTACCCCGATAAAAATCTCTGATGTTACTCCTTTGGAACTTCTTAACACTTCTGTTGGACTCACTCCCTCTTTTTTGAGACTACTGCAAGAGGGTTCACTTGAATCTGATTTGCCTGATGTTAAACCTTATGCAGACCACTTAGAGTATCTTCAAGACCAATTTTTTAGAATAGAGCTTTATCAAAAGATGTCCGTTATTCGCCAAAATGTGCATGAACACTCTCTCGGTATAGATAGACTCCAGAGAAAAATGAAACTTCTGGAGAGTCGTATCGCTGAGAGGGTAGAGCAGACTTCTGAGAAACTGGTACTTGACAAATTTTTTAAACAGAAGAAGATGAGTAATCTTGAACAGGTGATATTTATAGCACTGCTTCGTGAGGAGTATA
>JALUKS010000080.1 GCA_027056465.1 Sulfurimonas sp.
CTATCCCTAGTGCATTGTGATGTGTTACAAATGGCTTGGCGTTTGCTCCACCAGCGATAGGGTGCATCATAGGAGTTTCAACTTCTAAAAAGCCCTTATCTTCAAAGAAACGGCGAGTAAGACTGATAACCTTAGAACGTGTTTGAAATGTTTTACGAACTTCAGCATTCATGATAAGGTCAAGGTAGCGTTTACGGTATCTTATCTCTTTATCAGTTACACCGTGGAACTTTTCAGGAAGTGGAGAGATCGCTTTCGTAAGAAGCGTAAGTGAATCTGCATGGAGAGATAACTCACCTTGACCAGTTACAAAAGGGAAACCACCCACTTCAATAATATCACCAACTTCGATGTTCTTCTTAAACATAGTGTTGTAAAAACCTTCAGGAAGATTATCACGAGCTACATAAATTTGTAACACTCCAGACTCATCCTCTATCTTTACAAAAGAGGCTTTTCCCATAACACGAAGAAGTTTTATACGACCACTTACGATATAGTTGCGTTTCTCATCGCGTTTCTCTTCTCTATCCATAATATCTGAGTTTACATTGAGATACTTCTCAATAGTAGTATTTCGTTGTGAGTTATTTGAGTATGGGTTATATCCAGCCTCTTTAAGTAGTTTTGCTTTTTCTATTCTCTGTTGAATGAATTTATTAGTAAACATTAATTATTTTCCTTCTATTTTTAGTTTTTTTTGACATGCTGCACAGATACCATATATCTGCATGGAGTGGTCACTCATAGCGAAACCTAGTTCATCTGTAATTACATGTTGGCGTTTCTCTATCTCTTCATCTACAAACTCTGTAATCTTACCACACTCAGTACAGATAAGATGATCATGATGTTCTTTGGCACCGAGCTCATACTTCTTACCCTGTGCACCAAAAGAGAGCGATGTGACTACATCTGACTCTTCTAAGAGTGCCAGTGTTCTATAAACAGTTGCTATGCCTGTTTTTAAGTCAGGTTCTTTCTTCTGGATAAGATGGTGAAGAGCTTCTGGTGTAAGGTGCTCATCTGAGTTATAAAGGGTCTCTAAAATAACTTCACGTTGGATAGTGAATTTTAAGTTGTTTTTTTTGAGAAGCAGCTTAAAATCACTGAGAAGTTGTTCATATTCAACAGTTCTATTATTAAAGTTTGTATTTATTTTGGGCATCTTATTTCTCTCCTATCTGATTTTGAAGCTCATTTTTAATCTTTGAAACTTCAGTATCTACACTTTTTTGAGTAATCTCTTTTGTTTTTTTTGAGATAGTATCTTTGCTTTGACTAATAGTACTATTAATGTCTGTGCTAAGAGTTACAGGATCAATCTTCATGATATAAGCACCAGTCTCTACCATAATTGGGAAAAGAATACTAGTCTTAAGTGCTGAGTCAAGAGTCTGTTTTACGGCTTTGATGTTATAAGCAGCATGGGCTATAACTGCAGCGATTAAGAAAAACTTACTTGCCCCAAAGAAAAAACCTAAGATTTTATCGAGTGGACCAAGACCACTAAGTGAACTTAGTTTCTTAAACGCGAAACCTATACTAATCATAATAATCCAAAAAACTGCTAAAGTCGTTAAAAATCCCACAAAACTGACAGCAGAACTAGAGGAAAAATTAAATGCAAGATTATTGAGATACTCTCCTACACTATCACCTAGACGTGATGCAATAAAGAGACCACCTACAATACCGATAAGTCCAAAAATCTCTTTAAAAAATCCGTTAAGAATTCCTTTAAGTCCTAAAAGTAAGATTATACTCGCTGTAACGAGGTCAAAGTAGTTAATTTCCATTGATAAGTTCCGAATTTATTTGATTTTTTCCAGCATTTTTTGATTTATAGAGTGCTTTGTCTGCTCTAGCGATAAGTGTTTCAGGTGTATCACCACTATAATAAAGTGTAGTTCCAATACTTATTGTGACATTAAGGGAATCCCCTTTATAGATAAGCTGATTACTACGGATGAGATGCAAAATTCTATTTGTAATCTCTATACAGCTCTCTGTATTTAGTCTATTTAAAACGATTATGAACTCTTCTCCTCCATAACGAAAGACTTTGTCTCCATCTCGGAGAGATTTTCTGAGCATATTTGCAATGAAAATAAGTATCTTGTCTCCAGCAATATGTCCATAAGTATCGTTCACAAGCTTAAAGTCGTCAATATCAAGCATAAGCAGATGTAACTCATAGGGTATATCTTTTTTAGAACAGATTTGATTGAGATAGCTTGTCAGCGCTCTTCTGTTAAAGACTTTAGTAAGTCCATCTAGGTTAGAGTTTCTCTCTAAACTTTTTATTTTACCTTTTAAACTTGTAATAACTCCATTTGCTCTACAAACTTCTTTAGTCATTTGTGAGTGAATATTATTGAATTTTTCTGTTATCTTACTCAAATCAAGATGGACTTCACTACATTCATCGATAATTGTTGCATGAACTTCTGCAAGTTCTTCAAAAATATTGTTCGTGTATTGGTATGCAGAGAGACTATCATCCACTAACTCTTTATATGTGTTAGTAAATGCGAGTTTTGCATGCTCAACAGAATCTAATTCACTATCAGAAATCGCAGAAATTGTGTTTGTAGCATCTTGTAAGTATGTTGAAATCTGCTCTTTATTTGGGTTCTCTTGTCTATCAATATTTGCTATGAGTTCTTCATACATTTGTGTAACTAAAGATTTTAGTTCTTTTTTTTTCATAAATATTCCAAATAAAATTATTGCTTGCATTATACACTCACTTAGCATAAGAAAAGCTTTTATAGAGATACTAGCTATAAATCTCAATACTGTTATTATATATTTAGTATTTTTTAGATAAAATTACAAAAATTATTATTAAGGCATTATTATGAGCAGATGGACTCCTTCTAGCTGGAGAGAAAAACCAATCCTACAGCAACCAACTTATCCAGATCAAACAAAATTAGCGAGAGTTTTGGGTGAGTTGAAAAACTACCCACCACTTGTTTTTGCTGGTGAAGCTCGTACACTAAAGTCGCAGTTAGCAAATGTAGCAAACGGTAACGCTTTTTTACTTCAAGGTGGAGATTGTGCTGAGAGTTTTAGTGAGTTTCATGCAGATAACATTCGTGATACTTTTAAGGCAATGATGCAGATGGCAGTTGTTATGACTTACTCTGGAGGTCTTCCTGTCGTGAAAGTCGGTCGTATGGCTGGGCAGTTTGCAAAACCACGTTCGAGTGATACTGAAACTTTTGATGGTGTCGAACTCGCTTCATACCGTGGAGATATTATCAATGGTACGGAGTTCAATGCAGCAGCACGTGTTCCAGATCCAGAACGTATGATAAGAGCTTACAATCAAGCATCAGCAACACAAAATCTACTCCGTGCTTTTGCATCGGGTGGTTTAGCTGACTTGCATCAAGTGCATAAGTGGACACTAGACTTTGCACATCAAGGTGCAGAGAGTAAGAAGTATGAAGAGTTAGCAGAAGAGATTGAAAAATCTCTACAGTTTATGGCAGCTTGTGGTGTTACTTCAAAAACATATAGAACACTTCGTGAGACAGATTTTTATACTTCACACGAAGCACTTTTACTTCCTTATGAAGAGGTATTCACACGCCAAGACTCTATCACAGGTGACTGGTATGATACATCAGCACACATGTTATGGATAGGTGATAGAACTCGACAACTTGATGGTGCTCATGTTGAGTTCCTTAAAGGTGTTAAAAACCCGATAGGTGTAAAAGCTGGACCATCTATGGACCCAGAGGATTTAGTAAAACTTTGTGCAGAACTTAATCCTGAAAACGAAGCGGGTCGATTAAATGTTATCGTTCGTATGGGTGCTGGAAAAGTTGGTGG
>JALUKS010000081.1 GCA_027056465.1 Sulfurimonas sp.
CTACACCACTATAGGCACTTAAGTCTGTATCGTTCTTTGTAATAACATCATAACGGATACCCGCTGAGTAATTGTTGTTATACTGATAGACAAGTTGCGTATAGAGTCCACCTTGTGAGTCGTTTGCTTTTTCACGCTGTAAATATTCACTCTGCCAACTAAGAGCGCTATAACTTCCTAACTGCTCTCTCATTGTTAAGTCAATGCCATAAATATTACTATTTTTTGCCTTTACAGTTTTTCCATGCGCAATACTCACACCACCTAAGATAGAAAGGTCATCTCCTACATCTATACTTGACTTCACATAGCCGACTAGAAGATTAGGATTTTCATCTCCAAAACTTCTATCGTTTGTCCCTTGCATCGCATCAACACCTGCCATAAGGTAAGTATCTGTTGGTGCTACCCATTGGAGTTGCACTCCTGAATCACTTATCATATCAGGTCCAAAAAGTGCTTTGTAGATAATAGGTTGGGCATCAAAGTGCCATGCATGTTGATGCTTTTCATTGATGCGACCAAATGCACTTCTAAATTTACCTGCTTTAACACGAAGACCTGCGGGTAAACTTGTAGTAGTTACATAAGCCTCTTCTATCTCAAGCTGATCAGGATGGAGATGAAAAATAGCAAAGGCATCAAAATATGGATCAACGACAGAGTGCATAGCGACCTCTGCATAGTTGAGGTTAAAACCTCTGTTTGCATTAAATGGAAGTTCTGCATAACCTGCATCAATAAAACCAGGAATAGCTAGATTTGCATAGTCGCTATTTTTTACATCACGTCCTACGGTGGACATATTTAAAATCAATGCAATATCTGGTAGGTAAGCATTCTGCGAAAAACTCGCACTTGTATTGACACTATTTTTTTGTGTCGCTTCTAAACTCTCTACACGAGAGAGAAGTTTTTGTGTTGTCACTTTTTGTTGTTGTAACTCTTGTTTTAGAGCCTCTGTATCACTATCTGCGAGTAAAGATGTACAAGCAATAAGTGATAATAATAGCAATTTTTTTTGCATAATTATCCTTAAGAAATATATTTATATAGTTTGTTTATGAGTAAAGGATAGTGATAGGGGGCGCTCTTGAGTTATTGTGAGAGCCAATATGCTTTGAAGTAAAATAGGGAAGTTGTGCAAGTGTCGCTTCATGAAGAAGTGTAAGTGGCGTAAGATAAACTACATCACTTGGTGTATCTATATTTGTAACCGAAGCACTTATAGCACATATCTGACAATCACTATGTGATTTTAGATCATTATGGTGGTGCATAGCCCCCATAAGTGTCGATACAAGAACAATAATACTAAGAATATTTCGGAGTAGATACTTTTTCATTTATGGCAGTATAGCTTATTTTATTTAAAAATAGATAGAATAATTAAAGAAGAAAGTTACACCTCAGGAGAGGTGGAACTAGAAAATCTATAAAGATTTAGAACTTTATAGTTCCTTGAACAGAAAGTAAGTTACCAATATTGTCAACTACTATTTGTGCATTAGCATTTCCTGGTGCAGTAAGATCTCTAATAGCATAGTTCACATCAATTCTATTAGCACCTTTAAAGTGATAAGACATACCAAGTGTTGTTGTTGTAAAATCTCTCTCATCTTTAACAGAGTTTGTTAAACGATTGAGGTAGTCATAACGAGCTAAAAGTTCTATTTTCTTAGGTAATACATAGTACTGAACACTTACAAGTCCACCATCAGCTACATTTTTACTCTCTGCAGCGATTTGATATTGCCAATCATCAGTAAATGCAGTAGCACTACTATCTTTAGCACCATTATAAATCATACCTTTTGCTTTGATATACTCTGCATCAAAACGCAGACCACCATAAAAACAGTCTATACCTACACCATAACGTTCACGATCATAATTTTGATCATTAAGTTTTCTTTTTCCATCTTGGTACCAAGCATAAGTTTTTATAGACTGTGTATGATAGCCCTTTCCTTTACCAAAAAGGTATTCAGTTGAGAGATAACCATAGTAAGTCATTTCACCTGAAGCATTTTTAGAGCTAAGACCTGTTCCATTACCAGCCATACCTGCAACACTTACAGTGATATCTTTCGTTACATGAGATGTATTAAAGAGTTCTACACCGCGGTCACGATATGCACCGACTGATTGTTCAGGTGCTGCAGTATAAGTAAGGTCACCATTTACATCTTTTCCTACTGTTGCATTATTTGGTAAGAAACGCTCTAAGAGGAGTTGGCTACCTGCAGTTGAAAAGTTACGATACTCTGAAGCTAGAACAGCACGCATTCCCTCTTCACTACCAGGGTATTTAAACTGACCCGCTCTTACATGTACATAAGGAATACCATTGTAAGTAATAGAAGCATCAGTTAAATAATTTTCTGCAGAATGTCCAGCTGGTTGAGTAATACCATCTTCACCAAACTCTGTCATAAAGAAGTAATCAAGTTGATTATTCTTATCTACCATACCACGAACAGCTAAACGGGCACGATTTATTTCAAATCCAGCTTGATGGTCAAGTGTTGGTGCCATCATAACAAACGGAGTTTTATTTGTACCAGCTTTATCTAAAATCGTTCCATAATCTTTTTGATATCCAGCCTGAATAAATCCCCAGAAGTGTGGCTTATTATTATGATTTGCAACTTTTTTTCCATCTTTTTTTACAAAGTCAGGTTGTGTTCCAGCTATACTAAGCCAATCTGCTGCATGAAGCCCTACTGAAAGTAGAGATGCACTTAAAAGTGATAAAACTATTTTATTTTGAATTTTCATTTTATTTTCCTTATTTTATTTTATGGTCGCCACGGATTACATCGACATTTAGACCAAATTGTTTAAAATTACTACGTACTGAGTGTTTTTCATGTAAAACTTTTGAATTATAGTAACCCATTTTGCTTGCTGGATAGAGTGCTTTTTTCAAATCAAAGTCAGCATGTGGTTGTGCATCTACATAAAGCATAATATCTGCTGCTTCTTGATCTTTGAGTGTTCCACCTTGACCTAGAGGCATATTTGATTGTACCCATGCAGCACCTTTGTTGAGTTTACTCATACCTGCACCAGTATTGTAAGCAAGCCATTTTCCATCTTTTTGTCCCCAAAGTGGTGGGAATGTTCCCATACCTGCACCATTAGCACTATGACACATTGCACACTTGGCTTCATAAAGTTTTTTACCATTTATATAGTTTTCATGTGTCGCTTTTTTCTGAATTTTTGCGAAATGTTTCGCACCATGCATCCATCTCTGTGAATTTGCTGGGCCACAAGGCATCTTTGCATTCATCTTCATAGGCATACCCTCTGAAAGCCATGTAACATAAGTAGCCATAGCAACAGAAGCTTTTGTATCAACAATAGGACGTTTTCCATTCATACTACGCATAAAACAGTTGTTGATTCTATCTTGTAGTGTTTGTACTGATTTTTCTCTTTTAGAATACGCTGGAAATGAAGTAGCCGTTCCTATAAATGTAGAAATTCCAGATGCAGTACCTGGTTTACCATCACTACCACGTAGGTGACAACTGATACATTGGAGTTTATTTCCTACCATATCTTTTGTAAGTGGGTGGGTGTCAGTATGAAGTAAAATATCTTCACCTAGTTTTACCATTTTTCCTACTTCGCCAGCAGGGTATGCTTTTGGTGCAGCTGTTGGCGTTTGAGCCATTAGATTTGAGCTCATCATTAAGAGTGCCGCAGCACCTAGTGAGTATTTTATTAGACTGTTTTTCATGTTGTTTCCTTTTTTTATATCACTAATGATACCAATAGCTTCGTAACTTTTGCGTAAGTAAAAAAGTTACGCAAATTTATAGCTGAAAAGTGAACCTTGTGAAAGCTTACTGGTGACCAAAATTTCAATACCATTTTTGTCGCATATATATTTTACAATACTAAGCCCGATACCAAAACCTCCTTGAATTACATCTTCACGTGCATAACGCTCAAATATCTTTTGAGTATCTTTTATCCCCACACCCTCATCTTGAACACTAAAAACAGTATGCTTTTCCTCTGTATATAGTCTAATAAGAATTTTAGTCTCTTTAGGACTATATTTTATTGCATTTGAGAGAGTGTTATCTATCACTCTTTGTAGCTCTATTCGGTTCATATCAAGAAACATATACTCTTCTATATCTTCTTCAATGGATATATTTTTTACTTTTGCCAAATCTAAAAAAACTTCAATACGATTTGCTAGTAAATGAGAAAAATCGAGATGTTCTGCTTTATACTCTACATGTGTATGTTTTATGTGATACTCAATATCCTCATAAATCAAAATCATACTCTGCATGCTAGTAAAAAGTCTGCGCAGAACCTTACTATCCTCTTTTTCTCGTAAAAACTCTAAGTTGAGTTGCATAACACCGAGTGGCGTTTTCAGTTCATGCATTGCATCATTAAAAAAGATATTGAGATATCTATTTGCTTTTTCAAGTGGTCGCATACTTATCTTGATAAAAAAGAGTGTCATAAAAAAGATAACAGCCCCTAGAAAAAATGCTGTTAGCAGTGCTTTTGTATAGATGTTTTTATATGAAATACTCTTAACAAGTAGTAGTTCTTTTGCTTGTAATCTGTTTAGAGTTAGAAGAACTTTTTTACTTATGAGATTTTCATCTGTATTAGTTTTTAGTATTTTTTTACAGACTGTTTCATCTGTTGCAAAAAGTAGTTGTGCATTTGTGCCATAGAGACATGAGTTATAAAAAAGTGAACGAGGAAAATGAAATATATGTTTGTTTGTCTGCGAAAAATTATAAATGCTCTTTTCAACACTATATGCGTAGTGTTGTAACTCCTGCATTTGCACTTCTTTGTAACTCTTCTGCTCCACAGAGATATAAAAATAAGCAGGAATACTCACAATCAGAACAACTAACATAGAGTAAAAAAATGCTAATGTATAAATATACTGCTTATCTTTTTCTATCAATTTTGTATCCAAACCCTTTTTTGTTTACAATGAAGGTTGCATCTGTTTTATCACGAATTTTTTTAATGCACATACGGATATCTGCCTCTGTTACCATTTTTTTCTTCCCAAACATCTTCCCACAACTTCTTAGTTGAAATATATTCACCAAGATGAGTTATCAAGTACTCTAGTACCTTTTGCTCTTTTGGTGTCACTGCGATTACTTCACCTTTTTGAAGAAGCTTACCTTGTGTGAGATTATAACTGTACTCATCATTGAGTGGCACTTCTTCTTCATTTGAGTGCAGATAAAAAAGCTTTAGAACCTGCTCAACACGGTACTTTAACTCTCTCGCAGCAAAAGGCTTACGAATGTAATCATTACAGCCAAGTTCATAACCAATACTCAGATTGTCAATATCAGTCAAAGAAGTCATAAAAATAACAGGTGTTTCATCTTTCTGCTCACGCAAGATTTTTACAATCTCATAGCCACTCTTTCCTGGTACACGGATATCTAAAAGTAAAAGATGATATTTTTTAAAATAGAGTGCATCGACTACTTCATCGCCATTTTCAAAACTCTCCACCTTATAACCTAGAGATTCAAGATACTCATGTATCGTCTCTTTGTAACTGACATCATCTTCTAAAAGTAATATTTTCATTGAATAATCACTCCTAAACTATTGGCTTTATTTCTTGTTATTTCATCTTTTGTTTTGAGCATCAAAGGAGTACTATTTTCAAATACAATGACAAAGTAGCCTAAATTTTTGTTTTCAAAATTTTTAATGCTAAAGTAGGCAAATGCATGCTTGTCCTGTGTGAAATAACCAGAACTTTTTAGATTACTCATATCAGCTTTTTTTAGGCTTGCGAAACTATGCTTATCATAATCCTTATTCACCAAAACAAATTTATGAAGCAGTACGGGATTATGTTTGAGTGTTGTAGCTATATTGAGATACTTTTTATTGAGAAGTAAAAAAAGAGCATAACCATGTTCTGCTAATTTTTTTCGTAAATGTTCGAAATTTTCTATCACTTCTATAGAACCCTTAAACTCACCGTTTTTCAGGATAGGAGAAATAGCCTTAATGTTTAAGCGTTTTCCAATTTCAATGGAAACCAGAGGTTTTTTAGACTCTTTTGTGCGAACTAAACCTTGACGAAAGGATGCAAGTGGAACACCTTGAACTGAATAATCCCAACTTCTTAAATAAGTATGTAAATTTTCATCATGTACCTGCACCTCGAAATTACACCCCTGCAACTCCTTTAAACTAACAATCTTTTGCTTAATAATTTCAAATACTTTTTTTCTGTCATTACTATAAAATGCTTCTAAAAAAGTCTTATCTTGTGAAAGGAGTAGAGAGAGTGATAATGCATGATGCTGCTCTTCTTCAAGTAAATTTCTTGTCAAAAAAAGAGCATTATCCAATGACTGGAGTGTCTGATTTTTAGAATATGACTGATTGAGAGTGTAGATAAAATAGAAAGAGAAGGAGAGCACCCCAATCATAAATAGAAAAACTATTTTATCGATTTTACCTATCACTCTGTCAAATAAATGCAATCAATTCCAATGACTTATGTTCTGTAAACAGAAACATCTTGAGATAATTCATTTGTTCTTTGACTTAACTCTTGCGCTAAGTTTGAGATATTGTCTGCGTTTTTTGTGTTGTTGCTTGAGAGTTCATTTATATTGTTTATAGATTGTAAAATGCTCTCCGTTGTCTCAGTATTATTTTTTATATCGGTATGAAGTGTCTCTATATATTCCACAGTTTCTAAAAGAGTATCAAGGGATGTTTGGGCATTTTCACCTACTTTATTTGAACTCTCTGAAAGATCTGCAACTTTTTTTGTATTTTTCTCCATATCTGATGAAATATCATTGATAGATTGTACCATTATACTTGTAGTCATATCAATATCTACCAAGCTTTTTTGTGTTCTCTCTGCAAGTTTTCTCACTTCATCAGCAACAACGGCAAAGCCACGTCCGTGTTCACCTGCACGAGCAGCTTCTATGGCAGCGTTAAGTGCTAGTAAGTTTGTTTGATCGGCTATATCAGAGATAACTACCATCACCTCTTTAATCTTATTTGTCTCTTGGGAAAAGGCAATAATTTTCTCATTTATAGAGTTTTCAACTTCTGAGACACTATCTAACTGCTCAAGAGTGACTTGTAGTGTTTTTTGCATATCTTGCATATTTTCTTGGGTATTTTGTGCTTTTGAAAGGAGTTCTTGTGAGGCATTAAAAGAAGTAAGCATACTATTTTTCATAGTAACTGCATTGTCTGTAATGACTGAGACAACTTTAAACTCTCCCTCAGCAGATGCTTGTATCTCTTGTGTAGCTGTATGCAAGTTTTCTGTAAAACGGAGATTATCTTCAAAAGAGTTTTTAATCCCTCCAAAAGAGTTACGTAACATACTTAACAAGCCATTCAATTTTTCACTCATTTGTGAAATCTCATCAGAGCCTTTAATCTCAATGTTTTTAGTGAAATCTTTACTATATGTAATATACTCTATATCATTTTTTAAAGCTTCTATAGATTTTAAAATACTTGAAGATGTAATATAAGAGATAAAGATAATAAAAAGAACACCTAGAGCAGATATGATTTCTATAATAGTTTTATTTCTCTCTAGTAGCTTTAAATTCTCTTTTTTGATACGACTCAATAACTTTGTTTGTTCTTTGATGATGAATTTCTTTAATGCTATTGCTTTTGGAGTGATACTTTTTAACTTTTTCTTTGCACTCGTATCTTTATTAGTCCCATCTTTTCTCTTGTTTTTAGAAATAATGTCAGCCATTTCATACCTTAGTTTATTCCATTCTTTATATTTACCTACGAGATTTACAAGCACTTTACGACTATCTGCATCATCAATAAGATTAGATAAACCCTGAATCTTTTCTACTTGACTCTTGGTGTCTTTTTTCAACTTATCTAAAAACTTCTGCTTCATAAAGAGTCTAAAACCTCTAAGGTCTGCTGATGTTTCGGCAGATAAGTACTGTACTTCACCTACTGATACTATCCTTTGTATGATTACTTCTGACTGTTTATTATTTAGATAAGAGGTCGTACCAAGTATTAGCACAACTAGAAAACTCAAAATTGATAAAATGATCAGTTTTGATTTTATAGATCTAGTACTCATATTGAACATTTTATTTCCTTATATTTCATTTGTAGAATTATACCCTGTTTGAACTTAAAAAAATTTACACCTCAGGTTTTAATTTTGGCTTTAGCGTCAAGCCTTTAAGCCGTGAGTAGGCTGTTTTGAGTAGATACTTATAATCTAATAATAGCAAAAAATTATAGAAGTGTCGCTATAATTCCAAAATGAAAGCATTATTTATAGGTGGCATTAAGAGTGGTAAGTCTGCTCAAGCCGAAAAATACACCCTCAAACTAGCAACACAAACGCCCATATAC
The DNA here is from genome assembly GCA_027056465.1 of Sulfurimonas sp. Lineage (GTDB taxonomy): Bacteria > Campylobacterota > Campylobacteria > Campylobacterales > Sulfurimonadaceae > Sulfurimonas. The sequence goes on from JALUKS010000081.1 coordinate 8,416, forward strand.
TTAGCGACTACAGAGTTTATAGATGAAGAGATGGCAGAGAAGATAGCACTCCATAAGCAAAATCGTGCATCTAATTTTATAACGGTTGAAGAGCCTTTAGCATTGGCAGATGTGATAGTGAAGCAAGAGAGTGTAGTCTTAGTAGAGTGTGTAAGTATGTGGATAAACAATATGCTCTACCATGAAAAGAGTTATGAAGATATAGTTCAAGAGATGCGAAAAGTTCTAGCCCTTAAGCAGGATATAGTCTTTGTTTTCAATGATGTAAGTGCAAGTGTAGTTTCGCAAAATGCTCTTGTGCGTGAGTTTGTAAACATTAGTGGAAAACTCTCCCAGTGTATCGCTTCTGAGTGCGATGAAGTTTATCATGTTGTAGCAGGCATAAGGAGTCGTATCAAATGAAAAATATATTCAGTGGCTTTGCTCTAGCGCTCTCTATGCTTACAACTCTGCCATTTTTTCGAGTGCATAGCTTCTACAAAGGAATAAACGGTTATGCCGTGATGAGTTATCCTCTTGTGGGCTTTTTACTTGGAACGCTACTCTATGGCGTTTATGAGATTTTCATCCCTTATCTTCCCTCGCCACATCTTGGCATCATACTCTTTGCTCTTTGGGTTTTACTCACTGGAGCTTTACATCTTGATGGTTTCTGTGATACTATAGATGGTTTGTATGTCCCCAAAGAGAGAGCCTTAGAGGTGATGAAAGACCCTCACAATGGTGGTATGGGAATGCTTTTTGGCGGTACTTTTCTTATCTTAAAAGCTTCTACTTTAGCAAATTTTGAGCTTTTTTATCTCCTTCCTATCATCCTACTTATCCCGCGTTTGGTAGTTGTTTATGAGATATACTTTTTTCCTTATGCAAACAAACAAGGGATGGGCAGACTAGCCAAAGAGGAGTTTACTGCGACACAACTCACGATTGCAACACTTTACTCACTTCTACTTATCGCGTTTTTTCATAGCTTTTTACTTTTAGGAGTGGCGTTTGTTGCTATGCTTCTTATAAAAAGATTTTTTATCAAACGCTATGGTGGATTTACTGGAGATATTTATGGGTTTAGTATTGAAGTCGTGGAGCTTTTACTTTTAAATGTCGCACTTCTTGGAGTAATATGAAGATAACGTTAGTTCGCCATACAGAAGTTGATGAGGCTTATCATAAGTGCTACAATGGGCATATAGATATTGGACTCTCAAAAAAGGGCGAAGAGGATGCTAAAAGATTAGCAGAGGTGTTTGCAAATGTGCAGTTTGACAGAGTCTACTGCTCAGACCTCAAACGCACACGAGCAACACTAGCTCCTTTTTCTCAAGCAAAAAACGCTATCTATACTGAGATATTAAGAGAGAAGTCATGGGGCAAACATGAGGGAAAAACTTTTGATGCTATCATCGCTGAGGGTGAGATAGAGTATAAAGATTTTTTGCAGTGGATTTATGCCTTGGATGGTGAAGATTATGAGCTTTATGTTAAAAGAGTTGAACAGTTCTTTTTAGAAAATTTAGTCCTAGAATCTTATAACTCTGTTTTAGTAGTCACTCATGCAGGAGTCATTCGAGTACTTATGGCGTTAGTGCAAAAACTTTCACTAGAAGAGGCTTTTTATATAGATGTTCCCTACAGTTCTTATGTGGTTTTTGACACTAATGTGATGAGTTTTAATAAGGTAAGCCTCACTGCCATTAAGTAAAGGAATAAAAACCTAAAAAAACTACACAGCATTTGAAGAGTTCGCTCAGATGGAGAAGTTGTTTTGAACCAACACCATAGTGATACGACCAAATTGGAAATCTAACAAAAACTATGTTAAAATATCTGTGATAAACGCCACATTGTATGTAGGTAAGTAGCTTTTACATTCCCTTGTATATATCCCCCATCTTTAGCACTTTTTTTACTCACTTTATAGAGTTGCATTATTCAAAACCTCTATCCAGAGCTTCAAGACTCTGATTTACTTAGGGCTAATTTGTTTCTACATTAATTGTAATCCATAAACAACTGTAATGCCTAAGGTATAAGCAACAAGTAGGTAAACATTTCTTGGATTTCCTGAGAGTTTTGGTGTCTTAATCTCTGATACATTCAATATGGCAAGTGTTACTCCACTCACATATAAGATAATAGTAAAAACATCATGACTTACTAGACCATTGAGCAAAAATACAGAAACTAAAATAAGACTATTGTTATCGAGTGCTAGTCCTGTGTACTTTGTTCCACCTGCTAAACCATAAGTACTAAAATAGCTAAGTCTTATTGCAGCTGCAGCTACCATAATAAAAGCTCCTATTAAAAATAGTGGCTCGAAATTTCCGTAAGAGAGAAGTAAGATTGCAGGAGTTACCCCATAACTTACTATATCTATGAGTACATCAAGTTGTCCACCAAATTTAGCATCTGTAGGTGTTCTACCCTTTAACTTTCTAGCGACAAGTCCATCAGCCCAGTCAAAGCCAACCGCCCAAACCATTCCAATCATAGCTGCCGCATAGAGACCTGTGATACTAAAATATATAGCAAGAATAGTACAGGCTAGACCTGAGAGGGACAAGAGGTTAGGGATGTCTTTTACATAAGAGAGGATAGTCGGCTGTTTCATTTTTACACCTTATTTTATTTCATTATAGCATAATTTACAATTTAAACAAATATTAAATTAATTTTCAGTAGAGCTTTTCTTTAAGTTTGTATGGGTATTATGAACTATAGGAGTTACAATGAAAATAGTATATACAGTTGGTACATTTGATATGGTTCATGTTGGTCATTTAGACCTCTTAGAGTACTGTGCAACCTTGGGTGATAAGTTTATAGTAGGGGTAGCCTCAGATGAAGTAGTAGGTTCTTACAAAAGAAATGTACCTATAATTCCACTAGAACAGAGAATGCAAATGTTAAAAGCATTAAAGTGTGTAGATGATGTTGTCTCTTATGATACACTTGAATATGTAAGTAACTGTAAAAAGTTAGATGTTGATGTATTTGTTATTGGTGAAGATTGGGGAGATAAACCTCATAATATTGCCGTAGAAAAATATTTGAAGTCAAAGGGTGCAAAAATTGTACAAGTAAGCTACAATCCTTTAACCTCTTCAACAAAAATAAAACAAAATGTTATTGCACAATCTCACAAAGGAAAATATGCAGTACATAATGTTGCATAAGAGAGAGCAGTTTTAGAGTAAAACTTCATCTAATAAATAAAG
>JALUKS010000082.1 GCA_027056465.1 Sulfurimonas sp.
GAATAGCATAGAGTGTCTCTTCTGTAAGAGATTCTAGCTCAACGCGAAGTGGAAAACGCCCTTGAAGTTCAGGGATAAGGTCACTAGGCTTACTCACATGAAATGCACCAGCAGCGATGAAGAGTATGTGGTCAGTGTTGATAGTTCCATACTTCGTAGAGACACTAGATCCCTCAACTATAGGGAGGAGGTCGCGTTGGACTCCCTCTTTTGATGGGTCATTTCTTCCTTGCGACTTCTCACTCAAAGCGATTTTATCTATCTCATCAAGAAAGATGATACCACCATTTTCAGCACGGCGAAGTGCTTCTGCATTTACACTTGCAGGGTCGAGAAGTTTTTGTGCAGCTTCTTGGCGAAGAAGAGATTTTGCATCTTTGACTGTGACCTCTTTTTTATTGTCCTCTTTGTTAATCTGTGCAAAGACTTTAGAAAAAGACTCTTGGACTTTTGCCATCTCTGGAGGTAGACCACTATCATCAAACTCGACTTGCAGTTTGGCAAGGTCAAGCTCTATGGTCTTGTCATCCATCTCTCCAGACTCTACCTTCTTCTCCATACTCTCAAGGAGGTGCTGGTAGTCATCTTTTTTTGATTGGCTTGCTGATTCGGGAAGAGGGGGGAGAAGTTTTTCTACTATCTTGTTTAAGATATAGTTGTCTATCTTATCTTTGTTCTCCTCCTCTTTTTCAGCTTTGACAATGGCGATAGAGTTCACAACGAGGTCACGAACCATAGACTCAACATCACGACCAACAAATCCAACTTCAGTATATTTACTCGCTTCTACCTTTATAAAAGGTACTTGCATCATCTTTGCCAAACGGCGAGATATTTCAGTCTTTCCAACACCTGTAGAACCAATCATAAGAATATTTTTTGGCATAATCTCATCTTGAAGTTCACTGTCGAGTTGCATACGTCTGTAGCGAGTACGAAGGGCGAGGGCTATAGTCTTTTTAGCAGCATTTTGACCTATGACATACTGGTCAAGGTAAGTTACTATCTCTTTTGGAGTTAAGTTCATTTTTATTTTTTCTCTAGTGTTAAAGTTTTTATATTATGGTTTGTGTAGATACAGAGATCTCCAGCGATATGAAGGGACTCTTTGATAAGCTCTTCTTCATCAAGCGAAGCATGTTTTTTGAGTGCGCGTGCAGCTGATATAGCATAGTTACCACCACTTCCAATGGAAGCGATTTCACCATCTTCAGGCTCTACAACATCACCATTTCCAGTAAGTATAAAGATGTGGTCGTTGTTGAGAACTATCATCATCGCTTCTAAACGGCGAAGTACTTTATCTTTTCTCCAAGCCTTAGAAAACTCGACAACGGACTTTAGAAGATCCCCTTTTTTATTCTCTAAAAACTCTTCAAACATATCAAAAAGGTTAAACGCATCTGCTGTACTTCCAGCAAATCCTGCAAGTATCTTTCCATGATGCAGTGTACGGATTTTTGTCGCGTTTCCTTTGAGAACAGAGTCCCCAAAAGTCACCTGTCCATCTCCACCTATAACAGCTTTTTTCTCACCTTTATAGGCTAAGATAGTAGTAGCATCAAACATAAGAGCTACTTCTCGCCTTGAACATCAACATGAAGAACAGCATGAATACCATGACCAAGTTTAAGGTCCAAGTCATGCTCTCCAACAGTTTTTATAGCTTTTTTATCAGTGATATGTTTCTTATCTATCTCAATCCCGTGTTGCTCTTTAAGTGCTTCAGCTACCTCTTCTTTCGTGATAGCACCAAAAAGATGACCATTATCACCCATCTTTTTTGTGATGATAACTTCAGCTTTTTCTAACTTTAGAGCATTCTCTTTTTGAAGAGCAATATCTGCTGCTAAGTCAGCTGCTGCTTGTGCTTCATCAGCTTTATGTTGTGCTAAAATCTCAGGTGTTGCATGTTTAGCAAAACCTTTGCCTATAAGAAAGTTTTTTCCATAACCATCTTTTACCTCTTTTACTTCACCAATTTTTCCAAGGCTTTTTACATCTTTTATAAGTAATACTTTCATTTTAATTTCCTTTTATATACTAATTTTTTAACGCTCTATCTCGCCACTGTAAGATACGATACCGTGAGTAAGATTACCAATTTTCGTATAACCCATATCAGGCATAAGTCTAGCAACATGAGCCGAACGGCTACCAACATGACAGTAAAGAATGATATTTTCATTTTTGTCTAGTTTTGCCTCTTCTATACTCTGATAGAAACTACTTGTAGGTACTAAAACATCAGCACCTTTGATGTGACCCATCTGCCACTCCATATGCTCACGAACATCTACAAGTTTGAAAGTAACCATACCAAGATCACGAGCTTCAAGAAGAGCCATCATCTCATCTGGATCAATTTCAGCTTGATTTACGAGTGCTTCACACTCCTCTTTGGATAGACCACGTGAGTGAGTTTGTACTGCCTCTTCCATGCCTAGTTCGAGACGTTTCTCTGCTGCAAATTCAGGAGTACAGAATATACCACAGTGACAAGAACCACTCTCAGGAATCTCTTTTTCTATCGCTGGAGTACATGGGCAAGTTCTGTTATCTACAGATTGGGGCTTACCATCTACCTCTTCGACCATAAAACATGGGCAGAAGAGTTTGTTGTACATCATCTTGTTACGAGCAAGACCCATCTGTACACCTTCGTTTACCTCTACTTGAGGATTATACTCCCAACCAAACTGATTGATAACTTTGTCAGTAAACTTAACTGTTTTTTCCATTCTTTCGATGAACTCAGGTGAGTTCATATCTATCTTAATCATACTCATTTTATTTGTGTCCTCTCTTTTTTCCAGCGATAATTCGTCTTAGAGCATTGAGGCGAATAAATCCCTCTGCATCTTTTTGGTTATAGACTTCATCCTCTTCAAATGTAGAGTGCTCTTCACTATAGAGTGAGAGTTCAGACTCACGCCCAACTACTTCTACATTTCCTTTATAAAGTTTCAGTTTTACACTTCCCTCTACATACTTTTGTGTAGTGTCTATAGCAGCTTGCATCATCTCGCGTTCTGGTGAAAACCAAAAACCGTTATAGATAAGCTCTGCATACTTTGCAATCATGCCATCTTTCATATGGGCTTCTTCACGGTCAAGACAGATAGACTCTATAGCACGGTGCGCTTTGAGCATAATAGTTCCACCTGGTGTTTCATAACAGCCACGAGCTTTCATACCAACAAAACGGTTCTCAACGATGTCGATACGTCCAATTCCGTGTTTGTTTCCATACTCATTAAGAGTTCTAAGCATTGTAGCTGGGCTTAACTCTTTGCCATTAAGTGTTACAGGGTCACCATTTTTATAGCCGATAGTGATATACTCTTTCTCATCAGGAGCATTCTCAGGTGAAGTAGTCCATAGCCACATAGACTCCTCTGGCTCATTCATAGGGTTCTCTAAGTGAAGACCCTCATAAGAGATATGAAGTAGGTTTGCATCCATAGAGTAAGGGCTTACAGTTGGGTTTCCATCAGTATCTAAATGTTTTGCATCTATGTTGATACCGTGACTTCTTGCATAAGTTAAAAGTTTTTCACGAGAGTTAAGATCCCACTCTCTCCACGGTGCGATAACTGTAATGTCAGGATTAAGACCAAGGTAACCAAGCTCAAAACGTACTTGATCGTTTCCTTTTCCAGTTGCTCCATGACTTACTGCATCAGCACCCATTTTCTCTGCTATCTCAATCTGCTTTTTAGCGATAAGTGGACGGGCGATAGAAGTTCCTAAAAGGTACT
>JALUKS010000083.1 GCA_027056465.1 Sulfurimonas sp.
CCTTTACTCTTTCCACCCACCTCAAAAGTATATTTCTCTTCACAGTAAAAATCACCTTGTTTACTAGCAAAAATACCCTCATTGTTTAAAGAGTGCTTATTTTTATAATAGTTATCCAACTGATTTACAAAAAATGTTTCTCGTAAATTACCTATATTTGGCTCTCTTGTGTACATTAGATTTGGATTTGCTAAGAAAATCTTCTCAGGTTTATCAAATGCTTTCATATTTAAAGAGTTTTGCATAAGAAGTTTAATAAGCCCTGCATCATCAAGTTTTGAGAGATAATCCTTGAGTGTTCTATCATCTTTAATATCTGCTGCTTTTTTTAATGCACTCATAGTTGGCTCAAACGGTACACTTTTGATGATGACAGAGAGGAGTATTTTTATCTTCTTTATACTGTTACCACTCATCTTAGGATAAATATTAAGTAAATCACTCTCTATCGAGACATTGATGTTTTGTTGTAGGGTTTGAAAAAATAGTATTTCATTAGGCATAGATAGAAAATAGGGATAATAGCCATGTTTGAGATACTCTTTAAAAAGTGGGATTATCTTTTGATCTCTCTGCTCAACCTCATTTTTAATAGTAGTTGCAATCTCAATATGGTTAGAGAGTATATCTTCAAGAGCAATGGCTTCAAAACTATAGCCGTAATGCAGTTCCAAAAACTCTCTAAAACTCATCCCAACCATAGTATATACGATAGCTCTTCTACTTAAATCGTGACTCCCTTTGTTTATCTGTAGGGCAGAACTTCCAGTTGCTATAATTTTTAGTTTATCAAATCTATCATAAATATTTTTGAGTTCAGCCGACCAGTTTTCATACTTATGTATCTCATCAAAGCAGAGAAGCTTACCACCATTAAGTACAAACTCTTCAGCTATCTGAGTCATAGTGTATTTTGAAGAGATTTGTATATCATCAAGATTCACATATAGTGCTTTATTAGCACTATAGTTCTCTTTAATGTATTGTGTGACTGTAGTCGTTTTACCAATCCCTCTTGAGCCGATAATGATAGATAATCGATGCTCTAGTTTTTTTGTCTTTATAAAGTACCTTTTATACTCTTGAGTGTTAATATTTATAAAGTCTCTACTTTTGATAAACAACTCTTCTAACATGCCCTCATCCTTAAAATGTTTTATGGTACAATTATATCTTAAAAGAGTATGTATCGCAATACATAACTATAAATCTACATATTTTATTCTCCACTATTAAAGAATTACATCAAAACAAATTACACATTATAATAAGTAGCGTTTGGATGGTAGACTACTAACGCAGAGGTACTCTGCTCAGGGTGAATTTGAAATGTTTCACTCAGTTCTATGCCAAACTCTTCAGGTTTTAAGAGGTTGAAGAGTGGGCGATTGAGTTCTAGGTCTGGGCATGCTGCATAGCCAAAACTATAGCGACTTCCTTGGTATCTGTTCATCTGTACATCTGCTAAAGTTGGTTTTTCTCCCTCGGCAATGTTTAGGTCTAGGCGTATCTGCTTGTGGGCTATCTCGGCAAGAGCTTCTGCAAGCTCGACACCTAAACCATGAAACTGATAGTACTCTGTATAGTTTCCAGCATCATAGATAAGACGCTCGGCATCACTTAGTTTTGCACCAGCACTTACACAAGTTAGGGCGATTACATCGTGTCTATCGGAGTGAAAAAAGTCACTTAAAGCACGGTGAGGCTGTTTTCTTTGTCGTGGAAAAGAGAACTTCTCTACGGCGTTTGCTCGTACCTCTTCTAAACTTTCACGATTTATCTCTTTCTCGCTAAAATAACCCTCTTGTTCATCAAAGATAAGCAAATCTTTATCATCGCTACGACAAGGCCAATAGCCATAGATGATGGTAGGCTCAAAAAGTTTCTCATCTAAAAACTGTTTTTTGAGTCGCTCATAGGCTGGCCAAACCACTTCATCGAGTTGCTTTTGATAAGCCTCTTTTTTCATACCCTTTGAGCTATAACCCCAACGCGACTTGAAAAGTAACTTGTGATTTATCCACTCAAACGCCATCTCTATCTGCTGTTGTGTCAGCTTTATTTCGCGTCTTCCCCAAAATGGAGGTGTCGGGATATTCACATCACGATTAGGCATCTTTAGCTCTTCAAATGGCGGGATGATTATCTCCTCTTTTTCTACTCTCTCTATCTCAGGAGCATCAGGATGAAGATTTGTATCCATATTTCCCGCTTCTATTCGGCTCATAGCTGTGACACCATCAAACGCATCTTTACAGTAAAAGATAGGTCCATCATAAGCAGGGCGACAGTAATCCTCTATAAAGCTACGAGTGAGTGCAGCCCCTCCAAGAAGTATGGGAATGGTGATGCCTTTCTCTTTGAGTGTTGTAAGGTTTTCAAGCATTACTTGTGTCGATTTTACAAGGAGTCCACTCATCCCTAGCGCAGAGACATGTCCCTCCTCCATATTTGCTAAAAATTTATCGAGATCTACTTTGATACCGAGATTGTTTACCTTATAGCCATTATTTGAGAGAATAATATCTACGAGATTTTTGCCAACATCATGTACATCTCCCTTTACTGTTCCAAGAGCAAGAGTCGTATCGACCTCTTTTTCTACTTTTGGAAGATAGGGGTTGAGATGATCGACTGTTTTTTTCATAGTCTCAGCTGATTGGAGAACAAAGGGGAGTTGCATCTGTCCACTTCCAAAGAGTTCGCCGACAACTTTCATGGCATCTATAAGAATTTCATTCACAATAATCTCAGCTTTTATCTTATGTCTTGCCTCTTCGACAAGAGGAATCATTCTATCTTTATCCCCATCCATAAGGAGTTTCGCTATCTTCTCCTCATCGCTCATCGCTAGATACTCTTCATCTACAGCGTCATTATCAACAGCTTCTTTGGTGCTAAAATGCTCTATAAATACAAAAAGTGCTTCCCCTTTTGGCAAACGATTAAAGATTAAATCATTACAGATTTTTTGCTCTTCTTCTGGGATTTTGTTTAGAGGGATGATATGTTTCACATTGATGATAACCGAAGTGAGTCCTGCCTCTATACAGTGGTGAAGAAACATAGAGTTTAGATAGGGACGTGCATCTTTATCGAGTCCAAAGGAGATATTTGAAAGTCCTAGCGTTGCACTTACTTCTGGGTGCTTTTTACGAAGTGCACGGATAGCTTCTATGGTGTTGATACCAGCATCCCAATACTCTTCATCGCCACTTCCAAGTGTAAAAGTAAGCACATCAAAGATTAAATCCTCTTTTCTTAAACCATGTCTATTTGTCGCTAAGTCGATAATACGGTCGGCTACTTTTATCTTATCGGCAACGGTTTTTGCCATACCCACTTCATCTATGGTAAGACATACGAGAGAAGTACCAAACTTTTTGGCAAGTTGGCAGACTGCATCAAACTTTGGCTCGCCATCTTCGAGGTTTACAGAGTTGAGAATTGGTTTGCCACCTATATTTTTCAGTGCTGTTTCAAGCCCTTTTGTGGAGGTAGAGTCAGGCATAAGTGGTAGGGCAATCTTCTGGTTGTACATCCCTATAACAGCAGTCATGTCTTTTGTTTCATCGCGTCCTGCAAAGCCGACATTGACATCTATGGTGTGCGCACCTGCTCGCACTTGCTGTTGTGCTACAGAGAGTGTTCCCTCATAATCTTCAGCTAAAATGAGTTCGCGAAAAGCTTTACTTCCCGTGGCGTTTGAGCGCTCTCCCATAAGAAGTGGTGCGGGCTGTTGCTTGAGTGGTGTAGTGT
>JALUKS010000084.1:0-26903 GCA_027056465.1 Sulfurimonas sp.
CTCTACTTCACGAGCAACAGAAACACCATCTTTTGTAAGCACTGGTGCGCCGTAGCTTTTCATGATAAGTACATTACGACCACGAGGTCCCATTGTTACTTTTACTGCATCTGTTAGTTTTTCAACACCACGAGCTAAGGCATTTCTTGCCGTATCTGAAAATATTATCTCTTTTGCCATATTGTTATCCTATTATTCCAAAAATATCATCAACATCAAGTACTATATAAACAGTACCATCAAATGAAACTTCATTACCAGCATACTTACCAAATAAAACTTGATTACCGTTTGCTAGTGTCTCTACCTCTTTACTTACCGCAACTACTTCCCCACGAGAAGGTTTCTCTTTTGCATTGTCAGGAATGATAATCCCCGACATAGTTGTTGTAGCTTCTTCTACACGCTTGACTAAAACTCTGTTTCCAAGTGGTTGAAAATTCATTGAATAACCTTTTTTGTAATATTTATTTTTATAGACGCGATTTTAGCGTAATAGATTTAACAATTGGTAAGTTGAAAAAATTATATTTGATTTTATTGATTATTTGAAGTTATATGTATGGCTCCGGATGCTGGATTCGAACCAGCGACCAAGTGATTAACAGTCACCTACTCTACCGCTGAGCTAATCCGGAACATTTGAAAGGTTCTCTTAAAAAAAGTGGTGTCAAGAGAGGGACTTGAACCCTCGACCCCCGGCTTATGAGACCAGTGCTCTAACCAGCTGAGCTACCGTGACATCTTTTAAGAGGGTGGAATTATAACCATGCAAAGCTTTAATTTTGTTGAATTGTAAAAAATCTTTTTTAATTGTAGAAAAGTATGATATAATCAGGGAATTTTATGAATTGTAATGTATTTTTTGATTGTGTATGAAGTGATAAGTGGTGACCCCGAGGAGAATTGAACTCCTGTAACATGGATGAAAACCATGGATCCTAACCGCTAGACGACGGGGCCACTAAGTATTGTTATGGTGTCCTGTGATGGATTCGAACCATCGGCCACATCATTAAAAGTGACGTGCTCTACCAGCTGAGCTAACAAGACATTTTGTCTCTTATTTGTTAAGAGGGTGAAATTATAGACAAAAATGATTTGGATGTCAAGGGAATTTGAAACAAATTGATAAATTTACACTTATCTTGCAATTTATATCCATATTTAGCTTATATAGGCACTTTTTTAAGAGATAAATGATATTTGATATACAATTTATAGATTATTTAATATTCTTCAACTATAATAGTCTAAATCAAAGGAATGAAATATGAAACAGAAAAATATGTTTTTGCTAGTAATAAGTTTAGAATTACTCTTTATGAGTGGCTGTGCACAAAAGGTAGGGATAAAAGCACTTGAACCTGCACAAATTGATAGAGTGTCAAATACAAAAAAAATTACAGTTACTAATTTTAAGCATGATAGTGTGAGTCTTTCAAATAAGATAGAAGCAAATCTTGCAGGTTTCAAGATAGAAGGTAAAAACTATTTTACGATGATAAGTCGAAATGATTTTAACAAAATAGTAGCAGAACAAAAACTACAAAATAGCGGTTTAGTTGATCCAAAAACTGCTACTGAAGTAGGGCAACTCATAGGTGCAGAGGCTATAATAAGTGGAAATGTAGGTCGTCCTACTGCAAATGATACAAATTTTTATGAAAAAAGAATTCGTTGTGCAGATAAAAAATGTAAAGAGTTTGTATACTATAATGTACGATGTAAAAAGAGGATAGTAGGACTCTCTGCTGAGATAAGAATAGTAGATGTAGAAAAAGGAGATATAATTTTTGCAGATACACTTAATGATAATAGTGTTTATAAACACTGCTCTGATGATGAAAGAGTTATTCCATCAACTGAGATAGCTGCTCAAAAATTAGCACTTAATCTCGCGAATGAATTTACATATAAACTCACTCCACACTATAGATACTTTGATGTTTCTCTTCTTGAAGATCCAGATATTGACTATAATGATAAGCAAAAAGAGTTACTTGAAGTATCATTAAAATATATTGAAAAAGGACGTTATAAAAAGGCAGAAGGTTTACTTAAACGACTTGTCGATGCAACTGCCTCACACAGTTATGTGCCATTTTATAATCTTGGTGTTATAAGTGAAGCTCGTGGAAAGTACAGTGAAGCAAAAGAGTACTATACTTATGCGGACAATCTCATGGTTGAACCAGTTGATGAGATAAATGAAGCAGTAGTGAGAATAGATAAGCTTATAGCAAAGCGAGCAAAAACTCGTCAACAAATAAGTAGATAGGAGAATGTTTATGAAGTATACAATGTCTTTTCTTTTAACACTTTTTGTGTTGAGTGGATGTGGTGCGACACATCAGATAAATGTGAAGCCTAAAATACTTCCATCATGGTACACTCATCCTAAAGCTTCTACAGCTACTACTCTTTATTCTCTAGGAGAAGGTCAAACAAAAAGAGAGGCTATAGCTGAAGCTCTCTCTTCAATGGCATCTACTCTAAGTGTAAAAATAAGCTCTTCATTTAATGCTAAAACAGTTGTTAGAGAGGGAACTACTCATAACTCTTCTAATGGAACTTACAGGAGTGAGATTCAGAGTGATGTTGCTGAGATTCGCATCAGTAACTATGAAGTTATAGAGTCTAAATCTTTAGGGTTTAAACACTATGCAGTAGTAATAAAATCTGATAAACAGAAACTTTTTAAGAGTATGAAGCAAGAGTTGGACCAGAAATTTTTTATGATAGATAAAAATGAAGAGTCCTTAAAACATGCAGGTGCTCTTAAGCAGTTAGTTTTTTATCGTAAGAGTAAAAACTCACTGAAGTCTCTACCAAATACCCTTATTGTGATGAATGTATTAAAGCCTAGTTTTGAAGGTGATGAGTATATTCGCAGTTCACAGCTACTTAGCGAACAGTACCAAGATATAGTGCAAAACATGAGCTTTAGTGTGCGAGCAAATCGTGAAGCTAAAAACTTACAAGCAGTAGTAAGTTCGGCACTCAGTGAAAAAAGATTAAGGATAAAAGAGTCAAAGAGTGCATCGCACTACTCTATCTTTATATATGCGAAAATAGTAAGAGCAGATGCTTACGGTTTTACTCTTGCTAGAACTGCAGTAACTTTTACTACGAAAAATAGTAAGGGAGTAGTTGTTGGAACGAATAAAGTAAACATTATTGGACAATCCTCACAAGGCTATGATGTAGCAAAACAAAACCTCTCTATAAAACTGACACAACTTATAAAAAAAGAGGGTATAGCTAAGGTTTTAGGCTTAGATATTTAACCTCTATTTACCCCAAAGTTCTATACTTTCACAACTTAAATAGAAGGTTGTGTAAGTCATGATAAATAAAATTCAAGAAGTCAAAAAAGAGGTAGCAAAAGTGGTTGTTGGTCAAGAGAAGATGATAGACTCTCTTCTTATTGCACTAATGTGTGAAGGGCATATTCTCATCGAGGGTGTACCAGGACTGGCAAAAACTACCACTGTTAATGCACTTGCTAAGGCTCTTGGACTTCATTTTAAACGTGCGCAGTTCACTCCCGATCTGCTTCCTTCTGACATCTTAGGTGCAGAAATTTATGATCCTCAAAACAATCAGTTCAAGATAAAAAAAGGCCCTATTTTTACCAACCTTTTACTAGCTGATGAGATTAACCGAGCCCCTGCAAAAGTACAATCAGCTCTCCTTGAAGTGATGCAAGAGAAGCAAGTTACACTCGGCGATACCACTTTTAAACTCTCCCCTCCATTTTTTGTAATGGCGACGCAAAACCCAGTAGAACAAGAGGGTGTTTATCAGCTTCCAGAAGCACAACTTGACCGTTTTATGCTTAAGCTTGTAGTGGATTACAACACAAAAACAGAAGAGCTAGAGATAGCTCGTCGCATATCAAGTGGAAAGTTTGAAAAGATAAACACGGTATTAAATGAGCAAGATATTTTAGAACTCAAAGCAAATATTGCCTCTATTCATGTAGATGCCGAGGTCGAAGAGTACATGATAGAGCTTGTAAACGCGACGAGAAATCCTAGTGAGTATGGACTTAAAGAGATTGAGGAGTTTATCCAGTTTGGTGCTTCTCCTCGTGTGAGCATAGATATGTTCAAAGCTGTAAAAGCGATGGCATTTATGCGAGGAAAAGATTTTGTGACACCTATAGATGTTGCTTATATCGCTAAAGAGTTGATGCGACACCGTATCGTGCTTACTTATGAGGCAGAAGCTGAGGGCATTACAACGGATGAGATTATCCAAAAAGTGCTTGAAGCCGTAGCGATACCTTAGTCTTTTGCTCTCACTTCCTATCTCATGGACTCCTCTTCTTTGCGAGGAGTTTAACAAAGAGTACTTTATAGAGCTAGATAGATTTGTCGCTCATGAGTATGAAACGCAGACTATCTTTCCTCCACAAGAGAAACTTTTTTATGCCTTTGAACTTGTCGCACCCAAAGATGTTAAGGTTGTTATCATCGGACAAGACCCTTATCACGGAAAAGGGCAGGGACATGGTCTTGCATTTTCTGTATCTGCAACAACGAAAATTCCCCCATCTTTGAAAAATATCTATAAAGAGTTAGTAGCTGATATAAACTGCCCAGAGCCTAGAGATGGTAACTTAGAGCAGTGGGCAAGAGAGGGAGTGTTACTTATAAATAGTGTGTTAAGTGTGCGAGAAGCAGAGCCGAACTCTCATAAGAAAAAGGGGTGGGAAATTTTCACGGATAGTGTGATTAGAAAACTCTCTGAAGAGTTTGAGCATATAGTCTTTATTCTTTGGGGCGCTCCCTCACAGAAAAAAGAGAAGCTTATAGATGCCACAAAACATCTTATCTTAAAAGCACCTCACCCCTCACCACTCTCATCTTATCGAGGTTTCTTTGGCTCAAAACCCTTCTCTTTGGCAAACGCATATCTCAAAAAGCAGAAACGCCAAGAGATAAACTGGTCTCTTAAGGAAGAACAAACTCTGCTATAACAGGGAGGTGGTCGGAGTATCCCTTGCCCTTATGAACGCTATATCTATTCATCATCTGCCATCTATAGATATATCTTCCTTTAAAAAGATAGGTTGGGGTATATGCTCTTATGGAGTGGTGTTTGTAGTGCATTCCCTCTTGATGTAGTAGGGATGGGGAGATGATGATGCTATCCATCGCCTCTTTTTTCCCTCGAAATATATAGGAGTAGCGTTTGCTTTTAGGTGTGTCGTACCAGAGATTGTAAAAATCTCCATAGGGAACATCGGCGTTGCTTGCACTCTCTTTATGTGTAAGTGTTCTGAGAATATGGTTTATCCCCGTAATGCCATCTGTATCGTTGAGCTTGCGTTTGCGTTTGAAGAGGATATTCTCCTCATAGTGTGAGTTAAAATCACCGATGAGAATGATGTTTTTTTTCTCACCAAGCTCTTCTACTCGTTTCATAACTTTTTTTGCAGAGACTATTCTCATACTCTCTGGTCCAGATTTCGCTTTCCAGTGGTTTACAAGTAGAAAAAAATTCTCCCCAGCAACATGAAATTTTGCTTCTAAAATATTTCTATATCTGTAAGAAGCTTGCACTGCTATCTCGTGAGTATAAACAAAAGGGATTTTGCTAAGTATCGCTACCTTTATAGTAGTGTTTTTGTAGTTTGCGATTTTGAAATATCTATAGTAAACGCCATCGCGTTTGAGCTGTTGGCGCAGATCTTTGAGTGCTTGAAGTGACTCAACTTCCTCTAGCCCTATGATATCTGCATTCACTCCTTTGATAACACGAGAGATATTTTTGAGTTTGATGCGATAGTTTTTTCTGTTCCATTTCGCACGAGTGTTTGGAATATACTCTTTGTACTCATGCCCACTTCTGTGTAGGTCAAAAAGATTTTCGACATTATAAGTAGCTATTTTCAAAGTTGTCTCTCCAAAAAGTGTAGATAGAAGTAGGGCAAGAAGAAGAAAAACTCTCACTACTTGATGCCATTTAAACGCAGGAGTTGGTCGGTGTTTGGCTCTCTACCCATCAGCTCTTTAAAAAGAACTGCCATACTCTTTGCTCCACCACCATTGAGGATGACTTCGAGATACTTTTTCGCAGTTTTTGACTCGAAAATCCCCTCATCTATCACTGCATAAAAAGCATCAGCACTAAGAACTTCTGCCCATTTGTAGCTATAGTATCCAGCAGCATAGCCACCAGCGAAGATATGAGCGAAACCGTTTTGAAACTTGTTATACTCTGGCGTTTGAATAAGTGCTGTCTCCTCTCTGATGGCGTTTAAAATATCCTGCACCTCTTGGCTTGAATGCACTCCACTATGCACTTTGAGGTCAAATATTGAGAACTCTAATTGTCTAAGCATTCCCATAGCAGAGAGGAAATTTTTACTTTTGACAAGTTTTTCTATCATTGCATTTGGGAGTATTTCGCCTGTTTCATGATGCTTTGCAAACATCTTTAGCACTTGTGGTTCATAAGCGAAGTTTTCCAAAAACTGTGATGGAAACTCTACTGCATCCCACTCAACGCCATTGACACCACTCACTTCATTCTCATTGACTTTTGAGAGGATATGATGGATAGTATGCCCCATCTCATGAAAGAGTGTGACTACATCATCGTGGCGAAGAAGTGAGGGTTGTGTTTCACTTGATGCTGGGAAGTTACAGACTACAAACGCAGAGGCTAGTTGCTCTACTCCTGCTTCATCAAGGCAGTGAGTCTGGTAGTTGTGCATCCAAGCACCGCCACGTTTAGATTCTCTCGCCTCTAAGTCGAGGTAAATTCTCGCACGGAGTGTGTCAGCTACATAGACATCATAAGAGAAGGCTTTTTCATGCCAAAGTTGCTCTTCTACTTTTTCAAACTTCATACCAAAAAGCTTGCCTAAAAAGTCAAACATTCCATGGACAACTGATCTCTGCTCGAAGTAGGGACGGTACTCCTCTTCATCTATCTCGTACTGAGCTTTCTTGAGAAGTTCTCCATAAAACGCTGTATCAAAACTCTCTAGTGGAGCAGGGGCAATTTTCTGTACCTCTTCAAGCTCTTTTTTTGCTTGTGTTTTTGAGTTCTGTAAGAGATTATCTAAAAATCCTAAAACAGTCACCCCATCTTGTGCCATCTTGCTCTCAAGTGAATATGTCACATAGTCACTAAAACCGAGCAACTTACTCATCTCATCTTTAAGAGCAAGTATCTCCTCGATAATCTCTGCATTTTCAGGAGCGCGTGAGACATAAGCCTTGTAAAGTGCTTGGCGAATCTCTCTGTTTTTTCCATAGGTCATATAGGCGATATAAGAGGGCATCTGTAGAGTAAACTTGTACTTTGTAACACCATCTTCTGCATATCTAGCACTCTCTATCTCACTACTAGGCAAGCCCTCTATATCAGCCTCATCCGTGATGATATACTCATAAGCATTGGTCGCATCAAGAAGGTTTTGAGAGAAGTTATTTGAGAGTTCACTTTTGCGAATATTTATCTCTTCAAGTCTCCTCTTTGTCTCTGCCTCTAAGTGCGCACCACTTAGCTCAAAGTGTTTGATGTTAAGCTCTAAAACACGAAGCTGTTCATAGTTTAAGCTCTCTTTCTCTGCCTCTTCTATAGCCTTATAAACCTTATAAATCTCGATATTTTGAGAGAGTTTCGTAGAGTACTCTGTGATGATAGGGAGACTCTGTGTGTAAACCTCTTGCGTTTGCTCTGAGTTGTTCACTGCGTTTAGATGGGAGAGTGGGGTAAAAAAGTGTTCTACTCGCTCCTCCATCATCTGCATAGGTTTCACAAAGTTTGCATAACTCTTTGTTTCAAGTTTAAGTAGCTCTTCTACTTCTTGTGTGTTCGCTGTGAGAATAGTCTCAAGTTCTGTGATAAAGTTCTCTAAATCGCATCTAAATGGTAAAAATTTTGACATATTTGTTGGTTTCCTTTGTAGTTTAAATTATTTTTTTAATCTTCTTCATCGCGTTTCTGTTCAATAGCACCATACTCTTTTATGAGAATATCATCATACTTGTTCGCGTTTTTTATAAGTCTCTCTATCGCTATTTTCCCTTCATCAAAAGTGAGAGAGGAATCTACTATGAGGTAAGAGAGATAGATACTGTTTTCGTTTATGGAGAACTGTAGGTAGGAGAGGTTCTCATTTTCTTTGAGCATATACTCATAGATGGCATCTATCTTTTCACTTGGAATTGCGCAGAGTTTTGCGTCGCCTATGATGATGCCGTTGTCGTAGTAGTTGATGTTTATTCTTGCACTTCCCTCATCTATGAGCCAAGTTGCTTGAGAACGGCGAGATAGGGTGACATCTATCTTTAGGGCGATCAATATATCTTCTATAATCTTTGTCGTTCCTGTAGGTGTATAGCCTTTTTTGCGTTGCTTAGCTACTTCGAGTTTGACACCACACTCTGGGCAGTAGTTATCTTGAATACTCTCTTCTTCTATAAGGTTTTTGCATGAAGGACAGCGAATGATAGATTCACTACTCTGTGCTTTGTAGGCATCAAGGGCATCTTTGAGGTAGAAAAATGGTAGAGCAAATCCAAGATTGTTGGCGTTTTGGATGATGAAGGTGTTTACTCCTACGACTTCGCCATCTATGTTGAGAAGTGGTCCACCACTATTTCCAGGGTTTATCGCTGCATCCATCTGAATGTACTCTAGGTCATCTTGCAAACGCGAGGCACGAGAGACTATTCCCTCTGTTGCTGTGTAGTTGAGTCCATAGGGGTGTCCTACTGCGACTATAGTATCTCCATCATCTACATGTTTTGTGGCGAGTAGAAGAGGTGTTTTTGGGGCTTTAAGCTCACACTTGATAAATGCAAGATCAAGATAGGGGTCATCATAGACAACTTTTGCTATGGTTCGTTTGAGCTCTTTTGCACTCACGACTACTTCTTTGAGTCCACCGACAACATGAGAGTTTGTAACGATGAGGTCACCGATAACAAAGCCAGTTCCACTCCCATAAGGAGTCATAATCTGCATAATGGACTCTACATAAGTCTCAAGTATCTCTTGTGTGTTCATCTTTACACCTCCTCAAAGTCTAGGTTTTTCAGCATCGCATAATAGGAAGCACAAAACTCATTCATCGAGGAAAAATTAAGCTCTTCAGGGAGGAGGGCGAGATTCTTGTACTGTTGTGCATTTGCTTCTGCTAATTTTTTGATACGGTTTATAATGCTCTTTTTCATAAAACTTTGACTCTTTGTATCGTAGAGAGACTCACACCCCATCTCTGCAAAGAACTCACTGTTTTGCACTTTTGCAAGGATATGAAAAAGCTCATGAAGCAGTGGGTTCATTCCATAATTATAGAGAGAATAAAACGCGATGTAGTTGTAGATAGTGGGGATTATCTGAATATAGCGATTATTTTTATACCACTTTATCTTTTTCTGTGACTCGGTTATGAAGACTACTACATCATCATAAGAGGACTTTTCTATGGGATTAAATGTATATTTTGCTGTGTAAAAATTCTCTTGAAACGCATCAAACTTCATCTCTTTGAGAGTGAGAAGATAGCGTTTCATCTCTTCGTTTTTCGCGTCTATCGTACCGTTTTCATCACTAAAGTATTCACTCACTTTTTTTGAGAGTTTTTGATAAAAGGCAAATTTTGGCGAGAGGAGATAGTCTATCTTAAAGAGTATGTTGAGGTAGAGAAACGACTGCATACCAGAGTTGTCATTTGAGGGGAGAGTAAGCACTTTTTCTTCTAGCTCCTCTATCCATTTCATAAGATAGTCATACTTAATCTCTAGCTCTTTTTCTTGAGTGAAATCAGCTCTGCTAACTTGTTGAATATGTGAAATATCCTCAATAGTGACATCTTTAAACTCACTCTTGATATGCTCTTTGTCAAAGTCTGCGTTTAATGCAAGTTCTCTCAGTGGGAAAAATATCTTCTGTGGGCTGAGGATAATGTTGTCTTGGTGAAGTTTGAGTTTTATAAACTCGCCATCACTAAAGTAGTTTGAGTAAGTAAACTGGTAGTTGCGCTCTAAGATGTAGCGTTTGAGTGCTACAGAGGCACTCCTGCTTTTTACGATAATCACTTCAGCATAGAGAGCTTCATTAGTGATAGTTCCAGTGACTTTAGCCGTTCCTTGAAATATCGTGAAGTGTAGAGTCTCTTCATCTCTTGAAAAAGTGATGTTCTCATTACTCTGCTCTTTTGAGAAGTTGATAAGTGAGCGAAAAAAATACTCATACCCATCAAGTGGCTTCTTCTGCTCAAATGCCTCAGAAGAGTTATAAAAAAGCTCCTCTTCATGAGGAGATATATCTGCATTTATTCCACGACCAAAACTAACACGACAAGAGGAGTCTCTTGATGAAAAAAAATCTAACCAGCTCATAAACTCACTTTATTTTTGAATAGAAGCATTATAGTCAAAGACTATTTAAACGCGATATAAATTAGGATAAAGTTCACAATTGTACTGAGAATAAAGGCACGTCTGTAGAAGAGTAGGGGTGAACGCTCTATTAATGGTGCATTTTTGACAAAGTAAGGCTTTATCTTTGTCGGATTTTTTAGCTCGTGTGCCATCTCTGAGTAGTGAGAGTAGCGTTGGCGTTTATCTATAGCAATAGCACGAAGTATAACACTATCGAGCCAATCAGGGATGTTTTTGTTATGAAAGCTAGGTGCTTTTGCCTCTTTGAAAGTTGGCGTTTGAAAAGGCTCTATCTCTCCATAAGGGTACTTTTCAGTAAGAGCAAGATAGAGAGTGACACCTATAGCAAAAATCTCACTTGACTCACTTATCGCTTCATTTAAAAAACGCTCTGGAGAGAGAAAACTCGGTGTTCCAGCTTGTGAATCAGAGGAAAATATCTCGGTCATACTTCCAAAGTCGATGATTTTAAACTCAATATTTTCCTCTTCATCCTTAGCAATCATAATATTTTGTGGTTTAATGTCGCCATGAACAAGGTCAAACTTGAGAAGATACTGTGCCATCTTTAGAAGTGTCGATGCTAGGGCTACCCCATCATCTATAGTGATATGTTTATGAGATAAAAAGCTATCTAAATCCTCCCCATTGAAGAGTTGCATCACATAGTAACGAGCAGTTCTATTTTTGGGAATAACAGCTTTTGGGAAGAAATCTGCTTTGAGCCTTTTTGCGTTCCAAGCCTCTTTGACAAAAAGATCAAGCGAAGTATCATCCTCTACAGTTTGCACTGGTGCGAACTTGAGAACATAATCTTTTGTCTTTTTGTGGACAAGCCAAGTTCTCTCATTTTGGATAAGCGACTTTGTAAGTCTGTAGCCATCTATGACATCCCCTACTTTTAAGCTATGGGGAATAGGAAGATTTTGTCTTTTGAGTAGAGCAACTTCATCAGCTTTGAGTATATCTAAAACTACTGCCGTTGTGTCATCTGGGAGGTTATCTTTTTCTAGTTTTGAAGCTTTTTTTACTAAGGAGTGCGCTCCGAGTTCTATCCCTTTTTGGAGTTCTATTGCATCTAAAACATTGTAAAGTCCATCACTACAGAGCAGGATTTTATCATCTTTTTGTATGGTGTTTTCAAAGTAGTAAGGTTTAACATCTTTGGCTATACCTATGGCTTGTGTGAGAACATTTTCATAGCCCACTTCATCCATAGCATGGTCAGTTGAGAGCTGATTAAGTTTACCATCGCGTTGGAGGTAAACGCGACTATCACCGACATTTGCCCCATAGAGACGATTGCCTTGAATGACAACTATCGTAAGGGTGGTGACAAGTTCACTACTCTCATAGTTTACCTGTGACTCTTCATAGAGAATATCGTTGATAGAGTTGATAAAGGAGAGGATAGATTTCTCAAGACTCCACATTTTTGGACGGATTTTGAGATTGTTTACAAGGTAGTTCGTTGTGCGCTGGGCAGCTTGCGCTCCCTCAGTTGCACTTCCTACACCATCACAAACTATGGCGACAGTGAGGTTTCCTATGCTCTTGACATCATAGAAGTCATCGCCTGTGAGTTCTTTGCGTTTTGCTAGGGAGAATGCCGAAGTCTTTATATTGTTAGATGCCATTGGAGTACCTTTTTTTAGTATAGGGCATTTTATCGAAAAAGTGGGTTATTAGAGAGGGGTAAGTGATTCTTTTTTATTCATAAGGAGAAGAGATTCTCCTTATGGTTTTGTGAATATATGAAATCTGTATATTAAGTATGACTAGAATTTATAGTCTAGTTGTACCCATGCTACTTGTTTGTCATTTGTATAAGTAGCTACTTTACCTGCTGAATATGAAGCAAATTTCACAAGACCTTTAAGGTTATTAACACCAGGGATTTTATTAACATATACTACATCTATCTCAGAACCTAAGTCATCTTGATCACCCATTTTCTCATCAGCTGTAAATACATGATACACACCAAGAAGTTTACCAAAACCTTTAGCTTTATAACCAATACGTGCATTCATATCTTGTAGACCACCAGCTGGAGTAGCTAAAAACATATCTGCCCAACCATTAAATTTATGACCTGTTGCTAATGGAGTTGAAAATGCATTTTGAGCTGTAGCTCCATCATCTTTGTAGTTACTATTTGCACTTAGTAGTTCATAGTTAACACCAGCTAAAATACCAGAGATATTTGCACCTAAATCAAGATTCATATAAGTTGCATCAGCTTTACCTTTAGCTTTAGAACCAGTTTTTAGTGTAGAGTCTTGTTGCATTGCATATTCTGCTCTATAAGTTAGTTTTGCACCTGCATCGATTTTCCCAGTTAAAGCTACACCTATAGTATCATGAATGGAAGATAACATATAATCATATGCAGTGATTGAAAGTTCATTCATTACTTTATATTTAGCATTTAGTAAAACTGAAGCTGTATCTGTAGTAGTTACAGTTTTAACACCTGCATAACCATAGACATAAGCAGCTAAAACATTTAAATTTTCGATATCATTGTTCGCTACATAAACTGTGTCATAAGAGCGCTCAGTTTGTCTCCAACCAACTGTACCAATAAAACGTTGATTATCAAGATTTACTTGTGAACGACCTGCATGAATAGCAGTCTTTCCAACAGAGTAGTCTAGAGAAGCTTCTGATAGCATAGCTTGTTGTGGATCTGCTATTACATCATACTTAGTACTATTAGCTGGTTTTGTTCCATCATAATGCTTGGAAGTATCATAATAATTTGTATACCCGAAATTATTTACACTCTGAATACCGATAGTTGTTGTTAAACCATCAACACCTAAAAGACCAGCTTTTATTTTTAAATGAGTACGAGCAGTAAAAGCATTTGCAGCATCAATTCCATTGTCTTTAACATCTGCATGCTCATAACGAGCGCGAATCTCTCCACTTAATTTAATATCATTAAGGATATTAATCCCATCAGCAGCACTTACTGTAGTTGCTGAACCCATAATAGCTGTTAGTGCAACAGCTGATAACATGACTTTTTTCATATTTCTTCCTTGTGTTTTTGTTGAGATAGTTCTATCTCTACAAAATCTAAACTCTTTAGACTCTGTAGAGATAGATAGCTACTTTTAGCTATCTTCTGCCATTGGGGTGATTGCTGCACCTCCACGTTCTGTCTCTATCTTTTCACGATGTTCTGCCATTTTCAGACGGACATCATCCATCATGATTTCAGATACATTATCCTCTTTTATCCATTTGACTTCATCTATATGCCCACCATAATCATCACCTAGAGCTTCGATGTTTGTATCTAGCTCATCAAGAGTGTTGCAGAGCATTATCTTGCCATCTACAGTATCTTTGAGTTCAAGAAACCAAGACTCTAGGTCATCATTTGCACAGATTTTTACTTCAAAAACTACAGCCATTATGACTCCTCCCTCTCTTTTGTGGCGTCAAACACATTTGCAAACGCTACCATATCTTCGCGTTTTTTCAAATCGCCATTGTAAACAACACGATCAATATCTACATCTGTATCTTTTAAAATTTTAGGCACAGCATCACGGTTATCTATAAAATCTATCTGCTCATCAAGCTCATCTTCACTATATGCCATCTGCATATCGGCAGCATAGACAAAAGGTATAGCTTCTACTACACGAAGTTTTTCAAGCTCCTCTGAAACGCCATTACCCTCTATGGTAATGATAACACGACCTTTCTCATCATGCATATGATAATCACACACTTCACAAGCCTTGAGACTTGCCACTACTTCTTCTAAATGCTCTGGAACTGTTTGTACTACTATACTTGATATATTCATTTTAAAATCCTTTTATTCATATATAACTCTGCGTTTTGTTTCACCATTCTCTGCTCTCATTTTATCATATAAGATTTGATATTTCAATTTATCAGCATAAGTTACAGGGTGTCTGAGTGATTTATACTCAACTAACTGACCATTTTTATAGACACCTGAGATAATAGCCTCTACCCAGTAAAATCCCTTATCTTTACGAAGATTTTTCACAAAACCTCGCCACTGTTTTTTATTAGCTAATGCAGACCATATATCAGCAAACGCAGAAGAGGGCATATCGGGATGACGGACAATAGAGTGTTTCTTCCCTATGAGTTCCTCTTGTGTGTAACCACTTATCTCACAAAATGTCTCATTAGCATAGCTAATATTTCCTTGTAAATCTGTACGGGAGATGATTAGCTCATCTTCGGGTACTTGTGTCTCTATAAAAAACTGACTCTCATTAAACTCTTGCATTATTTAACTGCTCCTTTGATTTTATAAAAGTTGATAGTTTTAGCATTTGAAGCGACATAAAACTCACTTTCATTACTAAATATGATTTCAGATATAGTCATACTGTTGCCTCCGAAAGTTGCAAGTTCTTTTTTTGTATCTGTCTCAAAAAGGGTGATGCTGTTTTGCTCATCACTTGTATATGCTGCAAGTTTGCCACTCGGTGAGAGACCAACAGCGAAGATGAAAAAGTGAGACTCTTTGTAGTAACTACTCTTTTGCTTTAGGTTATAGATAACGCAGCGTCTATCTTTTCCAGCTGCTGCGATGATATTGCTCTTAAATGATACATCAAAAACATTATCTAAGTTCTCTCCTTTGAGTGACTTTATGAGTTTAGCATTTTTAGTTGCAAAGAGGTGAAGCTCACCCGACTCATCAGCTACGACAACCTCTGATTTGTCTTCATTGAGGGCGAAGTTCGAGAAGGCTGAGAGTGAGGCTTGTTTTCTCCAGTTCTCTTTATGTTTGCTTATATCAAAAGAGATGATGTCATTTCCTAAGAGTGCTATAAGAAGAGTATTTTTATCTATAAATTTAGCTTTCGCGATAGAGAGTCTCTCTTTGGCTGAGATGATTTTTGTAAGAGTGCCGTTTTCATAGAGATAGATTTCTCTGTAGCCTCTACTTGCTTGTGCTAAGATAAGCACTTTTCCATCAAGATAATCGACAGAAAATATCTTAACAGTAGAACTCTCTCCTAAAAAGTTTTTCATCTTTTTAAGCGTAATTCTCTTAATGATTTTTTTACTTTTGAGAGAAAAAATATCTACGACACCTACAGAAGTGGCTGCATAGAGTTTATTTGAAGTAAGAAGTATATCCGTTACACCACCATCAGCTTTATAGGAGGCTGATGGCATCTGTAGTACAGAAGCATAGAGCCAAAATGGTAAAAACAGTAGTGGTAGTAAATATCTCATAAGGAGTCCTTGATTTCTATGGCAAACGAGGGGCAACGGCTTATACAAAAACCACAAGCTGTACATCTCTCTGCGTTTATAACTGGTTTAAAAATACCTTGAAAATCTATAGCATCTTCTAAACATGGGTCTTTACAGGAAAAGCACATCACACCGTTCCAGCTCATACAACTTTTTTGCGAGATGATTATATCTACATCTATCTCTTTTTTATTCTCAAGAGCAAGAACATTTGCTTCACAAGCTATGGCACACTCATCGCAGTAGGTACAGCCTGATTTAGAAAAATCTAAATGAGGTGTTTTATCTTCACCGATGATGATAATCTGCTCTTGACATGAAGTGGCACAGTGACCTTCACAGTTTTGACACTCAATGTCAAAAGCATTTTTGTCTCCAAAGTATGGAGGTCGTACAACTGCCTCTTTTTCCTCTGTTTTTGATTCGTTGACAATATTTTTTAGAGATGAAGAGAGGGAGCTAAAAAGCTCTCTTCTCCCCTTATTTGCTATCATCATAAGTATCGATACCTTGCATAAGTCTATCACCATTCCAACTTGATTTGCTTTTTCCATCAGGATTAGCATAAACTGGTACAAAATTATTTGGTACAGCTAAAGTACCTGTATCATCTTGTGGTGCATGACACTGTGTACAGTTGTATCTTCCACCATAGAGTTTTCCATGTGTTGACTTGATAGAGACATTTTTCAGTGTTTCACTTGAAGTATTTTTTATCTTATGTCCATTTTTCTCAACTTCACCATCAGCAGCTATTGTTGTCACTGGTCTAAAGTCCATAAAGTGTGAAGGAGGAATAGGTGTAGCACCCATACTCGCAGCTACTTCTGGCATGTGACAGTTAAGACACTGGTTGTCACCTATTTTAATAGGAATAAGACCTGTGACATCATGAGGAATCATAGGTGGAGCATCTTGAAACGCACGTTCAAATTTATGACCACTTCCTGCATAATTTTTAGAATATTCAGTTTTGTGAGGTTTGACATTTTCGTTAAAAAGTGTCTTTTTTCTTAAACTTAACGAATTTGCAGTGATGTCTGGGTTTACCACCTCTTGTTTTGTTGGTTTTGCATCTTGATTACAACCTACAAACAGTAGTGTTGCCGTAACTAGACCAAGTGCTATTTTATTTATAACTTTCATATTACTCTCCTGTTTTTTTATTTTGTGCTATGCTTCTTATAGAGAACTCTAAAGCATCATCATCGCACACTTCTATACATCTTGCGCAGTTTGTACACTCTCCAGAGAGGATAGGTAAAGACTCTTTTCCTATCATGTGAAGAACCTGATTTTCAGGACAAACTACTTTACATTTCATACACAGAGTACAGTTCTCTTCGTTGTGATGTACTCGTATAAGACTAAATTTACCAAGGAGTGAATAGAACCCACCTAGAGGGCAGATATGTCCACACCATCCATTTTTTAAAACAAACAGATCAAAAAGAAAAATGATAAGCGCTCCAGCCCATCCAAAACCTATACCAAAAACTATACCTCTATGAAGCATAGAGATAGGCGAGACAAACTCAAACGCAGTCACACCCATAACAGCAGAGATAACAAGACTCAAGCCAAGAACCCAGTAGCGTAGCTTACGTGAAGCTGGTTGCTTCACACCAGTTAGCTTATTCATTCCTATGAGCTCACGGCAAAAAGATGCAAAGTCTGTTACCATATTGATAGGGCAGACCCATGAACAAAAGGCTCTTCCACCTATAAGAAAGTAGAAGAGTGCTACCACTCCAACACCTATAAGAAGGTTAGTAGAGAGCAATGCTCCTGCTGCTAACATCTGAAGAGCGGCATAGGGGTCGCTCATCGGTATTTTGCCTAAGATAAGAGAACTACTAAGGTCTCCCTGTAGCATCTTCCAACCCCAAGCATTTGCACCAAAGTATAAAACTAATATACCTATCTGTGTCATTCGTCTGAGTATAAGGTATCTGTAACTATTGTATAACTTTTTCATTAGTAGAGATCCTTTAGTCCAGAGTTAAGTGAATTAATCGCAGACTTTTTACTGAGTCGTGTTGTCGTTTTTATCTCTTTTGCATCTTTAAGTCGTGATTCATCTTTTTTGTCCCAACCTTTGATATAGTTAGTATCTACAGCACCTTGTGCTACCTCATTTGGTAGTACAAAAATAGCTGGTTTTTTTGTGACACAGGCATGCTCACACATTCCACAACCAGTACAAACATCAGCATGAACTACTGGTTTCATAAAGGCATGTTTTCCAGTTCTCTCATTCTTTGAGTACTCGATAGTGATAGCATGACCTAAAAGAGGACAAGCTCTGTAACAAGCATCACACTGAATACCCCAAAAAGCGATACAGCTTCCCTCATCGACAACAGCGAGACCCATTTTGGCTGCACCTATATCTAAGACATTTTCAGTTGTGACACTAGACTCATCTAATGCTCCAGTAGGACATACTGGAACACATGGAATATCTGGACACATATAACAAGGTATATCTCTAGGCACAAAGAAAGGTGTCCCTACAGGTTTGTTATCACCGGGTTTGGCTAACATCAGCGTATCGTATGGACATGCTTCAACGCAGAGTCCACACTTGATACAAGTTGATAAAAAGTCGCTCTCACTTAGCGCACCAGGTGGGCGAAGAAGCAGTGGTGCAGCAGTCGCTTCATCGAGATAGGCACTCCATACGAGACCACCTATAGAAGCTAAACCTACACCTCTTGCCATCGTT
The DNA here is from genome assembly GCA_027056465.1 of Sulfurimonas sp. Classification (GTDB taxonomy): domain Bacteria; phylum Campylobacterota; class Campylobacteria; order Campylobacterales; family Sulfurimonadaceae; genus Sulfurimonas. The sequence continues at coordinate 18,415 of JALUKS010000084.1, forward strand.
AATAAAAACTTTCTTCTCTCACTAAGTTTTTTGCTCATTTTCTTTTTTCTCTCTTACTTTATTATGCTTTGTAAATTTTTACAGCACATTTTTTGTAGTCTGTCTGTTTTGACTGAGGACAAGTCGCATCAAGACATACTTTGTTGATAAATACTTTCTCATCAAACCAAGGCACGAAAACAAGTCCACGAGGAGGTCTGTTTCTACCACGAGTCTCTACGTGCGCTTTTACTTTACCACGACGAGATTCAACCCAACAGAGATCACCTTGTTTAAGTCCTTTCTCTTCAGCAGTTTTAGGGTTCATATAACAAAGAGCCTCTGGAACTGCACGGAAAAGTTCAGGTACACGCATAGTCATAGTTCCTGAGTGCCAGTGTTCAAGTACACGACCTGTACATAACCAAGTGTCATAATTTTTATCTGGTACTTCAGGTGGCTCCATATATGGACGAGCAAAGATTTTTGCTTTATCTGGTAGAGGTTTTTTCTTTGTATCTGTAACACCAAGAAGATTACCTTGTTGTAGAGATTTAGCAAGTGGACCGTAGAAAGCATGTGTAGATTTACTACCTGATTTTGCCACTGCTGCTGCTGCATACGGATCATACTTGACATTGAAACGCCAAGGAGTCTCTTTACCATCAACAACTGGCCATTTAAGTCCACGAACCTTATGGTAAGTAACGAAGTCAGCCAAGTCATGACCGTGACCACGACCAAATGAAGCATACTCTTCCCATAAGTACTCATGTACCATGAACCCACAACCTTTAGCAACTTTACCATCACCACCGAGGACATTTCTGCTATCTCCATTACAATCAGAATTATCATACCCTTTTTGTGGAAATTTATCTAATGTAATAGGGTAGTTTTTCTTCGCACGTTCATTTGCATAAAGGATTTCATACATTGTTGTATCACCTTTATAGCCCATCTCATAAGCAGCTTTTCTCACATCTGAGAGTTTTTTACCACCAACAAGAGTGTATGGTCCCCAAAGATCATCAACTGTGAAGCGTTTTGAAAGCTCCATCCACTGCCATGTATCACTCATTGCGTGTCCTACTGGAATTACTTGTTGTCTCCAGTGTTGTGAACGACGCTCAGCATTACCATAAGCTCCCCATTTCTCATAAATCATCGCAGATGGAAGAACCATATCTGAAACCATTGCAGAGATACCTGGGTAACCATCAGATGTTACGATGAAGTTATCAAGCTCACGAGCCGCTTTAATCCAGTGTTTTGCAGAAGCAGAATCTTGGTAAGCATTACATACATTTACCCATGCAAATTTTACAAGACCATCTTCGATGTCACGGTGAATTTTCATAATGTGTTGTTTACCAACTGGGTTAAGAGTTCCCTCTGGAATATGCCAACCATTTTCTGTTCTTTTTCTATGGTGTGGATTTTTTACCATCATATCGGCAGGTAAACGGTGGCAGAAAGTACCAACTTCACGAGCAGTACCACAAGCTGAAGGCTGACCAGTAAGACTAAATGCTCCTGAACCTGGAAGTGCTTGTTTGTTGAGCATAAAGTGAACATTGTAAGAGAGTGTATTTACCCATGTTCCACGTGTATGTTGATTCATACCCATAGTCCAGAAAGATACTATTTTACGACCTTTTTCAATGTATAAGTCAGCTAAAGTTTGTAGTTTTTTCTTAAATGACTCGATAGACTCATCAGGATCACCCTTAGAAACTTTCGCTACATAATCAAGTGTATATGGTGCAAGGAATTTTTTGTACTCTTCAAAAGTAATCTCCCAGTGCTTTAAGCCAGCTGGCTTATTAACCATATCATCACCCTCTTTATAACCGTAAGGCTCTAGGGCAGGTGCTTCTGCTGCAGATACTTTATGTACCATTTCATGGTTGATAGTCTCCATCTCTTTAGCAGTGTAGTTACCAGCTGAACCATCAGCTCTTACAGGCATAAGTGATTTTTCACCAGCTCTTCTTAATCCATAACCAAGGTTTACAGGACTAGCTGCAAAAACGATATTTGTTTTTAAGAAATCCCAATCAATAGATTCTGGGTGATTGTAAACAATCTCGTGTGCGATATAGTTCCACATAGCAAGGTCAGTATTTGGTGTAAAGATAATCTCGATGTCTGCTAAGTCAGAAGTTCTATGTCTATATGTTGACATATTGATAACTCTCACACGATCAGGATCCGTAAGTTTTCTATCTGTTACACGTGACCAGAGAATAGGGTGCATCTCTGCCATATTTGAACCCCAAGAAACAACCGTATCTGTAAGCTCAATATCATCATAACAACCAGAAGGCTCATCGATACCAAATGTTTGGTAGAAACCAACAACTGCAGAAGCCATACAGTGACGAGCATTAGGATCGATAGCGTTTGAACGGAATCCTCCCTTCATCATCTTCTGTGCGGCATACCCTTCCATAATCGTGTATTGACCAGAAGCAAATACTGCTACACCCTCAGGACCACTCTCTTTAAGGGCTTTACGGATGTTTTTTTCCATCTCATCAAAAGCTCTCTCCCAAGTGATTTCTCCGAACTCACCATGTTTATCAAACTTACCATTTGCATCCATACGGAGTAAAGGTTTAGTTAATCTATCTGCACCATACATAATCTTCGCATTAAAGTAACCCTTAATACAGTTAAGACCACGATTTACTGGAGCTGCTGGATCCCCTTTTACTGCAACGATTTTCCCATTTTTCGTTGCCATCATGATTCCACAACCTGTTCCACAGAAACGACAAGCTGCCTTGTCCCATCTCCAACTACTCTCAGCCGTATCTGCATTAGCCTGTAACTCTGCTGGTACACTCATACCAACAGCTGCTGCTGCTGACGCTGCTGCTGAACTTTTCAGAAATTCTCTTCTTGAAAGTGACATATTTTCTCCTTAGATAGTTTGTTAATAGTGTCCATTAACTGGTTGATTATAATCTTTATAATATAAAATTATCTTGATATATATCAATTTTACTCTTTATGAAGTAAATGTTGTTGTAAGTGTGTAGCTTTGTTACAGTTGAAAAGTTATAGGTAGTTGAGAAGTTTAGAAAAGATGAAAGAGTGGCATACATATCTAAACAGCATTTATACCTTTACAAAGGTAATAGAAAGAGTGTCATTTTTGTAGTTGTCACTTGTTTTATACTCTCTATATCCTTGTGAAAGAACGGAGGCTATGACATACTCTTCCTTTTGGAATGTTACAAAATCACTTACCGCATGTTTTCCTTGTAGTTGAAAAAAACGATCTTCAAGGTCAAGAGTTGTAGAGAGGGGGATATCTGGATTGTTAGATGATATAACTTTTTTATCTCTATCGCAAAAAAGCATAAAACCTTCTTGAGAAGAGGGGAAGCTATCATTGAGCATCGCCTCAAATTCGGTTGTTGCATCAAAAACTACAGCTATACCACCAACAGTTTTACCACTGTTTACTACAGAAGCTGAGTAAATATAAGTAGCTTCGTTATTATAAAAAGAGCTCTTTTCAAAAGGAGAAACAAAATATTTTTGAGAATCTTTATTGCTTAGAGTTTTCTGGATATACTCATCTTCTAAAATTTCACCAACTATGGATGTGTCATGCGATGCAGAGATTATTTTACCAGTAGTGTCAAAAAGAAAAATATTTGTATAGACTGTATAGAGTTCATTTATAGAGAGTAGCGTTTTATGAAGTGCTTCTCTATCTGGCTCTTCTTTTGCAAGTTGCGTTTTAAAAAGTGGAGTGAGTGCCCACCATCTACTATCATTAGCACGCTCATAAAGGTTTCTATCCATAATGTCTATGGCGAGATGTGAAGCCATTTTTACATCATGAACGAGACCCTCTTTGACGACATCTTCTAGGTTTCTTATAGATCCTTTGATGGAGTTTAAAAGTTCTGTACTAATATTTCTGAGATTATCTAAAATAGGAGTTAGAAGATAGACTTTTTGCTTTGAAGCAATAAGTTCTCCATTGATAATAACATCTGCTATATCTTCAATGATGGCGTTAGCTTTTTGAATGATGAGGTTGAGTTCCTCGCTCAGTAGTTTGAGATTAGGCTCTTTTTGTTTGCTCTGCTCTTCATCCTCTTGTGGAGCTATTTGCACTGGAGCTGTATTAGCCTTGTGTAGAGATGCTGCAAACCAACTATCTACTCCACTATATCCTTGATAAGATGAAGCTTTTGTCGTTACGATAACATAACCTTGCTTGTTGATTTGGTAAGGTTCCTCTGAGTATTTAAGATGTTTTTGTAAGCCATTTGAAGCGAGGATGGAACTGTTGTCTAGTAAGGCTATCTGATCATTGTTGGTTGCTAGTTTCTCAAAGATACCACGAAGTTCATCATCAAACTTGAAGCAGAGACAAAGTACCCCAATGTTTTGCCCATTATGAGTAATCTTCTGTGCATAGAGTAGTGTTCTTTTTTGTGCTTTAAATATGTCAGTATAAGCATACTTTTCTATGTATGTATCGGAGTGAAGTGCCTCTTGTATGATAGGGTCACTGCTAGATAGAAGTGCATTGTCTGTGTTTAAATTTACAGTGGCATTACCTGCTGTATCAAAAATGACTATCTCATTATAAACACTATATTTACTTGCATACTCTTTGAGATGATTTTGTATCTCTTCTTTTGAAACCGTGTCGCTAGAGAGAAAATCAATGATGAGGCTATCTGTAGAGAAAAATCCAACATCAGCAGTACGCTCAAAAAGATTTCTTATGAGAATATCTATGGCTGTTTTAGCTTTAAAATTTAACTCATTTGTGACTTTATTAATATTTTCTTTTAAGAGTGCATTAATAAGCTCAATCTTGAGTTCATCAAAAACTATAGCTGTTTTATCGGTAAATTCAAAAAGGTTAGCAGCTACATGAAGGGCATTTATCTTGCCTGTGAGGGTGACTTTGTTGAGAAATTTGTTCTGTTTTTCTAAGTCTAGCATTGTCTGTTTTATAAAAGGGAAGATGTTAAGTAGTTCACTCATTTGTACTCCTGTGAAAAAGTAAGTACCCTAAGGTAGATACTTACATAAAAGAAATTTTTAAAAATCTGTTTAGATTCTACCACCAGCTTGAACACCCCAAGTCGTTCTCCATCTTGTTTTTACAAGAGAGAGACCTACGATAGCTACAAGAACAACTGCTGCGAAGATTAAGAAACCCTCTGTGTAGCCACCAAATGTTCCTTTAGACCAACCAAGAGTTTTGATTAACGCTGTTCCACCAAGACCACCAGCACAACCAACAAGTCCTGTCATGATACCTATATCTTTAGCAAAACGCTGAGGTACGAGTTGAAAAACTGCACCGTTAGCCATACCAAGGTTTGCCATGATAAGAAAAAGAACAAAGATTGCTCCATAAAATGGAAGCTTAACAGTTGCAGTAAGTGCTACTAAAAGAGCTACTGCACCATAGAAGAAGTAGAGTGATTTTACTCCACCCACTTTATCTGCAGTACTCCCACCAATAGGACGAAGAACAGCACCTGCGAAGATACAAAGAGCACCGAAGTATCCAGCAATTACTTTTACATTTGACTCATCAAATACATCTAAACCAAACGCAGACATATCTGCTTGATAAGTATTCATAAGATAGACTTTCATATAGCCAGCAAACCCAACGAAACCACCAAAACTTACAGCATAAAAGAGTGAAAACCACCATGTATCTTTGTCGCCCATAAGTTTGATGTAATCTTTTACTTTTTTAGGGCGAACAGTGTATATCTCTGAAGGAGCATCTTTTGCTAAGAAAAGGTAAGCGATAAATACAACGATAGCCATAGCTGCACCAACACCAAAAACAGAGTACCAACCAAAATGCTCTGCAATCTTTGGAGCAAGTAAAAAGTCGAGAACAACACCGATGTTACCAGCTCCAGCGATACCTAAAACAACCCCTTGAAGTTTCGGTGGATACCACTGACCAGCTTGTGGAAGAGCAACTGCAAATGATGCACCAGCAAAACCAAGTCCAAGTGCAACAATTAAAAGTACTTCATAAGTAATAGTATCACCTAAAAAATAAGCTGTAAGGAGTGAAGCGATAACGATAGCTTGAGAAACAAGTGCTGTGAGCTTTGCTCCAAACTTATCTACACCAAAACCAAGTACAATTCTTAAAATAGCCCCTGAAAGAATAGGAAGTGAAAGAAGTGTTGCTTTCTCCCCTGCTGTTAAAATATGCCCACCTAATGCTAACGCCTCAGCAATCTCTGTAGAGAGGGGACCGAGCATAGTCCAGACCATGAAACTCATATCGAAGTATAAAAAAGCCATAAACAACGTCGCTGCGTGTCCTTGTCCTTTTAACTCTTTAAATCCTGCCATAAATACTCTCCTGTTAATAATCTAAATTGATGCTGTAATTATAATTAAAATAAGAGAGAATTGAGGTAGAAAGTATGGTTAAAATTTAATCATACTAATTTTTATAGACTGATTAAAAAATAATCATATAGCAAAATAATATCCTCTATGCTATCATTAGTAAAAAGGATAAAGAGTATGAGTTACTTTCCTGCATTTGTAAAACTAGATAAGAAAAAAATACTCTTAGTTGGGGCAGGGAATATTGCCCTTGAGAAACTTGAAAAACTTCTTGTTTTTACAAAAGATATAGTGCTTATAGCTTTAGAGTTCTCTCCTGAAATCTTACTACTAATAGAGAAAGAGAATCTTTGCTATGAAAAAAGAGCTTACGAGAAGGGTGATATGAAAGATATGAGCATAGTTATCATCGCCATAGATGATATTGGTTTACAAAAAACTATTTACGAAGAGTCTCAAGCTTATAAATGTTTATGTAATAGTGTTGATTCTATCGAGTATTGTGATTTTATCTTCCCCTCATTTATAAAAAATGAAGATTTAACTATTGCTGTATCTACTTCTGGGAGTTCTCCTGCATTTGCGAAACATTTTCGCGCTTATCTGGAGGATATTATTCCTGAGGGTATCAGCACTTTTTTAGAAGAGATGAAGAAGCTGCGTTCCTCTTTGCCAAAAGGTAAAGAGCGAATGAAGATGCTTGATGAAAAGGCTAAAGAGTATATTAGAGGGTGGAGTAGATAGAGCTACTGCTCAAACCATTTAAGCTGCTCTCTAAGTGAAACAACTTTACCAACAACTATAAGTGCAGGACTTGGAATACCTTTTGTTTTCTCTACAATGTTTTCTAGTGTGCCGACAATAACTTTTTGCTCTTTTGTTGTTCCCCTAGAAATAACCGCACAAGGATAGTCATTTGGTTTTCCTATCTCCATGAGTTTTGTAGAAATTTTAGGAAGATTACGTAGTCCCATTAAAAAGATGATAGTGTCATCAGTTTTAAAATTTTCCCAAGGAATTTGAGACTCTTTTTTGTTTGGTGATTCATGAGCTGTTACGACATGAAAGCTAACTGCAATACCACGATGTGTCACAGGAATCCCTGCATAAGCTGGTACACTAATAGCAGAAGTTATCCCTGGAATGATATCATACTTTATACCATGTTTATGCAGGTAAGCTCCCTCCTCACCACCACGTCCAAAGACAAAAGGATCACCACCTTTTAAACGCACAACTACTTCATATTTAAGTGCATTTTGATAAATTACTTCATTTATCTCATCTTGCGGGAGAGTATGTTTTCCATCTTCTTTACCAACATATACAAATTTACAGCCATTTTTTGCCATATCAAGAATCTCTGGGTTAGCTAAACGGTCATAAATGACAACATCTGCTTGAGTGATAACACGATGTGCTTTCATTGTAAGAAGCTCTATATCACCAGGTCCAGCACCTGTTAAGTAAACTCTACTCATTATTTTTCCTCTTTATATATGTAAAATTCCTGCCATTTTTAAGATAACTCCTGCAACAAGTGTTATTGTAGCTATGTTGAACATTCTTAAGTTATTAAATTTTGTATCATAATGTCTATCTCTTTCTATGATATAATCTCTGATGGTTGTTTCTTGAGATTTTGCTAGTTCTTCTATTCTTAAAGTTAGTATATGGATAGATTCTGTAATAGTATCAAATCGTTGATCAACTTGTTCAAATCGTTTGTCGATTTGCTCAAATCTTTTATTAACTTGTTCAAATCTCTTATCAACCTGTTCAAATCTCTTATCCATATCTTCTTGCATAGATATAAATCGCTTATCCATATCTTCTTGCATAGATATAAATCGCTTATCCATATCCTCTTGCATAGATATAAATCGTTTGTCCATATTCTCTTGCATAGATATAAATCGTTTATCCATATTCTCTTGTAGTGAAGTTTGAGACTTTCTTACTTCATCTATCTGATACTGCATATGATCAAAACGACTCTCAAAGTATTTTGTTGTAGGGATAACATTCGCTACTAAAAGATCCATACTTTCTTGATTAATTTTTAGTGATTTTTCTTCTTGCATAAATGACCCCTTTTTTGTATCTATAATTATACTATAAAAAAGTGTTTCTTC